>CALKPY010000027.1 GCA_937991435.1 uncultured Acidimicrobiales bacterium
CCCGACGAATGGCTCGCACCGGCGGCGACTGGTTCGCTGGCCGCTTGCGTGGCCGCAGTTCGTGGGCAATTCGATCTTGGGTGCAACGGCGTGATCCTGCACGGAGCCAGCCCAACTGATCTGGAGCCGATCGTGGCGCACTATCGCGCTACTCGGTCCAGCAGCACGTTCGATCACTTGGTGCCGAACCCAGGCGGCCAGCCATGACGTTGCCAGGCCCCGCTGGTCAGATCAACGGCTAGACCGTTATTCGCTGGTGGGGCCGCCGGTGAAGTCGGGGCCGCGCTTTTCCTTATGGCTCGCGAGCCCTTCTTTGGCGTCGGGGCCCATGAAGCCGAGGAACTCATACGCGAGCGATGCGTCGAATGCTGGCTCGTGCATGCGATAAGCATGGTTGAGCGTGCGCTTTGTCCATCTGATCGCCTGTTGGGCGCCCTCGGCTAGCTCGGTCGCCACAGCAAGCGCTTCGGCCAGCACTGGCTCCGGGCCGTCGGTGTCGTCGATGCACAGTGACACCAGACCAATGCGTTCGGCTTCTGCCCCTGACAAGTCTCGGCACGTGAGCAGGTAGTACTTGGCTTTGGCCATGCCGCAAAGCATCGGCCAACAGATTGCGGCGTGGTCGCCGGCGGCGACTCCGAGACGGGTGTGGCCGTCGATGATGCGAGCGTTGGAGCCGACGATGCTGATGTCGGCGAGCAGCCCGGCAACGAGCCCCGCACCAACGGCTGGCCCCCACATGGCCGAAACTACGGGCTTGGAACAATTGATGACGTTGTTCACCAGGTCGCGAGCTTCTCGGAGTACCTCGAGGCTGCGGCCGTAGTCGCTCATCATCGATTCGATGAGGTCAAAGCTTCCACCGGAACTGAAGCCGCGACCGGCGCCGGCGAGCACGGCGACCCGTACGTCGCAGTCGCGGTCGATGGTGAGCCAGACGTCGGCGAGTTGGCGGTGCTTACGCTCGTCGACGGAGTTCAGGCCGGGGCCTTCGAGCGTGATCTGCAGCACGCCATCGGCGGGATTCGTGAAGGTCAGCCCGTCAAAGGCCTCGGCATAGCGGTCGATGTCCATGAGCCGAAGCTACTTCGCAGCGACCTCACGAACCTGGTGCGGGCTCTACGACAGTCCGAGGCGATCGAACTGGTCGTTGGGAGCTTCGACTTCGGTCAGCGCCGAGTGAAGTAGATCGACCATGGCGTTCGCTGCGGATTCGTCACAGCGGTTCTCGGCTTCGCCGGGATCGACATCGAGGTTGTACAGGTGGTGGTTGTCGACGCACGCGTTTGGTGCTGCCCAGAACGGCAGCTTGTCGCCCGGAGCGAACGGTTGCCGGATCACCGGTATGTCTGACCCTGGCATCGTGTCGAGAACGGCCCGTGAATCTGGCACCGGAAGCCCGTCGAAGCCCGGCAGATGCAGCGGCATCGTCGACCACCGGTTGGACCACATCGACAGCGGGTAGTTCGAGTCGACGGCGCCTCGGGTGTAGCGCATGGTGCCGTCGGTGATCTGCACCCAGCGCCCCCAATAGCCACCCATTGCCCAGTCACGTACTGACGTTTCGGTGCCATCGAGCAGCGGCATGAGCGAATAGCCGTGCGTCTGTTGCGGTACGTCGGCGTCGAAGATGTCAGCGACCGTGGCGAACAGATCAACGTTGGTGGTGAGCGCGTCGCAGGTGTCGCCGCCGTCGACGCCCGGCCAGTGGATCATGAGCGGCGTGTGTACGAGTGGCTCGAAGCCGGCCACGGCGGGCTTGCCCCAAATGTCGTGACCCTCGCGCTCTTCGCCGAGGTAATGACCGTGATCGGTGCACAGAATGAGCGCGGTGTCGGCCCAAAGGTTCTGTTCGTCGAACGCGTCGAGGATCCGCCCGAACCAGTGATCGATCATGGCCAGCTTCGAGCCGTAGTTGGCGCGAATCTGTTGCGCTTCCGCCGCGGAGATGGAGCCTTTGCTGACGCCGCCGCTTACGTAGGGCGGCCAGATCAGCCACTCGTCAGGCGTATCGCCGTCGTGGTAGCGACTCGCCCACGGCTCTGGCGTGTCAAATGGTTCATGCGGATCGAACTCATCGACGAAAAGGAACCAGCGGTCGTGGTGTGGGGTTGCTTCGGTCAAAAAGCGCGCAGCTGCAGTCATGGTCCGCGGCCCCGGCCAGTCAGCTTCGGTGCGAAAGAACGTGCGTGAGCGGTCATAGCCCCGCTCGAATTCGTGCATGTCATAGACCCGGTTCGCCCACCATCCCGCAGCCCGTGCCGCAAGCGCGGGGGCTCCGGCCCATGTTGGGTCTGCATGGGTACGCCAGAGGTCACCTTCGTGGCCACGAAGATAATCCCAGCCGTCAAAGTCGGTGTGGTAGTTCTCTCCGCCGGTCTCGAACAGATGTGGGTGATCGGTCACAAGGGCGGTGGTGACGCCGGCGTGGCTGAGCACTCGGGTGATAGGTGCTTCCCACAACTCGATGGAGCCCCACGGTTTCCAGAGGAAGTCGAGCGAGCCACACAACAGGTCGTGGCGGGCTGGCATGCATGGCAGCGATCCTGTGATGTGGTTCGTGAAGCTCGTTGCGTGCTGGCGGGCGAACCGGTCGAGATTCGGCGTGTCGAACTCGCCGCTGCCCCACGCGCCGAGCATGTGCCGGTTGAGCGAATCGAGCAAGACCACACGCGCGTTTCTCGGAGGGGCCGGGGTGGCTGCTGGCGTCATGCTCGCACCGTAGTTGTTGACGACGTCGGGCTTCCCCTAGATGGCGGCGGCGAGCACGTCGGCGATTCGTGCTTGAACCGCGGGCAGCGTGTCGGTGGTGAACCATGGGTTCTTTTTGAACCAGCCCTGGTTGCGTGGCGATGGATGCGGAAGCACGACCTGGCGCGGTAGATACTCGCGCCACTCTGCCACCGTTTCGGTGAGCGTTGGTTTGCGATCAGGTACGTAGCGAGCTTGGGCGTGCGTGCCGATAATGACCTCGAGCCGATCGTCGGGCAGGTGAGCGAGCAACGGCTCGTGCCATAGTGGAGCGCACTCTCGTCGAGGTGGCTTGTCGCCCGATGAGGCTGACCCGGGGTAGCAGAACCCCATGGGAATCAGGGCGACAAGGTCGGGGTCGTAGAACTGTTCTGGCGTGAGGTTGAGCCAGTCACGCAGCCGGTCACCGCTGGGGTCATGCCAGGCGACTCCTGATTCGTGCACTCGACGACCGGGCGCTTGGCCAATGATGACGATGCGGGCTTTGGCGCCGACCTGCACGATGGGGCGCGGTCCGGCTTCGAGCTCTTCGGCGCAAACCGTGCAGGAGCGCACCTGCACCAAGAGTTCGTTGAGCTTGGTCGACGCCATCGCAACAAACGCTAGCCCTGCACCGTTCCCGGTGGGGCTGCAGCGCGTTGGCTTACAGTCAGGCTGTGGCTGATCTTGTGGTTCTCGCAGCTGATGCTGATCTGGCGACGGTGCTTGAGCATCTCGACCGCGACGGTGGGGTGATCGTTCGTGAACTGTTGAGCGCCGACACGATCGAGCGCTTCAAGTCGGAGATCGCCGACACGACCGCCACGCATCGCCCTGGCGCTAGATCGGGCGCCGACCGCACGACCGAGTTCTGGGGAAGCCAGACCAAGCGCTTCACTCGACTTGCGTGGCGAAGTCGGGCCTTTGAAGAGATCCTGCTTGCGCCCACGCTGCTGGGTGTTGCCGACGAGGCGCTGTTGCCGTCGTGTGATGACTATTGGATGAACACCGGGCAGATGATGATCGTCGGTCCCGGCGAGAGCGAGCAGATGGCGCACCGCGACGCGGGCAACTGGATGGCGCTGTGTCAGCCCGACAGTCCCGAGGTGACGGTGTCGTGCATGTACGCCATCGACGATTTCACCGTCGACAACGGCGCGACTCGTGTGGTTCCTGGCAGTCACAAGTGGGCCGACTTCGGTCGTGTCGCGACGCCCGGTGAAGTGGCGATCGCGGAGATGGCCGCCGGTGATGGTCTGATCTACAGCGGTCGGGTGATTCACAACGGGGGAGCGAACGTCACCGCCGACCAGTGGCGGCTCGGTTTGCATGTCTCATTTGTGCTCGGCTGGTTGACCCCAGAAGAAGCACTTCCGGTTTCGACACCCTGGTCGGCAGCCAGCCAGATGTCAGAGCGAGCCCAGCGCCTGCTCGGCTGGAAGTGCTACGGCGAACGCTCACGCCTATGGACCGTTGACTACGAAGAAATCAGCGTTGCCCTCGCCGACGACAATTTGCGAACCTGAACACGGTCATGCCAAATCCGAAACGGGTTGCTCGCGGACCAAGCGCGCTCTGTTCGTGCCATCGACGTCATGTGTGTCACGCTGTGAGCTTCCGCACAACAAAGGCACACGACTATGAAGCTTTCGCTGTTTGACACCACCAATACCGTCGACGAAGCCGTCGCGAATGCATCGCGCGCAAACGACCGCGGCTTCCACCGCTATTGGGCTCCGCAGATCATGAACGCAGACCCGATCTCGGTGCTGTCAGTCGTTGGCCGTGAGGTCCCTCGGATCCTGCTCGGCACCTCGGTCGTGGCCATGCAGACAACGCTGCCGCAGACGCTCGCGCAGCAGTCGCTGACGATCAACAACATCAGCGGTGGCCGGTTCACGATCGGAATCGGTACGAACCATGAGCCGGTGCTCGAAATGGTTTACGGGGTGCCGTGGAACAAGCCGTACACCCACATGTTGCAATACCTCGACGCCCTAATCCCGCTGCTCAACGATCAAAAAGTCGTGACCGAAGGCGACTTCGTGACTGCCCGTACCCAGATCAACGTCAAGGCCGAACCGGCTGGTGTCATGCTCGCTGCGCTTGGCCCAAAGATGCTCAAGATGGCCGCCGAGCGCACCCACGGAACGATCACGTGGATGACCGGACCGGTGACGATCGAGTCTCACGTGCGCCCGGCACTTGGCGATCAACCTCAGATCGCTGCTGGTGTTGGTATTCAGGTCACTGACGACATCGACGCGGCACGAGCCCAGGCCAATATTGATCTTGCGATCTACGGTCAGCTTCCGTCGTATCGGGCCATGCTCGATCGCGAAGGCGCAGAGGGTCCAGGCGATCTGGTGCTCATTGGCGATGCCGACACCATTCGCACCGGGCTCGAGGCCTACAAGGCCGCCGGCGCCACCGAATGTGCGCTCAACATTCTCGGTGACAAGGAAGCAGCCTGGGAAGC
>CALKPY010000028.1 GCA_937991435.1 uncultured Acidimicrobiales bacterium
CTACCGAAAGGGTCTTCGATATCTCTGTGATGGTCCAATTTGGGAATTGGCAAACCGGCAAGAATCGTTACGACTACTGGCGCCCACGGAGGGAATCGAACCCCCGGCCTAGGACTTAGGAGGTCCCCGCTCTATCCGACTGAGCTACGTGGGCAGGAAATGGAACCGTAGCCCGCTGTGATGCCAGTTAGCGTTGTGACCTATGCAGTACTTCGACACGCTTTCGAACCAGATCGTCGAGTTCGTGCCACGCGAACCGGGCAAGGTCTCGATCTACGCGTGCGGCCCGACCGTCTATGACGTGCCTCACCTCGGCCATGCCCGAACGCAATTGACCTACGACGTGATTGCCCGGTTCTTTAGGTGGCAGGGTCTCGAGGTCACCTTGGTGTCAAACATCACCGATATCGATGACAAGATCATCGCTCGAGCTGCGGCCGAGAACACCACCGAAGAAGCAATCGCCACCACCTATACCGAGGCCTACATCGAACAGATGCACCGCCTAGGAATCGCGGATCCTGATCATCGCCCCCGGGCGACCGAATACGTCGACCAGATGCTCGACGTGATCACCCAGCTCATCGATACCGACCATGCGTACGTGATCGACGGCAGTGGCGTGTACTTCGACGTCGCAAGTTTCGAAGACGACTACGGCGCACTCGTGCACCGCAGCGCCGAAGACCTGCGCGAAGGCGCCGGTCAACGTGTCGAAGTCGACGAACGCAAACGCGACCCGCTCGACTTTGCATTGTGGAAGGCCGCCAAACCCGGCGAGCCGACCTGGGAATCACCGTGGGGGCCCGGGCGACCCGGCTGGCACATCGAGTGTGTCGCGATGGCACTCGACATTCTTGGCGACGGATTCGATCTGCACGGCGGCGGCACCGACTTGATGTTCCCTCACCATGAGAACGAACGCGCTGAATCAGAAGCCTGCGGTCACCGGTTCGCTCGTGGATGGATTCACAGTGCCATGTTGAACATTGGCGGCGAGAAGATGTCGAAATCGCTGAACAACTTCCGCACACTCGGCGATGTTCTCGACACGTGGGACCCACGAGCCCTGCGCCTCGCCATGTTGCAGACCCATTACCGACGGGTTATGGAACTCGGCGACGAGGCAATGCAAGGCGCTACCGCGGCGCTCGACCGGTTCGATGCCTTTGCCCGACGGGTCAGCGTTATCGACCTGCCCGAAGCAACGACATTGCCCGATGAGATCGCAGCGTTCACCGCTGCGATGGAAAACGATTTCGGCACGCCAGCCGCGGTGGCAACGATCTTCGAGCTGGTACGCGCTGGCCACACCGCGCTCGACGCCGACGACCTTGCCAGCGCCGCAGCCATCGGCGCCACGATCGACGAGCTGACAGCGGTGCTCGGCCTGGTGCCACCCGCCGCCGACACCGGCGACGATGCCGCCGAGATCGACGACCTTGTCGCTCAGCGGCAAGCTGCTCGCGACTCGAAAGACTTCGCCGAGTCTGACCGCATACGCGACCTGCTCAGCGAGCGTGGCATCGAGATCGAAGACAGTGCAGCAGGGCCGATCTGGCGTCGAGTCTGAACCCATGAGCTACCCGCGTCGCAACGCCGCTACCCAACGGTTCACGCTGGGAGCTCCACGAAACTTCATCGTTAGCCGCAGCGGCGAACACATTCTGTTCTGCCGCTCGACCGCTGGCGACGATCCGATCAATCGGCTTTGGATCCTCGATCTGCCACATACCGAACCGCGCCTGCTGGTCGACCCGGTCGAGCTGCTTGCCGAAAGCACAGAAATGACCGCCGCCGAGCGGGCACGCCGCGAACGGGCACGCGAAGCCGGTGGCGGCATCGTTACCTACACGACCCATTCGTCGCACGGCATCATCGTGTTTGCGCTCGGCCAGCGGCTCTTTCGCACCGACTACGCGACAGGCGAAACAACAGAACTCAACGCCACTGCTGGCGCGTTCGACCCTCGCATTGCCCCCGACGGAATGCGAGTGGCCTATCACGCGAACGGTGCGCTCTATGTCACCGGTGACGAGATCGGCGACCGGGCTGTCGCCAGCGAGCCCGACTCAGACCCATCGGTCGCTTGGGGTATCGCCGAGTTTGTGGCCGCCGAAGAGATGGGCCGGGGTCGTGGCCACTGGTGGTCGCCCGACAGCGACCGTTTGCTCGTCGCCCGAGTCGACACCTCAGCGGTGGCGACATGGCACATAAGTGAGCCTGTCGACGCTTCGGTCACTCCCCGACCGATCCCATACCCGGCGGCCGGCGAGACCAATGCCACGGTCGACTTGTTCATTGTCGGTCTCGACGGAAGCACCGTCGCCGTCGACTGGCGCCAGAGCGAACACGAGTATCTGACCAACGCGTCGTGGACTCGCACGCACGGCATCACGCTCACCGTTCAGCCCCGAGACCAGAAGTCCCTTGTCGTGCTGTCGGTCGATGCCGACACAGGTGCAGTGACCGAGCTACATCGCCAGACCGATCCAGGCTGGGTCGAGTTGCTGTCGGGCGTTCCGAAACGAACTGGCGACCTGCTCGTGACCGTCGGCGACGACCACGACGCGGACACACGTCGTCTGCTGGTCGACGGAGTGCCCGTGACACCTGCCGGGCTGCAGGTTCGTGGCGTACAGACCATCACCAAGACCCATGCGGTGATTACCGCCACCGAAGACTCGACCGAAGTACACGTGTGGCGGGTGACCCTCGATGGTTCCGGCCTTGAGCGGCTCAGCGAAGTGCCAGGCGTGCATCGTTGGACTGGTAACGACACAACCCAGGTGCTCATCAGCTCCACACTCGCCGACACCCAGTCGACCGCAGTCGTCACGAGTTCGCTACTCGACGCACCGTTGACGATCGACAACCTTGCCGAGCGCCCCGATCTCAATTTCAACGTCGCCATCTCGTCGGCCACGCCGCGCGAGTTGCGCACAGCTGTGGTGCTTCCGTCGAAACACGATGGCACTCCCCTGCCGGTGTTACTCGATCCGTACGGTGGCCCACATGCCTTGCGCGTGCTGAGAGCACGGGCCCCGTACGCGGCAAGCCAGTGGTTCGCCGATCAGGGTTTCGCAGTCGTCATCACCGACGGCTCCGGCACCCCGGCTCGCGGTCCATCGTTCGAACAAGAAATTCTTGGCGACCTCGCAACAACCGTGCTCGACGATCAGGTCGCGGCGCTGCACGCCACCGCAGACCAGCACGGTGATCTGTTCGACATGACCCGGGTCGGCATTCGCGGTTGGTCCTTTGGTGGCTACCTCGCAGCGCTTGCCGTCTTGCGTCGCCCCGATGTCTTCCACGCTGCCGTTGCCGGCGCTCCCGTGACCGACTGGAAGCTCTACGACACCCACTACACCGAGCGGTACATGGGCCACCCCGAAGACAATCCAGACGGTTATGCCAGCACCAACCTGTCTACGATGGCCGCCGACCTGACCCGGCCGCTCATGTTGATTCATGGCTTGGCTGACGACAATGTCGTCGCCGCTCACACCTTTCGGCTCTCGAGGGCGCTCCTCGAAGCCGGACGCCCCCACGAGGTGCTGCCGCTATCAGGCGTGAGCCACATGACGCCACAAGAATCAGTTGCCGAGAACCTGCTGTTGTTGCAGGTGGCGTTTCTCAAACGCGCTCTCGCGATCGACCAAGCCTGACCGCGCTCAGATTCCACGGCCAATCGCCCATGCGGTGATTCCACCCGTGGCAACAAGACTCGCCGCCGCGGCAAACGACCACGTCGGCCCTGCCCACTGCCACAACGGACCCGCAGCAAGAGCCATCACCCCAGCGCCTGCAATACCTGCACCACCAGCCAAGCCTTGCCCTGCGGCTTTGTCGTCTTCGCCACAGCTGTGGGCCATCGCCGCGAGCGCGTTTGGGTACGCACAGGCGTTGATCGTTGCCTCGACCGCGCCAATGGCGAACAACATCCAGAGCGTGCGAGGAAGCCCGGTGAGCAGTGTGATTATCGCCAGCAATACCGAGCCGACAAGGGCAACGCGCACGGAACCAACACGATCGCCAAGCCGACCACCAAACGGAGCAACGATGGCATAGGGAAAGCCGTAGATCGCCACCGACAGAGCGATGATGGTCGTGCTTCCGCCCAGTTCCTGCACGTAGTCAGCCCACACGGTTTCATACAAACCAACCGGCAAGAACAGGGCAAAGGCCAACACCGCGGCTTGCAACGACGGTCGGTGTCGCAACAGCGACAGCGACGCCAGCGGACGTAGCGGGCCATTCTCGGTACCCGGCCGAGCTTGGTCCGGCCGTGCACGCGATCGCACACCGACCAAGGTGACGGCGACCAGCCCGGCAAACACCAAATACGCAGTACGTAGGTCAGTGAACGAAGCCAATCCGGCGGCGAGAAGCGGACCAACAACGAGCGCACTGGTCTCACCCGTAGCGATCAAGCCAAGACGCTCACCGGCGCGGGTCGTCTCACCTCGGACAGCCGTCGCTCGAGCAGCTGGTGCCCAAATACCAAACGCGAATCCTTGCAAGGCTCGTGCTGCGACAAGGCCAACCAAGCCCTTCGCGAATGCGAACCAGATCAAGCTGGCGATCGACAACACGAGCGCACCAAGCAACATGTGTCGGGCATGGCCGCGGTCGGCAAGCGAGGCCAGGCCCACCTGTGCGACCAACGAACTCAAGAAGAACGACGAAGCAATAGCGCCGAACCCCCATTCGGCGAAGCCAAGCGTTTCCTGCAGGTCGGCCATCAGCGTGAATACCGCTGCGCCTGCACCCATGAGCATGACGGTGCCCGCCACCAGGAGCCAGATCGGGTCAGGTTCCGAGGCCGGCATCTGGGCGTCGATCGGCCTCACCAAAGCTCGCCAACCAGCAGCACCAAGGCTGACGTCGCGGACAGGCCAAGCACGATCGGCGCCAGATAACCCCGGTCAACAACTGGCGTTACCCAGCGGGCTGCAATCGAGCCGACGATGATGGGCGGAAGCAGGAGCAGGCCGAGTCGAGCCTCGTGCCACCCCATTTTGTTGGCGGCAACCAATGCAATCAAGGTGAGAAGCGAACCGACTGCTTGGTAGATGCCCATGGGCCCTCGGAAGTCTCGCGCCTCGCTGTGCTGGGCATAGACGAGAGCCATCGGAGCACCTCCGAGGGCAGCAATCGTGCCGCTCACGCCCGATGCCGCGCCGACGATGCCAAGCGCCGCCGGTGTTCGCTCGATGCGGACACCGAAAAGACGCGCGAAGACAAAAGCCAGGACCATGGCGCCGATAACGATCGTCAAGCCACGGTCTGACAACGATGCCAACAGCACCAGTGCAGCACCGATACCGACCACGCGACCGGCCAGCGCCGGCTTGAGTTCGTCGACATCACCCCACCGGCTGTTGCGCACGATGACCATGCACGAGACGAAGAACCCCGCTATCACGATCGGGCCAGGCAAGAGCTCAGGGTGCAACAGCCGAAGCAGCGGTGCCGTCACGAGGCCCTGACCAAACCCCACCGAGGCTTGCACAGTCGAACCAACCACCATGACCACAAAGACTGCGATGTAGACCGACGTGGACACCGCCGAACCTTACGGCCCTTCGACACCCCCAGCTCACCTTTTACTCGCTGGGCTCAGGCCACCGTCGATGGGGGTTTCAAGCTGGCGGTCGCCAGGTCGTATTCCCGTAGGTGGCGTGACGCAGGACACCCGTCACGCTCGTCACATTAGGGGTGCAAGAGCTCCGCTAGTGCTTACGTTGGTTGGTGTCCACAGACAGAAGTTGTCGACGGGCAAACCAAGGAGATTCACCATGTTCTGGAATCGAAACAACGCTCTGAACTACGTACCGAAAAGCGTGATCGACGCGCTTCGCTCAAACTTCAGCGACGCCGAGATCGCTACGCTTTCTCGCACCGGCACACTCGTCGAGATCCCCGCCGGCGCCGCCCTCACGGTCGAAGGCACCGTCGGACGCGAAGCACTCGTCATTGTCGACGGAAGCGCAGCGGTCGCCAAAGAAGGAACCCACATTGCGACCATCGGCGCTGGCGAGATCATCGGCGAAATGTCGCTGATCTCTGGAAGCCCGCGCAACGCAACAGTGATCGCTTCATCGATGATTCGCGCCTATGCACTTTCGACGTCGGAGTTCACCAACCTGATCGCCGCTCACCCAGAGCTCGGCAACCGTCTCGCAACCATTGCCGTCAAGCGTCTCTCCAACGCCTGACAACACTCGTCGTTCCGCCACCTCGGCGAAACGTAAGAACCTGGCGCCGTCGCCGCATCTGTCCCCCCGGGTGCCCCGACGGCGCCATTGGTCTTTTTGCGCTCCGACCTGACGTGATCGATTCAGGCTTCGCAGAGCGCCGAGGTGACTCACGCCACCCGTGGTCGTTGGGTCCGAGTGTGGTCACCCCCATATCCTCAACCCATGAGTGACTATCGCGCGCCAGTTGAAGATATGGATTTCGTGCTGCAGCACGTGGTAAACGTAGGCCGTTTCGCTGACTTCGAGCCGTTTAGCCACGTCGACGCCCGCGAGATTGCTGGGCTTCTCGACGAAGCCGGCCGATTCTTCAGCGAAGTAGTCGCGCCAACCAATCGCATCGGCGACACGCAGGGCAGCCAACGTAACGCTGATGGCTCGGTGACCACCCCTGACGGTGTGGCTGATGCCTATCGCAAGTTGGTCGACGCTGGTTGGGGTGCGATTGCGTTTGACCCTGAGTACGGCGGTGGCGGCTTCCCTTGGGTCATCGGCATTGCGGTTCAAGAGATGTTGACCTCGGCCAACATGGGATTCTCTCTCTGCCCGCTACTGACCCAAGGCGCGATTCACGCACTCGACGTACACGGCAGCGCACAGCAGAAGCTCGATTGGGTGCCCAAGATGGTCACCGGCGAGTGGACCGGCACCATGAACCTCACCGAGCCCCATGCCGGTAGTGACGTCGGCGCGCTTACGTCAAAAGCTGAACGACGCGACGACGGCACCTACGGCATCACCGGTCAGAAGATCTTCATCACCTGGGGAGAACACGATGTCGCCGACAACATCGTGCACCTTGTACTCGCACGAACTGCCGACGCTCCTCCGGGCACCAAAGGTATTTCGCTGTTCATCGTTCCCAAATTCCTGCTCAACGACGACGGCACCCCAGGCGAGCGCAACACACTCGAATGCGTCTCGCTTGAACACAAACTTGGTATTCACTGCAGTCCAACTGCAGTGATGTCCTTTGATGACGCCACCGGCTACCTCATCGGCGAAGAGCAGACCGGCATGCGCTCGATGTTCACCATGATGAACAGCGCCCGCCTATCGGTCGGCCTCGAAGGCCTCGCTGTCGCCGAGCGGTCCTACCAGCAAGCGACGCAATACGCATTTGAACGCACGCAAGGCGCCCGACCAGACCGAGCAAAAGGCGAATCGGCTCCCATCGTCGAACACCCCGACGTGCGCCGCATGCTGCTGACGATAAAGGCCTACATCGAAGCAATGCGGTGCCTGTGTTACCTCAACGCTGCGGCTCTCGACGACGGCCACCACGCCGCCGACGCCGAGGCCCGAGCGGCAGGCATTGAGCTCGCCGAGGTTCTGACGCCGCTGTCCAAGGCATGGTGCACCGACCTGGGCAACGAGCTCACGTCGCTCGGTGTGCAGGTGCACGGCGGTATGGGTTTCATTGAAGAAACCGGCGCCGCTCAACACCTTCGCGACATCCGCATCGGCGCCATCTACGAAGGCACCAACGGCATTCAGGCCATCGATCTGATCGGTCGCAAGCTGCCCATGCGAGACGGTGCCGCCATTGGCGACCTTCTCGATCAGGCCGAACAACTCGCCAACTCGCTCACCGGCGATCTCGTGACCTTCACACAGCCGCTTCTCGATGGGGTCGCCGCAGCACGTCAAGCTGGCGATTGGTTGCTTGCCAATCGAGGCGATGACTCGCTCGCCGGTGCCACGGCGTACTTGCGACTACTTGCCACGGTCATCGGCGGCTGGCTGATGACCAAAAGCGCTGTTGCAGCTCAGACCGAGCTTGCGAATGGTGCCACCGGCGACCAAGCAGACTTCTATGAACAGAAGCTTGTCACTACCGAGTTCTATGTCACGCAGCTGTTGCCATCACAGTTTGGGTTGTTGCCGAGTATCACGGGCGGATTCGACCTCATCGGCGCATTTCAACCAGCTGGCTGAGTCAAAGACTTACAACAGCCAGATCGACAACCCAATGGCGGCCGCAGTTGCTGCCGCGCCCAAAAGCATCGTCGACGGTGGGATCTTTCCGTCTTCAGGCACCCCGGGAACCTTGCGGCGGATGTACCGCAACGCCCGATCAGCCCACGCGACATCTTTGGCGAGAATCGTCAGACCTGCCGCCACGATGAGCCAGCCCGGGCCCGGCAACGGAATAGCCACGATGCCAATCAGAAGCACGACGAATCCCAGCGTCATGCGGGCCATGCGCACAAAGATGTGGGCCTGAGCGGCCTCGATCGACTCGTTGTGACCATCGGTCGTGAGCTCGGCAAGAACAGCCGCCTCGTGCAGATCGTCGATGTACTCGAGATCTTGTTCCGTGGGCGTTTTGCGCCACTTGCCGTCTTTGTTGTACCAGCTCACCAGCTCACCAGCTTCCGCCGCCGCCGCCGCCAAAGCCACCACCGAACCCGCCGCCGAAGCCGCCACCGAAACCGCCGAAGGATCCGGGGCTCCAACCGCCGCCGCCCCAGCTCCCGCCGCCGCCACCGCCAAAGCCACCGCTGCCAGATCCGAAGCCGCCGCCGAACCATGAGTCCTGGTCGTTTGACCACGACTGGTCCTGATAGATGGGCTCCCAACCAACGCGCCCGGTGTGACCGGCCGTAGTAATCCAGTGCAGGTAAAAGAATGTGAACGGGTCAAAGCCGCGCAGGGTTGGGGGCAACGGGGCGCCAGTCCAGGTGTCGTTCTGGTGGTTCGTGCCAGTGTGCGCGAGCTCTGGAGCGAAACGATCGGCATCGTCGATACCGGAACGGGCCAACGCTTGGCGTTGCGCCGCGTAGGCAAGCGCAAACTTGCGCGGGCCGCGTGCATCGCTTGCACCAAATGCCGCGGCAATGTCGGCGTAGGTGCCGATGAGGCCAAGGTCAGCGAGCGCCTTTCGGGCATCGAGCCAGCGACGTTCGGCCGCAGCCGGTTCGAGCGACGAAGCCAACACGCCAGCAATCGTGCGGCGGGCTTCGCCCTTGATGCCGTGCTGGATCAGATCGCGCTCAAGCGCCTTGTAAACCTCAATGCCGTCATCGCGGTTGCGCATGAGAGCGGCCACGATCGCCACAGGAATACCTTCACCATCGGCGTATTGCTTGACTCGTGCGATCTCGCGCTCAGTCGTAAGGCCAGCAAGCGCATATTCAACCGCCATCGCTGGTGCCATGCGATTTTCGCGATGCACCCGGTAGAGCTGTACGAACTCGTTGACTGACAACTCGTCGTGATTCAACAGCAAAAGTGCCGCAATCGCGTCGACATCGAGACGGTCGCTTTCGAGCAAGCTCGAGCGCTTGCGAAGATCTCGGCGAACCTGTTCGTAACGACCAACCGCTTTTTGCGGATCATCGTCGAGGTCTGTCAACGCAGCAGCGACGGCAGGACGGGCCGCGTTGTCAGGCAACCGATCGTGAATGCGATCAAGGCGCCCGACCTTTTCCTTTGCGAGTTCGTAGGCGGCGTCGAGCTCGACGAGTGCGTCGTCGACAGACTCGGCGTCGATCACCGGCGCAGCCTTGAGCAGCCGCTCACCTCGGTCAGAAACAACGGTTGCACCAAATGACGTCGGAGCGACCCGGTCAAGCACGTTCTCTGCGAACCGGCGGCGCTTCTCTGCCACCCGGTAAGGGCGCACGCTAGACACAAGCCCTTCTAGCTCGCGCATCTTCACTTGGAAGCTGGCGTCGTCTCGTTCAGGCACCTTGAGGGCGGCGCGTGCGGCATCTTGCACCGCGTCGTCGAGCAGCTTCGAATCATCAGTGGCACGCATCTCAAGCGGGATTTCTGTGTCCGTCTGCAGACGGGATGCGTCGATTACGTCGAGGAGATCGCGCGCCCAAAGCTCACGCAACGTTGATTCCTCGTGGGTGGCACGGCGTTCGACAACTCCATTGAGAGAACTGATCGCCGACTCGAAAGGAACCGATGCACTCACCGCTGGTTCCGGTACTTCGTAACGGCGCAGGTCCGGCAGGTCGGCAGCGCTTGTTTCGAGGCGGTCGAGCACATCGTCAACTTCTTGGCCACGCCGGTCGATCTTGGTTGCTTTGCGCTGCGGCGCAGACCGCTTGCGACCTCGGCCGCTAAAGGCAACAAAGCCCAGCCCACCAAAGATCAGCAGCGGCAAAAGGGCTGCAGCTCCATCGCCGCCAGCGTCGCGTTGCGAGCTTGAGCCACCAGACCCCACTGCTGCACCCGACGACCCCGATCCGCCCGAAACCGTACCGCGACGCTCGGCGTCGAACGATGCCTCGAGTGTGCCGAGAATCGCAGCGACGCCAGAATCCCAGTCGCCATTGCGAAAGCTCGATGCGGCGGTGTTGAACACGACCTGGCTCGACGGAATTACGTTCTGAACATTGGGGCCAGCGGTTATCCAACCCTCGTCGCGCTGTGTGTCGATCACAACAACAACACCGCCCGATTCGCCGTCTTTGTCTTTGACGACCCAGGCCTCGCCAAGACCCTTGGAAAAGTCTTCGGGTCCGCCTGGGGCACCGGCGATCACCACGACAGCGACTTCGTGGCCGTATGTCTCGACCATGCGAGTCGCCGTCTCTTCAAGCAGCAAGCGATCTCTGAGAACGCCGTCGACGTCGGTGATGTAACCCTGACATGTAACGCCTTCATAGGCCGGACAAGCGGGGCCACCATCTTGGGCCGAAGCCGCTGGCAGCGACGTGACCAGCATGGCGACAAGACCGACCAGTGCCATCGCGCAGCGAGCGATCGGCGAACGGGACAGACGCAGTTTACGAATCACGAAATGGCGCACGGCAACCTTTGCAGAGACGGATAACGCTCACGATAGGCCCGGTTCATTCCGGGTCGATTGCATGAGAGCCAACTACACAACAGTTCAAGCGGCGTGGGCATTCCGACGGGTACTGCGCCAATACCGTGTAAAAGCGGCGAGCACCCATTGACTTGGATCGCGCAGTTGCATCGGCTCTGGCTTCAATGCCAAGGTTCACCATGACAAGTTCTGATGTTGTGCTGTTCGAAGTCCGAGGCCGAAGCGCCCTCATCACCCTGAATCGGCCCGAAGCCCGAAACGCCGTCAACACCGAGCTCGCCGAAGCAGTCGATGCCGCTATCGACCGTTTCGAAGCCGACGCCGATCTTTGGACTGCGGTGCTCGCGGGCAACGGGCCGGTGTTCTGCGCCGGGGCTGACCTCAAGGCTGTGGCTTCGGGCAATGTCCAGCTCGGCACCAAAGACGGTGGCTTTGGAGGCTTCGTCATCAAGCAGCGCACGAAACCTGTGATCGCTGCCGTCGACGGGCCGGCCCTGGCCGGCGGCTGCGAAATTGCCTTGGCCTGCGACATGATCGTGGCATCGACCCAGTCGCGTTTCGGGTTGCCCGAAGTTAAGCGGTCACTGGTCGCGGCCGCGGGCGGATTGGCAAGACTGCCCCGTCGACTTCCGCCCAACATCGCGATGGAGATGATTCTGACCGGGGACCCACTCAGCGCCGAGCGCGCTGCAACCATGGGACTCGTCAACCGGCTCTGCGAACCGGGCGAGTCGATTGAGACCGCGCTCGCTCTTGCTGATCAGATCAATGTCAACGCCCCATTGGCGGTGCGAGCCAGCCGGCAACTCGCCCTCGACACCCCGGCGATGCCCGATCGTGAAGCGATCGCTGTGGCCAGCAAAACACTCGGCCAGCTCGCTCAAACAGCGGACTATCAAGAAGGCCCGCGAGCCTTTATTGAGAAACGACCACCCAACTGGGTCGGCCGCTGAACTGGGCTGCCTGAGACGCCACGCGGTTAGCGCAGGTTGACGCCCGCATCGACCATCTCGGCCATGGCTGTCTCGGTCGTTTCCGGTGCAACCCCCGCGCAATGCTCGAGAAGAACGGTGGTCTGAAATCCTTCACGCACGGCATCGAGAGCTGTTGCCTTGACGCAAAAGTCAGTCGCAAGTCCAACGATCGTCACCGCATCGACTTCTCGCGTCTTGAGCCAACTCGCCAGATCAGAGTCGTCGCCCATCGCTTTTCCTTCAAAGCCGCTGAAGGCCGCGTGTGTCTCGCCCTTATTAAAAACCTCGGCAAACATGACCCGCAGATCGTCGTGAAACGCTGCGCCCGGGGTGTCAGCTCGGCAATGCACCGGCCACGTGTCGACATAGTCAGGTTCGTCGCCCTCGCCAACCCAATGCGTTCCAGGGTCAACGTGCCAGTCGCGAGTGGCGATCACATAGCTCCAGCGGGCCTCATCTTCGGCGAGATCGGCAAGTTCAGCCAGTTCGCTAATCGATCGCGCGACCGAAGCTCCGCCCTCGACCGCAAGGGACCCCTGTTCACAGAAGTCGTTCTGCACGTCGACGATGATCAATGCACTCGCCATTACGGCTCCTTGTCAAGTTCGATACCGATCCACGTTGTGGGAATCGCAGGGGTCGTCACCGGATGCGCTCCGAGTGCCTCGGCACGCAGTCTGGCACGACGATCGATGCAGCGCTCCCTGGCATGTTCGACATCGAGGCTAGCCACGACTGCTCCTGAGCGGATCAGCGGCTGTTGCGGTTGCAATGCTGTCTCAACAATGTCGAGCGGCAGAACTGACAGCACTTCGGCATCCCAATAACCATCAGCGTCAAGCGTGCGGTGCACCTCTTTACGGCCGCCAATCGTGCGTTTACCCGGCGACAATTTGCCAACCGCTCGCAGGCCCGACGTTTGACCATCCGCATCGGCGATCGAAACGAGCTTGTAGACCATCGAAGCAGTCGGGTGCCCAGATCCAGTAACCAGGCTCGTTCCAACGAGATAGGCATCGATCGGGGCCTGCGCTGCTTCGAGTTCCGCGACACGAAACTCGTCGAGGTCACTCGACACCACGATGCGGCACTCTGGTGCGCCCAAACCATCAAGGAGCGCTCTGGCACGCCGGGAGTCACCCAATAAATCGCCCGAGTCAATTCGCACTGCACCGATGCCGGGACCAACCACGGCCACCGCGTTTCGAATGCCCTGCTCAACGTCAAAGGTGTCGACGAGATAGGTCGACGAAGCCCCCAACGCTTCGAGTTGCGCCGCGAAGGCATCAGTTTCGGTGGCGTGAGCGAGGATGAATGCGTGGGCGGTTGTACCGCCTGTCGGGATCCCGTACCGGCGTCCGGCTTCGAGGTTTGAGGTCGTGTCAAAGCCGCCGATATGGGCAGCTCGCGCTGATGCCACAGCAGCGTCAGGATCAGTCCGCCGGCTTCCGCCGTCGATCAAGGTTCGACCACCGGCAGCATCGGTTACTCGGGCGGCTGCACCGGCAATCGCACAGTCGTGATTGAGAATCGACAGCAACACCGTTTCGAGCACGACGCACTCGGCAAATGTTCCTTCGACTGTCAACACAGGGCTGTACGGAAAGAACAGCTCACCGTCCGCGTACCCAGTCACGTCGCCGCCGAATCGGTACTTCGCGAGCCAGTCGGTCATCGGGCCACGTTCAATGACGTCGCTCTCGACGAGATGTTCGATCGTTGCCGCATCGAAACGGAACCGTTCAATGGCATCGATGACCCGATTCATACCGGCCACGACGCCATAGGCCCGCCCGTCAGGAAGCCGACGAGCAAAGACTTCAAAAACCGAATAGCGATCCGCGATTCCTGAACCGAGGGCAGAAGCCACCATCGTCAGTTCGTAGTGATCAGTGCGCAGCGCCGATGCACCGTCGAGGTTCACAAACCCCACGGTAACGGCCCGACGAAGAGTCAGAAAGTCGCGATCGCTAAGCTCGGTGCACTTTCCCCCGGAGGATCCGTGGACACCGTCCAACTTCTTATTGATGTCCTTGGCCCCGTGGTGTTGATAGTCGCCACCGGAGCGGTCGCCGGACCCCGACTCAGACTCGACGTCACCACGCTGTCAAAGCTGGCGTATTGGGTTCTCGGTCCTGCTTTTGTTTTCGACGTCTTCGCCACAACCACCCTCAGCGCTGACACCGCGATTCGCCTTGTAGCCGCGGGAGCGGCCTCGGTCGGGGCTTCGGCGATAGTTGCCAGTGCGCTGGTTCGCCCAATAGGCCTTGGGGGGTCGGCAGGGTCTGCAGCAATCATGTGCAGCGGCTACGGCAACGTCGGCAACGCCGGACTTGCCATCTGCGCCTTCGCCCTGGGCGACGACGCGCTGGATCAGGCCGGCGTTTTGATGGTGACCGTCATGTTCCTCGGCACCCTGCTGTCGGTGTGGCTCGGCACACGACAAACCGAATCAGCGCTCAGCGCTGCTCGCCGGGCGGTGCTGTCACCAATGGTGATCGCCGCGATCGTCGGCCTCGGTCTGAATCTGATCGATATCGAGCTACCCCTGGCGGCTGAGCGGGCTATTGCGACCGGCGCTCGTGGACTGATTCCGGTCATGTTGATCACCTTGGGGCTACAGCTCGCAGCGACGCAGTCATTGCGTTGGCTGCGGTCGACGTCGGTCGTCACGGTCGCGAAACTCGTCGTCGCTCCCCTTGCGGGCGCAGGCGTCGCAGTCGCTTTGGGGCTGTCCGGCGACGACCTCGGTGTAGTCATCTTGCAGGCGGCGATGCCACCAGCGGTGTTCTGCATGGTGCTTGCGCTCGAACACGACCTTGAGTCGCAACGAACAACAAACGATGTGGTCGCAACAACGCTCGCAGCCTTGATCAGCCTGCCAATTGCGCTGGCTCTCGTCGCGTGATGCCATCGGCCGGCGACAAGTCGAGCTTGGTATCTGGACCCGCAGGACAGTCCCACGTAGGCACCTCGTCTCGGGAAGTCGTCAATTCGAGTTCCGCTGCCGACGTTGCCCACGTCACCGAGTCGCGAGTCGTCGACCGAGAAAACACAACCCCTACTAATTCGTCATCGACGTTGACGATTGCCCCACCGCTGTCGCCCAGGCTGATACCGAGTGCAAGTTCGTAGCCCGATCGCCGGAACAGGTCATTGGACCCGATTGCTTCAGTACTGATCCTCACTCGTCGAATTACCGAGCCACTCGTCGTGCCAGACGCGGCCCCGCCAAGAAGCACAATCGGGTCGTCGCTGTCGGCTCTAGCCGATGACCATTGAGTGGCGTCGGCCCCGTCGACATTCAACACGGCAAGGTCGCGATCGAGGTCAAGATGTCGCACTCGCGCTGATCGCCACACGCCGTCGCTGGTGCGAACTGCAAGGTCTCGGGATCCATAAATAGCGTGGGCCACCGTCACTACAGTTTCATCCGCAATAACGAACCCACTCGACGTTGATTGTCGGGCTCCGCCGCATGGCAAGGTGGCAATCTTGACCGGTCGATCAGCCGCTTCGGAAATGTGCGAATCGGCCGGTGCGGCGAGTACTGCTAACAGCCCTGTAGCGATGGCCGCGGCAATAATCAGCACCGCCGTTTCCCGTTTGCGGGTCATCACGACCGCCGTTGGTGGCGACGCCGATCGCCCCTCAGGCGGTGCGCCCAACCAGGCCGAGGTATCGGTCGAGTAGCGGCGCCGACGAGTCGACCTCAACCCGGTCCGCGGTGCGTGCAGATTCAACCAACATGTCTGACATTGGCGTGACGGTGTCGAGGCAATGCTGCAACAGAGCGTCGCTCAAACAGTGGTCCTGCCCCGTCGCCACCGCGAGGTCCCAGGTATGGGTGGCTGCATCCCAAGTGACGACCCCGATCATGTCGTCGACGGTTTCGGCACCGAACCAGAATGGGCCTTGTTGCGCAAGCACGCCAGGTTGGTCAAGGGTCTCGATCAGTGCGTCTCGCGTGGCATTCCAACACTGCACTGGGTCACTCGAGTCGGCAGGCGAAGTCGGCTTAGCCATCTGGCCGGTCGACGCCACCAGCTGTACGCCATTGAGTACCGAACACTGGTGCTCAACCACATCGTGGGCTGTCCATCCGTCGCAAGGACTCGGTTTAGACCACGCCGAAGCATCGACGCGTTGCACCACGGCGTCAAAGGCATACACAGCTTCGAGAAAAGTACGCAGGTTCTTACTCATCGGGAACACCATTTCTGCAGAGTGACGATACGGGTCCGACCCTAACCGGCTCGATAGAACCCGACGCTGAAACGTTCAGGGCCGGGTGCTTCGCTGACGATCCACATGCGGGTCATATCGCGTGAAAAGGTGACACCCTCGGGCTGTTCAAACCCATTTGGCGGCGCGCCGAGATCGCGCGTACCAAGCACCTGTATCGCGGTGAAGTCATCGTCGACAAGAAGGTGGACCAGCCGTCGCGATTCGTCGCTCAACACAAACAAGCTTCCGTCGGGTGCGGCCCATAGGTCGGAAGCGTCAGTGATTCCAATCTCCGGCGCGTCAAGCGCAACCGAACCGACCTCACCGTCTGCACCGAACAAATGAAGCCTTGGCGGCTTTTCAAATACCACCCAGAAGTCCCGCAGAGACCCATCGTTGCCGTTCGTCGCCGCGGCTGCCACCCCTTCAAGACCACTTCCGTTGCTCTCACGCAGGCCCGTCGGAACGGTTTCAAAAGTTGAAGCAGTCGTAATTGCGGTGTCATCGTCGGCGAGATCGAACACGATCACCGGACCGAAGTTCTCGGCCAGCACGGCGTAGGTGTTCCCTGCCAGCCACGCGATGCCTTCGGTGTCTCCACCGCCGATTTCGATAGCGATTGAGCGCCGCGGTGGCGTGACGACCGTGCCATCGTCGAGAAGATCGAACTCAAACACCACATCGGCATCAGACACGACGAGTAGGCGCTGCAGGTCCTCGTTTACGGTTACCCCTGAGAATTCATTCGACCCGGTACCGAGGTCCGTATCAAATGTCGCGACCAGGCTAAGGGCCAGTGGTGTCGTTGCCGTTGCAGGCACGGGGCTCGTCTGCCCGCCGAGGCCTAAGCCCAAGACGGCAACTACACCAGCAACTACAGAGGCTGCGAACTGCGCCACTGCTTGCAGATCGATCATTGAATTCTCCTCAACACACCAGGGCGCAATCAGCCGACGACCAAGGCAATCATGGCCTTGATTGGCGGTTGCTTTCGTGCACGCCCATAGGCAATTACCCCTGCCTGTTGTGCCGGGGCCAAGAAACAGCGACCATGGGGTAGTGACAAGAGGGCTCCGCGGCGACCAATCGCGCAC
Organism: uncultured Acidimicrobiales bacterium; assembly: GCA_937991435.1. Lineage (GTDB taxonomy): Bacteria > Actinomycetota > Acidimicrobiia > Acidimicrobiales > UBA10347 > UBA10347. The sequence continues at coordinate 17,345 of CALKPY010000028.1, forward strand.
CACCGGCAGCTCCGCGCCTACCCAAAAAGGTGCACACAGCGATAGCGGCTCTGCCATCAGCCCACTCAGAGCGGGCTCGGGGCCGCGGCGAATTCTCACTCGGTACATCAAGGAACGCAAAGGACTCTTTGGCGGCAACTTGATAATTCGCCTCGTCAAAGATCTGCTTCCCTTTCAAGGACCAATCCTTGTTGGCGTCGCGGTCGACCTGCTGTCGGGAACCGACCGGTCGCTCTATGGCCTTGACCTGACGCCAAACGACACGCGCTCGATCGTGATCATCGCCATCGGCATGGGTCTGCTGGCGATCGCCAAGGTTGTGATCGGGTACATGCACACCATCTCGTCGGCTCTTCTTGGCCGCCAAATGGTCGAGGCAGCTCGGCGGGATATGGCCGAAGCCACCATGCAAATGACGCTCGACGAGCGGCGGCGGTTCAACAGCGGCGACCTGCTCGATCGGTCGTTGGCTGACTCGAAGGGTCTGCGCAGCTTTGTGCAGAACGTCGTGATCCGGCTCGTCTCCAACACCTTGCGAGCGATCTATCCGGTGACGCTTATGTTCCTCATCGACCCGATCATGGCATTGGTCGTTCTCGCTGTGATCCCCTTGCAGTCCGGGTTCAGTGGGCTACTCCAACGGCGACTGCACCGCCAAACCCGGGCAGCTCGCATGCGCGAAGCCGCTCATACGTCAGCAGTCAAGGAGTCAATCGACGGTTGGAACTCGGTCATATCAGTCGGCGGTCAAGACTGGGTCACCACTGAGCTCAAAGCCTCAGCCTCGGCTGCTGAAGACGCGAAGATCGAAAAGAAGCACACCACCGCCCAGATCAGCGCGGTCATCAACTTGTGCACCAGTTTCGGCATCGCTGCCTGTTACGCGATCGGCGGCTGGCGCATCATCAACTCGGGCATTATCGGCAACGACACGGCAACGATCTCTGGCGCACTCACACTCGGCACCTTGACGACCTTTATTGGCGTAGCTAAGAAAACGTATGCGCCGTTCCAGGCCTACACCAAGATCGTCAGCTCCTACCGAACCGGAATCGTCAACCTGGAACGCATCAGCGAAGTCCTCGATGCCCCAATGCAGGACCCTCGACCGAACGGGCCCGTGCTGAATCTCACTGACGGGAACATCGATATTGACGACGTTTCGTTCCGCTATGACGCCGAGGCAACTCGAGTGTTGTCAGGGCTCACCGGAAGAATCCCCGGCCGGGCCTTGACCGTTATCAGCGGGCCAAGCGGTACGGGAAAGACCACACTGTTACGCATGCTTATGGGTCTTGACGTACCCGAGAGTGGCACGATCAGCATCGATGGGCAAGACATCAACACGGCTCGTTTGTCGAGCGTGCGATCGACCATGGCGCTCGTGCCTCAGGAACCGATGTTGTTCACTGGCACGCTCGGTGAGAATCTGCTGTTCGGCAACCCTTCAGCCTCGACCGAAAAATTGCTCGACGCGTGCCACAAGGCTGGACTGCTCGAACTCGTTCGAGAACTCCCCAAAGGACTCGACACTGATGTAGGCAGCGGCCGCCACATGCTCTCGGGCGGACAGCTGCGTCGTATGGCGATCGCCCGAGCTCTCCTGCGCAACCCCGGTGTGTTGTTGCTCGACGAACCAACGACGGGCCTTGACCAGCTTCGCAGCGAACAGGTTCTTGACACCCTTCGCTCCATCTCTGCCGAGACCACGGTGATCATGGTGAGTCACCGACGCGACCCCCTGGCTGCCTCGGATCATCACTTCATCCTCGCCGACGGAAGTTGGACTGCCGGTGCCGCGGGCCCCGCTACAGCCGTTAGGCACGGGGCCGAACCTTTGGCATCGACCATTGACGGTTCCGATCACAGCACCTACGCACGGGTCACCGAACCACTATCTTCACCCGCGGCGTCGCACGCTGCGGTGGCGGCGAACGGTGCAGTCGGCGCTGTAGCGACAAATGGCGCAGGTCAGGTCGCTGCGCGAGCAGTAGCCGCCGCCAACGCGCCATCCGTACCGGCTCGAATTGGCACCCACGTCGGTCATCGTGTCATCGGGCTTTCGGCAATGGGCCGGGCAATAACGTTGAACTCCATCGACCGGGACAACACCACGACAAGCCTGGTGCTGGTGGGCGGACATCGTGCTGAAATCGATCATCTTCGGGACTTCGCTCCGCGGTTCCTTGCCGCGGTGGCTCCGATCGACAGCATTGCAGTAGGACTTGCGGCAATCGACAACCTGAATCCAGACGGCGCATGGACCGACGATGGGCGCACTGTGCTCGGCATCGACCCATCCGCTGATCATCACCGACGGGCGGCCACCGAGACGTTGCTACTGCATCGCACGGTCGCCGAACACAGCGCTGCGCTCGTGATCGACGTCGGACATGACCCTCGCCCGAGCGACGGCTCGGCCGATGTGCGCGTCACGATTAGACATGGTTCAAACAGCGAGTCGGTCGCGTGGTTGGGCCAGCTCGCAAGCGATGTCGAACGTCGTCTTGCCGTTTCACGATTCAGCTTCGACGTCAAGCTCGAGGCCTGCGCAGCCGACAGTTTGACGGCCGCCCTGGGCGTACCCGTTATCGAACTGACGGCGATCAACGCACCAAGCGGTCACCAGGACGAACGGGTAACAACGGCCCTCGGCGAAGTCGGACTCGCGATCTACCGATCGAGCGGTCTCAGCCAGCCGACGTTGGCAAGACCCTGACATCTTTGGTGCGCCGTATCGCCGCAGCGGGCCGACCCCGCAGGCGGCGCCCACGTCCACGAGAGCTGGCCGCTTTCGACGCCAACCATTGAAAACCAGCGGCGAACGCCGATGGGAACAGGTGTTGAGTAGCTCTCCGGCGCATGCCGATCGTCGCCTTTGGGCTGCTCTTGCCACTGCGTTCATGTGGCACGGCGGAATGTTGCTCGGCGGTAGCTACGAGCGCACGTATGACGCGTATATCCATATGTTCTTCGCAGACCACTACGCACGCGATTGGTTTTCCACCTGGGAGACCCGTTGGTACACGGGCTTCACCATCACGAGCTATCCGCCCGGCACCCATCAGCTCATTGCGTTGCTATCAAAGATCTTCAGCCTCGAAACAGCGTTTGTTCTTGTTCAGCTAAGCGCAGTTCTGCTGCTCATAGTCGGTGTGTATCGGTTCAGCCGTATTTGGGTTGACCCGGTCTCGGCTGGCTGGGCGGCGCTACTCGCTTCGGTGTCGACGTCGCTGGCCGAGGTCGTGCACGTTTTCGGTCAGCTTCCGACCACGTTCTCATTGGCGATGCTGCTCAACACGTTGCCTTCGATCTTTGTGTGGGTTCGCGACGGTTCGCGTGGCGATCTCGTGCTCGCGTGCGCAGGACTTGCCGCAACAACCGCGGCGCACCACGTGACGACACTCTTTGGCGCTGTGTTCTTCGTCGGCCCGGTGGTCGCCACCGCGCTACTCGACCAGTTTCGCTGCCCGCACCCCGACGAGAAGCCAGGACATTGCGCCCGCGTTGACAGGTATTCGCTATGGCCCGCAATCGCCCGCCGCAGCCGTCGCGTACTTCCGGGCCTGGTTCGTGCTGGCGTCATCGGTACAGCCGCGATAGCGATCTTGGTCATTGTTGTACTTCCGTACTGGTTGTGGTCAGCGAGCGACCCGATCGTGCAGATACCAATACCTCACGCCACGCGAGACAGTTTCATCGAAAACGGAGCGGCGGGCATCGTGTTCTTCGTCGTGCCGTGGGGCCTCATGGTGCTGATGCTGCCGTTCGCGTTGATGCGGTCGGTGTTCACCCGTGCTCTTCCGCTCGCGGCGTCGGTGGCTTTGTTGTTCATCCTCGGCACCGGAGGCACCACGCCGATTCCGCGTTTGTTGTTGCGATCGGCCTTTGACATCTTGACCCTGGACCGATTCACGGTCTGGGCGACCATTGGCGTATTGCCGTTGGTCGGAGCGCTCGTGACAAGCATGACCGACGGTCGCCTCAACACGATTGCTACCTCGCTGCTCGGCCGACGAACATGGAAGGCTGTACTCCTTGGCGGAGCCTGCGGTCTGATGGTGGCCAGCGTGTTGGCTGCCAACTTTGCCCAGTTCCGTCCGCTCCAGCCCGATCGAATCGACCCCGAGCCCATCGCGGCATTTATGGACAAAGACCAGCATGACCGCTGGAGATACTTGACCTTGGGGTTCGGCGATCAGATGGCCCGAGTGGCCGCCGAGACCACGGCGACGACGGTCGACGGCAACTATCACTCCGCTCGACGATTGCCTGAACTGACAAGCCGCTCTGTCGAGCGGCTCGAGGGGGCCAAATTTCGTGGTGTCCCTGGCCTCGGTTCCCTTCAGCAATTCTTGGCTACCCCTGAGCGTTACAACCTCAAGTTCGTTTTCTCTAACGACGTGTTCTATGACCCGCTGCTTTGGGCATCGGGGTGGCATCGACTCGATCGTTTACGCAACGGCATCGTTGTATGGGAACGTGAAGACATACCCCCGCTACCTGATTTGTTGCCGACCAAAGAGCTTCCGGACTGGCAGCGAGTCATGTGGGGCACCTTGCCGATGTCGGCGCTGGCTGCGGCTGCGCTGACTCAGCTGTGGAACTTCGTTGGTCGACCCAACCCGCAGTCAGCTCAATGGGCCGCTCGCCAGGTTCGTTCACTCGGCCCGACGCCCGTCGCCCGGATTCTGACGTGGATCGATCGACGACTCGCACGTGCTGCCCAACGCGCGTCTTCAGGGCACCCACGCCACCGCTGGTATCGAGACGTCACCGAGACCTATCTGCAGCGATTGGACAGACTTGCCGAGCGCCGTGCGCCGAGTCTCCGACTGCGTCTCGCGTGCTGTGCACTGATAGGCGCCCTCGGTTTCGGGCTATGGCAGATGACAAGCGCGGACCTCGGGGCGACCGATGCCGAAGCAACCGTCGAGTCCTGGTACGACGATCTTGATTTCCAACGGTTTAGCGACGCATGGAACCGGCTCGACCCGCAGGCCCGACCACCGTTTGACCAGTTCAGCCTTGAGCGCTCGGTTGTTGACGGCCTTGTCGCCGGTTACAGCAAGCTCGATCGTGTCGACACGGCGCTGGTCTCATCGACTTCAGACCGAGCAACCGTGCGGGCCAGCCTCAGCTATGTCACGTCGCTCACTCGCTACGACACCGTCGTCGACCATCAGCTACGTCGAGTTGACGGACAATGGTGGATTGTTCCGTTCCAAAGCGACGTGTCAACAACACCCGACCAGTTCTCGCGCTCGACCGAAGTGACCTATCTCAGTCAGGGACGCAGACAGGTGACAGCTGATCAAACCGGTTTCGGCGATGTCTTAGACCGCCCTCGGATCGAGACGCTGAGTGCGCAGGCCGTGTACCGAGACGGCCGATTCGCCGTCGTCGGCGAAATTACCAATCTCGATGTCGACCCGGCCGACATTACGGTGACCGCTCGCTTTCTTGGCGAAGACGGGGAGACGCTCGTCGAACACAATGCAGCGCTCGTCACCGCTAGCAAAGTTCTACCCAGAGAAACCGTTCCGTTTCGAATCGATATCGAAGCGATCGCTGGAGCAGCCGATGCCAAAGACGAAGCCGCTGGCGAGTTTCAGCCAGATCTGTTTGCCACACCTGACCTGGGTCCACGCGACATCGCCAACATCGAACTCATCACCAAAGCGGTGGTCACAGGCCGAGATCTTCAACGGGACCTTCAGCCACAGCACCTGCGGGTCGTCGTCGACGACACGGTTACGTTGCTCGGCGAGCTTCGCAATGATGGCGTCGAGACTGCAACCGTTCCGCAGGTGCTCATCACCTTGATCGATGAAGAGGGCAACGTAGGTTGGGTTGACTCTGTATGGATCGACCAGGCGATTCGCCCGCAGCGAATCGGTTCATTCAGCGTCGAGCTGACCAAACCCGATGTGCTCACCGCTCTCGATGTCCCGCTGATTGTGTACGGCAACGGCATCACCCGGTCGGAGGGAAACCCGTTCAGTAGCGACGCCGTTATCGAGTTACCTCCCGAAAGTGGCTGGGCCTCGGCCCGCATCACGGTTCAGTCGTTCTATCGAGCATCGTCATGAGCGCACCTACGCCACAAAATCGGCGACGCGGACCGTCTGTCTCATCGCTCGCGTTGGCGGCGCTCGTGGCGGCCGCACTGTTGGGATTGTTGAGCGCAGTACTCGTCACTGGTGGCCCTCGAGGGGCGACCCCAGTTCTCAAAGGGCAGTTGGGTACGCGGCTGACCATCAACGCCCCGATCGAGAGCCGGGCAGGCCAAATTGTCACGCTGCAAATTGCCGGTGCACCGATCGCCAGTGACCAGGTGCAACTTGTGCAATTCGGTTCGCTGTCGACGACAACCAGCGTGCACAAACTCGACGCAGGGTCCGCGAGCATCACCATCGACGCCTCGCACACGACTCATGCAGGCCTGATTCATTGGGTCGCTGTTGCAGGTTCCGCCAGCGGTAACGCGTCGACAATGATCACTCCGGGCAATGCCGTCGACCCGGTGACTCCTTTGGTCGGCCCGAGAACAGTCATAGCCGACGGCGATGACTTCACCATGGTTGTTGCATCACCAACCGACGAATTCGGAAATCCCGTTGCCGATGACACCCGGCTCATGACAACGGTCGAACGGCCAGATGGCACGAGAACACGAGATGACATTTCGGTGAATGCTGGGATCGCCGCTCAAGTCATCGCCTCACAAACACGCGCTGGGCGCGTCACGGTGTCGGTCACCGCCGGCGACGCGATCGGCCCCACAACCAGCTTTGACCAGGTGGCCGGCGTACCGGCCGCGTTCAGACTCTCCGCTGACGACACACCCAAAACTGCCGACGGATTTACTCTGCACACGCTCGAGACTGGAACGCTCCTCGATCAGTACGACAACCTGCTGCCCGACGGCATCAATGTCGTTTTTGGCATCGAGGGTCCACAAGGACGAACGCAAATCGACTCGACGGTGCAATCGGGAACTGCGAGAGCCAACTTCGAGGCGCCCGGACTGCCAGGCGTAGTCGAAATCACGGCGCGAGTGAGCGGGCGCACAGGCGAGCCGCTGCGAATCGACTTCGATCCGGCGGTTTCAGAAGTGTCGGCCGCGGCCATCGTCGATGGAAGCGACGTGAAGCTTTCGATTGGGCCCGTACGCCTCATCGCAGGCGGTTACGTACCAGATGGAACCGACGCAATCGTGGTCGATGCCGACGGAGCGGTCGTGGCTAAGACTGGGCTCTTTCGCGGCGAGTCGACGATGACGGTTCCTGGCGAAGTAGGCGACTCGTTCGAGATCTACGTGTTGGGGAAGCTCGTTCGTGTTGTTGTCGCGGCTGGCGACTCATGAGAACCCGAAGTGTCAAACAAGCTCTTGGCGCCACCGTTGCGGTTGCTATCGCGGCGCTGATCGCCGTCGGGCTTGTCGCGTTGGCTCTCGTAGTACAAAGGACCAACACTGGCGCCGACCCAATGGCGTCGTTCACACAAGTTCCTGCTGTGCCAGACGATGTGCAAGCGCTAATCACGTGGCTCCCTGACGGGGAGCTCGCACGCCGGGTTGAACCAACGACCCGAGAAGCAGTAGGGGCCGCATGGGCTCGCGGGTGGCACCGGCTCGACGTTGCGCAGCGCACGCACGACTCTGCCGGAATTGAGACCTGGTTTGTCGGCGCACTGCCAGAGCAGATCGCTGCTTCCGTCGGCGAGACCCAGGTGCGGTCGAGCGTGACGCAGTTTGGCCACACCATGCAGATCACCTTCTATTCGCTCGACGGATCCATCATCGGGCTGGAGTCGATGAGCGACATCGAACGCGCAGTCGAATCCGGACCGAGTCGTCGGTCGGTCGAACGGTTGCAAGCAGTACTGGTACTGTCAGACGGCAACTGGAGGGTGCGCCACCTCACTGCCCTTCCTACTTCGTCAACCGACAAGCCAACATTCTCGGAACCTACGTGACCACGCCCGAATCTTCGTCGCTCAACATCGAAGCCTTTGCCTCGGTCAGTCACGAGCTGCGCGCACCGCTGCACGCCATCGTGGGATTGTCTGAGCTTCTTCTCGACCGAGAGCTCAGCGACGAAAACCGAGAGCTCGCCGAAGGAATCCATCGCGAGGGCGAAGCTCTGCGAATCATCATTGACGACCTGCTGGACCTGTCCAAAATCAACGCCGGACAGATGCGCCTCGTCGTTCAACCACTCGCACCTCGCGCTGTCGTCGACGAAGTGCTCTCGATGTTTCTGCCTCAGGCCCAAACACGCGGGCTTGCGCTGCAAACAACCGTCGACGAACGAGTTCCACGGTCGGTTCGCGCCGACCGATTTCGGCTACGCCAAGTCGTCGTCAACCTTGTCTCCAACGCTGTCAAATACACCACCTCGGGTGGGGTGCAGATTCATGTTGACGCTCCCGAATCAGATCGCCTGACCTTCGAAGTCGCAGACACCGGACCGGGGATCCCCGACGGTGCACTACCCGGACTGTTCGACCCCTTTCAGCAGGCACGTGATCGAGACCGAACCCAAGGCACAGGTCTTGGGCTCTCGATTTGTCAACGGTTAATCGACCTCATGGGCGGAACCTTGACTCTCGACACCTCGCCAGCTGGCACCACGTTTCGTATCGAGATACCTGTCGAACCAACCGCGACTACCCCTGTACAGAAACGAGACCTTCTCAGCAGCGGACCGCATGGGCGCGTTCTCGTAGTTGATGACACGCAGGTCAATCGACTCGTAGCCATTTCACAACTCGAGCGGCTCGGACACCACGCCACGGCCGTGTCGAGCGGACACGAGGCACTCCAGAAACTCGAAAACGAGCACTTCGACGTTGTGCTCATGGATTGGCATATGCCAGATCTCGACGGGCTCGATACCGCCCGTGAATATTTTGAACGAGCCCGCAGCCGAAAGGCCGAGCCCATCCCGTTGATCATGATGACAGCGAGCGTGTCAGCCGAGGCCCGCGAAACCTGCCTCAAGGCCGGCATGTCTGACTTCCTCCCGAAACCGGTCAACCTCGACAGCCTCGCGACCTGTCTCAGCCAATGGATCACCGGGGTCCCGACCGAGCCAGCCGAGACCTCGACTGACATCGATGGGGTGTCGCAACCTGCGTCGGTCGACCGTTTGGTCATCGATCGCATGATCAGCGACCTCGGGTCCGATGCGCCAGTTATTGCGGTCATCGACGCCTTTATTGCTGACTCCGCAGTGCGACGATCAGATTTGACCCGAGGCGACAACACAGAACTCGCCGCCCGTGCCGCCCATACGTTCAAGTCGACCGCCGCTCTTCTCGGAGCAACCGGCCTATCCGAAACCTGCGCCGAGATCGAATCTCACTACCGAAACGGCGAGGCCGCAGCCGCGGCAGCCCCCGCGATCGTGAGCTTGTTCGAAGGTCAGCTCGATGCTGCCGTGACAGAACTGAGGCAGATTCGCGACGGGCTCGCTAACGCTTCGAGCAGCTCAGACGCTGACCAAGAACCATCAACGTCAGAGACAAACGAGGAAATTCTATGAAGGGCATCATTTTCAACGCTGTCGAGTCGGCAGTCACCGATCTGTACTCGGCTGACACTTGGGACGACCTTCTCGACGCGGCTGGCCTCGATGGCGACTACACATCGATTGGCACCTACGACGACGAAGAGTTGCTCAAGCTTGTCGGCGTCGCGGTAGAAGCGACCGGCGAAGACCCAGCAACCCTGATTCGGACCCTCGGGACCAAAGCGTTTACGCACCTTGCGACACGCCACCCAGAGTTCGTCGAAGGGGTTTCCGATACACGCTCGTTCTTACGAACGGTCGACGAAATCATTCATCCTGAGGTCATGAAGCTTCATCCCGACTCGACTCCGCCGCGGTTCCGCTATGAAGACCTCGAAGACGGCACGCTGCGAATGACCTATGAATCCAAGCGCAAACTCGGTCTACTTGCCGAAGGCCTAATCTTGGGTGCCGGCGACTGGTTCGGAGAAAAGGTCTCGATCGCCACCGTCTCGGGCTCGGGCGAAGAAGTCACCGTGTATGACTTGTCGTTCGAGCCGTAGTCGACGTGACCAAACGTGACGACGGCGATGATGCCGATCAGCGTCTAGAGCGCTTAGAGCGTCGTCTCAAACGGGCTCAGAGCGCTCGGCTCGAAGCCGAGACTATTGCCGACCGACGCATGCGCGAGCTCTACCTCAGCAACCTGGAACTCGACGAACGCGTCGCGGCCAGAACAAGGGACCTTGAGCTGGCGGTAGCCGAGCTCGAATCCACCTCGTCGGCCGCCGCAGGGTTCCTTGCGAACCTGAGCCACGAAATGCGCACGCCGCTCAATGGCATTATCGGCATGCTCGAGTTGCTGCCCAGCCATGTCAACGGCGAGCAAGGCCGTCAATACCTCGACACTGCGCTCGAATCGAGTCGCACTCTCAACGCCCTCGTCTCGCGACTTATCAGCGCCGCTGAGGTCGGAACCACGAGCGCCCACGACCGATCACCGTGGCCACTTGGCGTCATCGCGGAGTCGATCGACGATTCGTGGAGGTTGCCGTGCCTGTCCAAAGGACAGCTTCTCACTATTCGGGTGGTCGGCTCTGACGGCACGACTGTCAACGTTCCTTCGGTACTGCTGCTGCAGACGGTTCGGGAATTGATGAGCAACGTCGTCACGCACGCAGATGCCGGTGTCGTGACGATCGACATACGACTTGAACCGCCGACCGACACAGAACCAGCACCGATGCTGCACCTAACGATCACTGATCCGGGACCAGGCTTTGACGTCACGCACGAGGCCGACCTACTCGAATCTGTGGCGCGCGCCGACACCACATCGACACGTGCAGGTGGCGGGCTCGGCTTGGGGCTCTATCTCGCTCACGACAGCGTGCGGCGGTCCGGGGGTCGAATGGAGATCGTGAGCGGTACAGGACAACCAACCGCGATTGATATACGAATCCCAGCCACAAACAGCTGATCGACCCTCAAAATTGGGGGCAATGTATCAACTTGTGCTGTTAGCTGCCGAAAGTAACAAGTGTCCGTACCGAACCAACTGCCCCGTCGAGTCGGCCTGATTACCGCATTCCCGCCCGGTCGAAACAGTCTCAACGAATTTGGCTTCCACCTCGTGAGCCATATGGCCGAGAACCCGCAACTCGACCGCGTGGTTGTGTTTGCCGATGAGACCGACGCCGGTCCCCCGCAGCCGATTCCCGGCACCGAGGCTGTCGTCTGCTGGAAGTTCAACGATCTAACGAATCCACTTCGTCTGATTCGAGCAGTACGACGATCCAAGGTCGACGCGGTTCTCGTCAACCTGCAATTCGCAACCTTTGGCGACAGCAAGGTCGCCGGCGGTCTGGGACTTCTGGCTCCCGCCCTACTCAAGCGAATGGGCATTCCCACCGGGGTGATCTTGCACAATCTGGTCGACAACGTCGATATGCAAGATGCCGGATTCGCATCGAGCAAGTTGATGGCCAAGATCATGAACACCGCCGGTGAAATGCTGACCCGCACGATTCTGCAAGCCGACTACGTCGCCCTCACGATTCCTCGCTACGTCGAGTTACTCCGGGACAAGTACGGCGCTACTAACGCACTGCTGACGCCCCACGGGAGCTTTGAGGAGATCGACGAACCGTCATTCGGTGTTCCTGCCGACGGCCCACGTCGCATTTTGGCATTTGGCAAATTCGGCACCTATAAGACCGTCGACATTCTCGTCGAGGCCTACCGCCTGCTCATCGAACGGGGCTACCACGACCTTGAACTCGTGATTGCCGGGACCGACAGCCCGAACTCACCCGGCTATCTCGCCAATGTCGCGAGCGGTTGCGCCGACCTCGAATCTGTCACGTTCACCGGATACGTCGAAGAAGCGGACGTAGCGGGGCTGTTCGAGACTTCGGCAATCACCGCGTTTCCGTATACGAGCACGACTGGGTCTTCAGGCGTCTTGCACCAAGCCGGTTCGTATGGCCGCGCTGCTGTGCTTCCTCAGATCGGCGACTTCGTTGAGGTCATCGAAGAAGAAGGCTTTGTGGGCGTCTACTTTGAGCCGGGAAGCGCCAAAGGGTTGGCTGACGCGCTGGCCGCGGCGCTCGATGACCCCGAAATGATTGCGGAACACGGTCGACGCAACTATCTGGCCTCGACGGGTATCCCCATGAGTGAAGTCATCGACTGGCACCTGCTGCATCTTGGCGAAGCGATGAGTTCTCAAGTTCGCACGACCGCGACCCCATGACGGTGAACACCCGCGACGACGGAACGGAAACCGCTCCCGGGTCAGCGGCGCCAACGACAGACGCCACTGGATCACGGGCGTTGATGGCCGGCGGGTCGGTGCTGGCACTGGCAATGTTTGCGGCCAACGGCGGCAATTACCTGCTCAACGTCGTGCTCGGACGATGGCTTGAACCAGCAGAGTTCGCCGATGCGAATCTGATGGTCACCCTCATGCTGCTCGTCACTGCAATCGCGGTCAGCCTGCAGCTGATTGGCGCCAAGTTCACCGGGCAATATGAAATCAGCGGCACCGACGATCAGACCCGTGCCCTCGCTCGGGGCCTTAGCCGACTGGCGATCGGCTCAGGCGTTGTCCTCGCCGCGCTCTTGGCTGTAGGCGCCCCCGTTTGGCAGAACCTGTTCAACACCGAATCATCGTGGCCGTTTGTGATCCTTGGCATCGGCATGCCCGCGTATCTTCTTCAGGCCGTCGGGCGAGGCGTGTTACAAGGGCAACTCGCCTTTTCGAAACTGGCGTCGACGTTCATCTCCGAAATGGTCGTGCGAGTCGTTCTGGGAGTGGCTCTCGTCGCGATGGGTTATGGCGTGATCGGCGCTACAGCAGCGCTCACTGCGTCGTTCGTTGCTACCTGGTTAGCCGTGCGTCGAGCTCTCGGCTGGAAGAAATCAACCGTGCAAGCTGATGTTCCCGCGGCGGTCCGTTCGTACGCAGGTCCCGTCGGCGTGCTGCTGCTCGGGCAAATCATCATCAACAACGGTGATGTACTCATCTCGAAGAACGGACTCGACCCAGAGACGGCTGGCATCTACGCCGCAGTGGCTCTCGTCGGCCGAGCGGTGTTCTTCCTCAGCTGGTCAGTAGCGACGACCTTGTTTCCCGCAGCCGCTCAACGCAACGAAGCTGGCGAAGACTCCAGTGGCCTGCTGCATGCAGGCCTGGGTGTTGTCGCAGTACTCGGTGTCGTCGCAGTGCTCGCCGCTCACTTTCTCGGTGGAACGGTTCTGGGTCGAGTCTTTGGACCCGAGTACGCCGGCGTTTCGGGGCACCTGAGCCGATACGCACTCGCAACTGCGGTCTTTGCCATGGCAAACCTCGTCGTGTCGCATCACCTTGCACTTGGTCGGCTGCGTGAAGCGCTGATCATGGTGGCCGGAGCGGTCGTTCAGACCGTGCTACTTCTCACCGCCGCCCAGACAATCGAAGCTCTTATCGAAGCGCAGGTGTATGCCATGGCCATCTTGTTCATCGCTGTTGCTGCGAGCCACGCTGATCGGCTACGCGCTGGCCACCCGAAATTCACCGACCCCACGAACTCGAGAATGACATCGTGACCGCACCCACGTCTTCATCGACCTATCGCTCATGGGCAGACACGCCGAACACCGGTCCAATTGCTTGGTCGGTCGTGATACCGACATACAACGAATCAGAGCGTGTCGTTCCGACCATTGGAGCCATTGCCGCACATCTAAGTTCGCTCGGCTCCCCATGGGAACTCATCGTCGCTGACGACGGTTCAACCGACGACACTGTCGAAGTGCTCAACGCACTTGGGCTTGCGAACTTGCAGGTACTGGTCGCCGAACAAAATGGCGGCAAAGGAAGCGCAGTCCGCCGTGGCGTGCTGGCAGCGCAAGGCGATGTAATCCTCTTCGCCGACGCAGACCAAAGCACCCCGATCGAACAATTCGCATCGCTGCTGTCGTGCATTGAAGGTGGCGCCGACGTGGCCATTGGTTCGCGAGCAGCTGCAGGCGCACACGTGTCCAACAAGTCGATGGCGCGCAAGGTGTTTAGCAAAGGCCTGAATCTGCTGGTGCGATTCGGGTTCGGCGTGCATCACGCCGATACGCAATGCGGCTTCAAGATGTTCACCACCACGGCTGGGCGTCAGCTGTTCCAGAGGCAGCTGATCGACCAGTTCTCCTTCGATCTCGAAATCTTGTACCTGGCGAAGAAATTCGGCATGCGGGTCGACGAAGTTCCTGTTGAATGGATCGATGCACCCGGATCGACTGTCGACCCAGCAAAGGTCGCAGTCGAATTCTTGAAAGACATGGCAGTCATTCGCTGGAACGACCTGCGTGGCCGCTATCGCCGCGACAATCGATGAGGCGCACCGAAGCACAGCCGCCACCGCTCCTGCATTTGCCAAAACAGCCCACAACAAACGTGATCAGGAAAGAATCTGGCAGGATCCAACAATGAATATCGAGACTCAGCACCATGACAACGACAGCGCTGGCCTTGTGCTGTCTGGGCGCTTCGATGCCTTCGAGACCGATGCCTTTCGCGCAACGATTGACCCGCTGTTGGCGAGCGAGTCGACGGCCAAGGTGAGGGTGACAATGGCCGACGTCAACTTCATTGACTCATCGGGGCTCGCTGAACTGGTGAGGTCAATGAAGCGGGCACGCGAGGCCGGCGGCGATATCGAGCTGCATAACCCGTCAGACCCGGTGCGCGTCATTCTCGAGCTGACTCGGCTCGACCTGGCCTTTACCATCACATCTGCCGAGTGACGACGGCCGATCCACCGTTCGATGCCCTGACGTCGGTCACCGGCGCGTTGGTCGACGCGAACGATCGGCTGCTTGAGCTCATCACGCTTACCGGCACCGCCTCTACGTCACTTGACGAGGGCGAATTGCTCGACACTCTCATCGAACCCACGATCGCGCTCTTACATCTCGACGGTTGCCGATTGTCGGCCAAGATCGAGCGAACCTGGGGCACCCCGCCGACCGTCGACCTTGAGTCGACCGCCCATCAATGGAAGTCAAACCGCAACGTCGCCGACGAATCGATCGAAATGGTCGTTTGGCGCACAGCTGACCCATTTGGCACCGCCGACGCCAAGCTGCTCGAAGCGATTGCCAACCTTGCAGGCAACGCCATCGGCATGGCTCGCATGCACGCCGAGGGGTTAGCCCAGGCTGCCATCGGCCAAGAACATGCCGCTGCCGCGAAATTGGCATCGGCAGCGCTTCCCGATCCTCTGATTCCTCCGACCGTCCCCCACGCCACGATTTGGGCCGCCGCTCGACCGGCACGCACCACCGGCGGCGACCTGTTCGTCTGGGCTGAACTCGACAACCAGTTGTGGTTTGCGGTCGGCGATGTTTCGGGCAAGGGACTTCCGGCCGCAGTTCTGATGACGGTGTGCACAACATCGATTGAGACCGCTATTCAACGTCACGGTGAGCAGGGGCCTGTCGCAGTCCTCGACTCGGTGACCCGGTCAACGCACCGACGTTTGTCAGATGCGGGCATGTTCCTCACGATCGCTCTCGGGCGTTTCTGCCCAACGACACGCACCGTAGAGATGGCCAACCACGGGCATAGTCCGATCGTATTTCGACAAGCGCACGAGGTCCGAAGAATCTCGGCCACCGCTCCCCCAATTGGTGTGCTTGTCGACGCCCGCGCTGAGCTTGAAAGCTTTGTGGTGCAACCCCACGACCTTCTCGTCATCGCCACCGACGGACTCACCGAACAAATAGATGCAGCCGGGAACTTGTTTGGGGAATCGCATTTCGACGCGCTCGTCGCATCGTTGGAACTCAGTGACGCAGATCATGTCGGGACATCGATACTCGCCACCGTCGACACTCATCGAGGCACGACAGCTCAGTCTGACGACCAGACCCTGATGGTGATCGGCTTCCATTGTGAACGAACACGGCCCCTTTTGATTGATGCGACGAACCAAGGCGTACGAGCACTTGGTCCGTGGCTTTCTGAACACCTCGCAATCCTCGCCAACGGTCGATTCGAATCCCGTCTCGGCGAAATCGAATTGGCGGTGCACGAGATTGCGATGAACATCGTCGATCATGCGTTGGCCGATGCTCCAAGCTCTAGGTTCGCGTTAACACTGACCGTTGACGACGACGAGCTCGTGGCCGAATTTCGCGACCGGGGATCTGCGTTTGGGGTTGCGCCGTCGCGCCCCGACCCGGAACACCCGCAGGTCGGCGGCTACGGACTCATGATTGTTGAGCAGCTTGCGTCTCGCATCGAGCGCAGCCGTATCGACGATCTCAACATTTCTCGACTGTGGTTTTCGAGCCAAGGCTCTATTCCCGCCGCTTCAGGCCGAAAGGAAGCACATGACGCTTGAGACCTCTTCGCACGAGATTCGCATTGACACGATCGTGTTGGGTGACCGGCTCGACGCGCTACGGGCGGTGGAATTGCGTGAACAGATCACCGCGGCGGTCGCCGGCGGCACCGTTCGCATCATCGTCGATTTGTCGACCACCCAATTTGTCGACAGTGCAGGGCTTGCAGCGCTGGCCAAAGGCATGAAGGACTGTCGCTCAGGCGGCGGCGATCTGAGGGTTGTTTCGTCGCAGCACCCAGATGCCGCCCGCGTGTTCGCTCTCACGCGCTTCGATCAAGTGTTCGTGATGGCCGAATCCGCCGATGACCTGTTGCGAACCTGGTAGTCCGCAGTGGCTCACCTTCTCGTCATCGACGATGACCCCGTCAGCTTGCTTGTGGCTGAACATATTTTGCGCGGCGCCTCTCATGATGTCAGCACAGCAACAGGCGCACAGTCCGCGCGTGCAGCGCTGCGCGATGCCAACGCCGTGATCGATCTCGTTGTGTGCGACGTGCATATGCCGGGCGAGTCCGGCTTCGACCTGCTCGATTCGTTGACCCGAAGCGAAACCCCAGTGCCACCTTTTCTTATGCTTACCGGTGTTCGAGATGAGGCCGAACGAGGTAATAGCCGTGCCGATTCCGCCGCTGGCTACTTGACCAAGCCAGTTCGGTCAGAAGATCTTCTCAACGCGGTCGAGTCAATACTCCAAAGCTCGTTCTGAGTCGAGTTGCCGGGAACGGTCGCAACCCTGCTCGTCTCGGACTGTTCCCGTCTTCGATCCGCGCAGTAGCGTCACAGCATGGATCTTCGACTTGATGGCAAAACAGCACTCGTAACGGGCGGTTCGCGTGGCATCGGCAAAGCCATTGCCAAGTCCTTCGTCGACTCTGGAGCTCGGGTCATGATCACGAGCCGCAAAGCCGAAAGCTGCGAAGCGACCGCGAACGAGATTGGTTGCGACTACGAAGCTGGTCACGTGGGCAAGCCCGAAGACGCCGAACGGGTCGTCGATGCTTGCTTGGAGCGTCTCGGCGGGGTCGACATTCTCGTCAACAATGCCGCTACGAATCCGTATGCGGGTCCAACGATCGACGTCGATGTTCCGAGGTGGAACAAGACACTAGAGGTCAACCTGACAGCGCCGCTCATGTGGAGCCAGCTGACATGGAACAAGTGGCAGAAACAAAACCCGGGCGGCTCGATCATCAACATCTCATCGGTCGGTGGACTCAGCACCAACCCAGCACTAGGCGTGTACGACGTGACCAAGGCTGCGCTTATTCATCTGACCAAGCAGCTCGCCGCCGAACTCGCCCCCAACGTACGAGTCAACGCCCTCGCTCCGGGTCTCGTAAAAACCGATTTCGCCAAGTACCTGTGGGAAGACGGCAAGGGTGACGAGGTCGCCGAGATCTATCCCCTCAAGCGTCTCGGCGAGCCCGAAGACATTGCGTCGGCCGCGACCTGGCTCGCCGCCGACAGCGGTCGCTGGATCACTGGGCAGACAATCGTGCTCGACGGTGGCGGATTGATCGCCTTCCCCCGCGGCCAGTAGTCGAGCGACGCCCCGCCGCGTCGTTAATTGACGCGTCAGCACTACGTCGGGTCCATAGGCTCTGGCAATGGCCGAACCCGCATCGACCGACATCCCCGAGTGGCGCTATAACGCTGACCTCGCGCAAGGCATCGAACGCAGGTGGCAAGACCACTGGGACGAGCACAAAACGTTCGAGACGCCGAACCCATCAGGTCCGCTCGCCGACCCCGAAGCTCTGGCCGCTCGCGGCGAAAAACTATTCGTGCTCGACATGTTTCCGTACCCCTCGGGAAGCGGACTACACGTCGGCCACCCGCTCGGCTACATCGGCACCGACTGTTACAGCCGGTTCGAGCGCATGCGGGGCCGCAACGTGCTCTACACGATGGGCTTCGATGCCTTTGGCCTGCCCGCAGAACAGTTCGCGGTACAGACCGGCCAGCACCCGGCAATCACCACCAACGACAACATTGCCAACATGCGTCGCCAGCTTCGCCGGCTGGGGCTCAGCCACGACAAGCGCCGCAGCATTTCGACCACTGATCCGGCCTACTACCGCTGGACTCAATGGATCTTCAGGACCGTGTTCGAAGCGTGGTACGACCCCGACGCACAAAAAGCGCGACCCATCTCTGAACTGATCGACGAGTTCACCGAAGGAACCCGCGCTCTACCCTCAGGCGGGCAGTGGAGCGACCTCGACAGCGCGGAACAAGCAGCGGTGCTCGACGACTACCGGCTCGCGTACGCAGCAGAAGCGCCCGTCAACTGGTGTCCGGGCCTGGGCACCGTTGTCGCCAACGAAGAAGTCACCGCTGACGGCCGTAGCGACCGCGGGAACTTCCCGGTATTCAAACGCAACATGCGCCAATGGATGATGCGCATAACGTCGTACGCCGATCGTCTGCTCGATGATCTCGAGCTGCTCGACTGGACCGACGCAATCAAGGCAATGCAGCGCAACTGGATCGGCCGCTCCGAAGGCGCCGCGGTTACGTTTGCATCTGAAGCAGGCCCAATCAGCGTCTTCACGACCCGACCCGACACCCTGTTTGGCGCCACGTTCATGGTGCTGGCTCCCGAGCACGAACTCGTCTCGGCGCTGACCACCGCCGACCGGGCCGAAGCTGTGGCCGCGTATCAGGCCGCTGCCGACGCCAAGAAAGACATCGAGCGCCAAGACGAAACGCGCGAAAAGACCGGCGTATTCACCGGAAGCACCGCCACCAACCCCGTTACCGGCGAGCAGATCCCGGTATGGATCGCCGACTATGTACTCATGGGCTACGGCACCGGCGCCATCATGGCTGTGCCGTGTGGCGACCAGCGTGACTTTGAGTTCGCTCGCAAGTTCGGGCTCGACATTCCGGCCATTCAACAACCGCCAAGGACGTGGTTCGAAGAACACCACATCGCCCCCAGCCTCGACACGGCCACATGGCCAATGGCCTTTGTCGGCAATGCCCCGTACGTCAACTCGAGCAACGCAGGCTCATTAGAGCATGCCAAAGGCGCCTTGACGACTTGGGTCGAAGGTTCACCACCGCCCAACGTTCTCGATCTGAATGGGCTGGCCGACGTACCCACCGGTGTCGCCACCACCAATGCCTGGTTGAGCGCCAACGATCACGGCGAAGCGACCATCAACTACAAGTTGCGCGATTGGTTGTTCAGCCGTCAGCGTTACTGGGGCGAACCGTTCCCGATCGTCTATGACGAGAACGGGACCGCGCACAGCCTGCCCGAAGACATGCTTCCGGTGCTGCTGCCCGAGACCGACAACTTTTCGCCGCGGACCTTCGACGCTGACGACGCAGCTTCCAACCCAGAGAGCCCACTCGACCGGCTCGATGATTGGGCAAACGTTGAGCTCGACCTGGGCGACGGGCCAAAGATGTACCGCCGCGACACCAATGTCATGCCACAGTGGGCCGGCTCTTGCTGGTACGAAATGCGCTACCTCGACCCGACCAATGAAGAACGATTCGTCGACCCCACAGTCGAGCAGTACTGGATGGGACCACAGACCGACGTGCGCCCAGACCATCCCGGTGGCGTCGACCTCTACGTCGGCGGCGTTGAACACGCCGTTTTGCACCTGCTCTACGCCCGTTTCTGGCACAAAGTGCTGCACGACCTGGGCCACGTCAGCTCGCGCGAACCGTATGCCCGACTGTTCAACCAGGGCTACATCTTGGCGGCTGCGTTCAAAGATGAACGTGAGATCTATGTCGAAGCGACCGAGGTCGACGAGCGCGATGGCGAGTGGTTCCTCGGCGATGTACCCGTCAGCCGCGAGTGGGGCAAGATGGGCAAGAGCCTGAAAAATGCTGTCTCGCCCGACGACATGTACGACACCTACGGCGCCGACACCCTGCGTCTCTATGAGATGGCCATGGGGCCGCTCGACGCGTCGCGACCGTGGGAAACCCGCGACGTCGTGGGCATGTACCGCTTCCTTCAGCGAGTGTGGCGCAACGTCGTCGATGAAGACACCGGCGAGTTGTGCACAACCGACGACGAGCCCGATGCTGAAACGACCCGCCTGTTGCACGTCACGATCGACTCGGTCAGCACCGAGATGTCGCACCTGCGTTTCAATACCGCCATCGCCAAGCTCATCGAGCTCAACAATCACCTCACCAAGCTCGACGCTGTCCCCAAGGCCATCGCCGAGCCGTTGGTTCTCATGCTGGCGCCGCTTGCCCCTCACGTTGCTGAAGAGTTGTGGTTGCGCTTGGGTAACACTGAGACACTGACCTACGAGTCGTTCCCTGTCGCCGATCCTGCGCTTCTCATCTCTGATGAGGTCGAATACCCCGTGCAGGTCAACGGCAAGGTTCGCGCTCGCATCGTCGTCGCTGCCGATGCACCGAGTGACGCAATCGAAGCCGCTGCTCTCGCCGAAGAAAACGTGGCCCGCACCCTCGACGGGGCGACCCCAAAGAAAGTCATCGTTGTACCCGGGCGCATGGTCAACATCGTCGTGTGATCTCGGCGTTGAATCTCAGACGAAACTGAACTTCGATCTAATCGTCGCGGCACCGTAGGGTTAGACGTCGTGTCACCTTCGCCTCACAATCCCGAGCTTCATCGCGTGGCTTCCACCCACGACGTCGACCTGGCACTTCACCATTTCGGCGGAAGCGGACCCACGCTGATGCTCTGTCACGCAACCGGGTTCAACGCCACGACGTACCGACCGCTCGCCCAGTCGTTCGTCGAACATTTCGATGTGTGGGGCCTGGACTTTCGCGCCCACGGACAGTCGACGCCACCCGCAAACGACGAGTTCGACTGGACCAACATGGCAGACGACGTACTCGCCGTCGTCGACTACATGGGCGTGTCGGCGATGAACGGCTTCGGACACTCGATGGGGGCCGCCGCACTCATGATCGCCGCAGCAAAACGGCCAGAACTCATCGCCTCAGCCTGGATCTATGAGCCGATCATCTTCCCGCCTGACCTCGTTCCTCACAACAGCACCCTGGCCGAAGGCGCTCGCAAAAGACGCTCAGTTTTTCCTTCAAAGGCCGAAGCCCTCGCCCGCTACGCCAGTCGACCACCATTCGGTTGGGTTCGGGCTGATGCGTTGGCCGCCTATGTCGACGGCGGTTTCATCGAGCAGGCCGATGGCACGGTGACGTTGGCCTGCACCGGCGCACACGAGGCGATGACCTTTGAACGAGCTGGCACACCGGTGAGCGATATCGCCACCGTGGCGGCGCCGGTGGCGGTAGCAGCCGGTCTCGACACGCCGCTTGCGGACCACCCCGGCACTTGGAGCCCGGCGATCGCCGACGCACTGCCAAACGGAACCTATGTCGAGTACGCCGAATACGGACACTTCGGGCCGCTGCAAGACCCTCGCATCATCGCCCGAGACGCAATCGAGTTCTTTGCTGCTGTTTCATAGTCTCGATGAAGCGAGTCAGCCTATGGCTTGAAATTTCAGATCGACGAGCACGTGAACGAGCCCATCGGTGGCACCCCCTCGTCGCGCTTCCAAGCTGAGGTTCCACGGCCCGCGCCGATCGTGGTTAGGTACGCTGCGGCGTGTCCGCCGTGCTGCTTCTGGCCGCTCTGATAGCCGCCGTCTGCGACTGGTGGTCGGTCAGTACGCAACGCCAAAATGTCGAACAGCTCGCCAAGCCGCTGGTAATGCTGTGCCTGATCGCCGCCGTGCTTGTCAGCAGCGATCTCGATTTTCTGGTCAGGGTGTTCGTGCTGGGGGCTCTCTCACTGGGCCTGGCGGGTGATGTCTTTCTGCTTCCTCAATACGACCGATTCCTTGCCGGGCTGGCATCGTTCGCGGTTGGCCATGTGCTGTTCATTGCAGCATTCCTTCAGTATTCGCTCGAGCGGTCAGGCCTGTTTTTGGGGGCTGCAGTTGGTTTAGTACTTGTTTCAACACTCGGGCGGCGCATCGTCGCAGCTACCCGGGGCTCAGCTCTGCATGTGCCAGTGATGGCGTATATCGCGATCATCGCCGTGATGGTTCTAACCGGTATCGGAACACCATCACGGGTCATTGCCGTTGGATCTGCGTTGTTCGCAGCGTCAGACGCACTGCTTGGATGGGATCGCTTTGTCGCTGTTCGCGACGACCGGCGAGTCTGGGTTCACGTGATGTATCACCTGGGACAGACAGCAATCGTTGCCGGACTCGTCACGTAGATCCTCGGTTCACTCATCGGCCGGCAGGAGTCAGACTTACCGCGGCGCGAAGCCGTGCTCATCGCTGACCGTCCGCGAAGGCTCGCCACGTTCGGATACTCGCGCTTGATCGACGAGTGACATCACCGTTGAACCAACAACTTGGTCACACCATCGCCTAAGGAGACGTCGGCGCACCTACCGTGTTCGACGTGAGGGCGCTGAAATTGATCTGGCCATGGGCGCGCCCCTATCGCCGCTACGCGATTGGTGCCGTGCTGGCCTCGGCAGTTGGCGTACTTATCAATCTGTCGATTCCGCTCCTTACCTCTCGCATCATCGACGATGGCATCGCCGTCGGGAACCAAGGCCTTGTCACGAGCCTTGCCGTGACAATGATCGTGCTGATACTTATCGCAATCACAGCCTCGGCATTGTCGAGCGTGCTCGCGGTGCGAATTGCGTTTCACACCACCACCGATCTTCGCCGCGACCTGTATGCGCACACCCAGAAGCTGTCATTCGCCAACCTTGACCGACTGAGCACCGGCGAAATTCTCACGCGTCTCACCAACGACATGACCAAAGTCACCCAGCTGCTCGGCATGACCTTCTCGTTCTTCACCCAGGTTCTGGTGATGTTCGTTGGCGCACTCAGCGCCATTGTGCTGATCGACGCGTCGCTCGTGGTCATCGTTGCGGTAATGATTCCTGTTATTGGCGTGCTGGTTGCCTTTGTTGTGTCGCAATCGAATGTGCTTTACGACGCTGTTCAGCGGCGTATCGATCGGCTCAATACCGTGTTGCAAGAGAACATTCACGGTGCCGAAGTCATCAAGGCCTTTGTGCGCCAGGACCACGAGCGAGAACGCTTCGACGACGTCACTGACGACCTCGCTGGCCAGGCTGTCAAGGTCAATCAACTCGTGGCGTCACTGTTCCCAACACTGTTACTCATTTCCGGCCTAGGTGTCGCTGCGGTGTTGTGGCTCGGCGGCATCAAGGTGATCGACGGTGACCTCACCGAAGGCCAACTTGTTGCGTTCATCAGCTACATGACCATGGTCAGCATGCCAATGATGATGTTCGCCTTTCTGCAACCGACTATCTCGGCTGCGACAGCCTCAATGGCCCGTATCCATGAAGTTCTCGACGAGGTTCCTGCTGTTAGTGACGCTGACGCCGGAATCGACCTGAGCACGCAAGCCCGACCAGGCGACATCTCGTTTCGAAACGTTTCATTCGCGTACGAGGCCACAGACGCACACAGCGAACCCGAGGCTGCACTTCTCAACGTCACCTTTGACATAGCGCAAGGTTCAACCGTCGCTGTTCTTGGAGCTACAGGATCAGGCAAGTCCACCCTCGCTCATCTGATTCCCCGGTTCTACGACGTCACGGGCGGAAGCCTGTTCATTGGCGGAGTCGACGTGCGCGAACTCAGCAAAGACTCGCTGCGCCAGTCGATCGGTATCGCGCTGCAGCAACCCCAACTGTTCAGTGGCACGGTGATTGAGAATCTGCGCTATGCGCGGCCCGAAGCCACGCTCGAAGACATCGTTGCCGCGGCACAAGCCGCTCAAGCTCACGACTTCATTGTGAATATGACCGAGGGCTATGAATCCCGAGTTGAGCAAAACGGCGCCAACTTGTCCGGTGGACAACGCCAACGAATTGCTATTGCCCGCACACTCGTAGCAAATCCGCAGATCCTGATCCTTGATGATTCCACCAGCGCTGTCGACCTCGAAACCGAAGCACGAATTCAACAGGCCTTATCAGAATTCGATAACCAAACGGTGGTGATCGTGGCTCAGCGCATCAGTACCGCGCTTGGAGCCGATGAAATCATCGTGCTCGACGAGGGCCGCCTCGTGGCGCACGGCACCCACGCAAACTTGGTGCAATCGAGTGAGATCTACCGAGACATCTTCCGTTCACAACTCGGCGAGCCCGTCCAGTGATCGCCAACCAGATGACCGTCCACCAGATGACCGCCCACCAGATGACCGCCCACCAGATGGCTGGCACCAGATGACCGCCACCCAGTCGACACGCGGCTCAGCTGACCTTGCGGCTCGTCGTGGGCCGGGTTCACACAGCAGCGGCCCTGTCGAACGCGACGCGCAATCACGCGAAACGATGAAGCGCATCGTGGCCTATGTCAGGCCATGGCGACCGCTGCTGGTCATCTGCGCTGTGTTCATCGTTGTGTCTTGCGTCGCCAGCTTGCTTGCCCCGTGGCTTCAAGGTCTCGCCATCGACGAATTCGTCGCCACTCGCGACCGCTCGGGGTTGCGAACCATCGTGGTGTTGCTGGTCGCTGCCTATCTGATTTCGTGGGCGGCTTCGCTGTTCTACAGCCGCACCGTGGCGTCGATCGCGCAAAAGGCGATGGCCCAGATGCGCAAGGATCTGGCCGGACGGCTGCAGACCCTTTCGATGAGGTTCTTTGACCGGAATCGCACCGGCGATCTCATGAGTCGTGTCACCAATGATGTCGACGCCATCGATCAACTTCTTAGCCAGAACCTGATGACAGTGGCCTGGTCGATCGTGCAGATCGGCAGCCTGCTCACGATCATGACCGTGCTCGATTGGCGGCTCACGCTCGCAGTTCTGATTCCTGTGCCATTGTCGATGTTCCTCGTTGCCACGCTCGGCAAAAAGTCAGGGCCGCGCTTTGGGGTCTACCAGCGGTCGCTTGGCCAACTCAACGCCGAAGCAGAGGAACGGCTCGCCGGGCAGCGCGCCGTTATTGCGCTGCACCGCCAACAAGCCGCCGAGGCCCAGTTTGAAGGGCTCAACGAAGCGACTCGACTCAGCGGTATTCGGGCTCAGACACTTACCGCGGCGATGATGCCGATCATGTGGGGTTTGGGAAACCTGAGCGCCGTGTCAGTGGTTGGCGTCGGCGGTTGGCTGGCGGTTAGCGAACGCGGCGTAACCGTCGGGCTCATCGCATCGTTTGTGACCTATGCCAGCCGTGTCGGGCAGCCCCTCGGCCGCATCTCACAATCGCTGACGGCGGTATACACCGCCCTAGCCGGCGGGCGACGCGTGTTCGAGTTGCTTGACGAAGAAACCGACCTGCCTGATGCTGCGTCGGCCATCGAGCTACCCGCAGTGCAGGGTCGAGTCGTATTCGACCATGTCGACTTCGAGTACGTCGACGGCGAGCCAGTGCTGCGCGATGTCAGCTTCGTTGCCGAACCCGGCCAGATGGTCGGCCTGGTAGGGCCAACCGGCGCAGGCAAGTCGACGATCATCAATGTACTCAACCGCTTTTACGACATTTCTGGTGGGCAGGTCACGGTCGATGGCCACGACATCAGCCATGTCACAAAGGATTCGCTGCGTGACCAACTCGGCATTGTCCTGCAACGCACCTATCTGTTCACCGACACGGTGCGCGAGAACATTCGATTCGGCCGGCTCGATGCCACTGACCAAGAAATCCAGGCCGCCGCAGAACTGGCCAACGCGCACCACTTCATCAACGCTCTTCCTCGCGGCTATGACACCGTCGTCTCCGAGGGCGGCACGAATCTGTCCCTCGGCCAACGTCAGCTCATCGCCATTGCCCGGACCGCCCTTGCTGACCCCCGCATGCTTGTGCTCGACGAGGCGACCAGCTCCGTCGACACACGGACCGAGCGCGCACTACAAGCTGCGCTCCTTAACCTCATGCGCGGCCGCACGAGTTTCGTCATTGCCCACCGCCTGTCAACGGTGCGAGACGCAGACCTGATTCTGGTGGTCGAAGACGGCCGCATCACCGAACGAGGCACCCACGAGCAACTTGTTGCGTTGGGCGGCTTCTACAGACAGCTCCACGCGGCACAATTTCGCGGGCAGGCCGAATCCGCGTAACGGTCAAGTTTTGCCGAAGGTCTTCGGTGGTTCACGCCAATTTCTTACCTTTTGCGGCAAGGCTGCCCCCATGACATCGAAGACAACGCCACATGGTTTCATCGGGCTGGTAGTCGCCGGGCTGTTCTTAGTCGCCGCATGCGGAAGCACCGCAACGACTTCCGACGCCGTAGGGCGCGAGGAACAGCAACCAGAAGATGTCGCAATAACCGCTGAAGCTGACCCTGAACAGCTCGCCACGCCGCCAGCGACCACCACATTCGACGAGCCCGAACCAACGCCAGAACCAGATCCAACCGCTGTACCGACACCGGCTGACGAACCTACAGAAACCGAAGGGTCTGCCACCTCGCTTGAATTGGTGAGCCGATTGGGGTCCTATGAAATGACCGACGCAGACTTCGGAAGCTCAGTCACGGTCACCGTCGATGGTGCTATTCGCACAATCGTCTCGAACGCTCTGCCTGATCACGCGACCGGCGACTTCCCGAATTCGGGCAACCCAAACACGATCAGCGAACAGAACCTGGTGCGAGAGTTCACAACCAAACCACTCTTTACTGGCGATGCGACCGGTGCCCGCGAGATCGGCATCGCTGTCAACGGTGTCAAGTTCGAACCGGGTACAGCCGAGACCGTTACCTGCGCTTCGGGCGAGGTTTACCGAATCGAGGCGATCCAGGACCTCTACAACCTTGGCCTCGACTTCAACAATGCGCACGTACAACCGACCGGTGAATACCACTACCACGGAGTCTCTGAGCTGCTCGTCGCCATGTACGGCGACCAAGCCGCCGACGACACCGACCTCGTACATGTCGGCTTCGCCGCTGACGGCTTTTTGATCTACTACTCCAAGTCAAATGCGTATCCATCAAGCTTCCGGCCTTCAGCCGAGCTTCGAGTCGGCGCTGACTGTGTCGCGAGCGGGCCAGCAGGCGGCACAAGCATCGAGATCCAAGACTCAACTCCTGATGGCACCTACACATCTGATTGGGTCTTCGACGAAGACGCTGGAGTTCTCGACAACTGCAACGGAACGATCGTCGATGACAGTTACGTCTATTTCGTGACCGACGCCTACCCGTATATCTCGCGATGCCTCAATGGTGAAGTCGCCGCGGGCCAGGGTGGCCCAGCGCAAGGCCAAACCGCACCCGGAACCGCACCCGCAGGAGCTGCACCCGCCAGGCCCGACTTCACCGACGCTGCGTCAGCTCTCGGCATCAGCGTCGAGGAGCTTCAGTCGGCACTAGGCGGACCACCACCAGATTTCGACGCAGCCGCCGCCAAGCTCGGAGTGACTGTCGACGAACTTCGCTCGATCATGCCGGCGCCTCCAGGCTGAAGCCCTAACGAAAGACAGACCCGACAATACGTCGCAATATTGGCATCCGAGGCGACTTGGGTGCTGCGTGGTTCGGCTGAACACATCGCAGCCGGTTCAAATTACCTGCACCGCCCCACCAGACCCGCAACAATCTCAAGCATGCACATCCGCCCTGCGGAGCCACCTGATCTGGGACAGCTGTTCTCGATGCAACGCGCTGCGTTTGTTGATGAGGCATTTCTCTATGGCACACCCGAAGTCCCAGCGCTGCTCGACACTCGGGATGACCTGCAGGCGAGGCTCGCCGCATCATCGACCTGGGTATCGGTCGACAACGATCGGTTGATCGGCGCGATCAGTGTCCGAACGTGGCGAGAGCCAGGACCCGATATCGAACGATTGATGGTGGTTCCCGACCGCCGAGGCGAGGGGGTCGCAACGGATCTCGTCAGGTGCGTTGAGACCTACCTTGTGCAGACTGGATGCACAGCGGTTCAGCTGGTTGTCGGCGGCATCGCCGTCGACAACCAAAGGCTGTACCAGCGACTCGGCTTCGTCGCGACGTCATCAACGATGCTCGACGGATATCCGAGCGTCGAAGTCATAACGATGACAAAACAACTCCGCACGAATACCTGAAGAATTCATTGTGCGTCCTCGATTGCCCGCCAAACTCGCTGGGCAGTGCATGGCAAGTCAATGTGTTCGATCCCAAGGTGTGCCACCGCGTCGATCACTGCGTTATGAAGCGCAGGTGTTGCCCCAATTGGGCCCGACTCGCCGACAGCTTTCCAGCCGCGTGGGTTCACGCTCGTTGCTGTCTCATGTGTCTCAAGTTCGAACTGGCAGAGCTGATCGATCGTGATGATCGGGTAGTCGAGCAACGTGCCATTGAGGGGGTTGGCGTCATCGTCAAACTCGCTCACTTCACCAAGCACCTGAGCGACACCGAGGGCAATCCCACCGTGTAGCTGCGCTGTGACGCTCGCCGGGTTGACCTGTACACCGGCGTCGTCGACGGCCACGAAACGCTTGAGCAGCACTTCGCCGGTCGAGATATCGACATCAACAACAGCGATATGGCAGCCCGACGGATACACGTCGAGCCCGTCAGGGTCATAGGTGTTGTCGCAGGCCAGCTCCCGGGAATGAGCCAGCCCGAATGAAGCGAGCTCGGCCCAGCCAACCGACCGGGCGGGAGAACCAATCACGTGAAAGGCCCCAATGGCACGGTCGAGAACAATGTCGGCCTCGGCGGCTTCGAGGTGATCAGCCGCCAGGCCAAGTGCCTGGTTCACAACGTCTACTGAAGCAACCTGTACCGCCATACCCGCGGTCTGGACAGAGCGCGAGCCGATCGCTCCAATGCCCGTCGCAATCTCGTCGGTGACGCCTTCGATGACCGTGATCAGTTCGGGGCTAATGCCGAGTTCATTCGAGGCAATCGTGGCCCACGTCGAGGCGTGCATCTGGCCCTGGTCGGTCGTACCCGTCACGATGGTGGCGCCGCCGTCGGCGGTGATTTTGACGATCGCCTGCTCGCTACTGCCCCCGTTGGTGCGGTGCACGTAGCTCGCAACGCCTATGCCCATCTGCAGTGACTCGCGGGCGTCGCGACGGCGCCGCTGCTCGGCCCGCAAGGACTCATAATCAGCAAGGCGAACCGCGGCATCAAGTGCAGCGGGATAGTCAGCTTCGTCGTATATCGCCCCCGTAGGGGAACGCCACGGCATGTCGGTTGGCTGCACGAGGTTGCGGCGTCGCAGCTCAACCGGATCAAGGCCGCATCTGGCGGCGTACATATCAATGCAGCGTTCTAACGCCGCAATTATGGGCGAACGGCCTGCGCCGCGGAGCGCTGATACCGGCGGCTTGTTTGTGATAGCCACCACCGCATCGAACTCGACATGGCCGATGTCATAAACGCCATTGGCGACCGCACGACTCCACGCGTTAGGCAAGCCAGCGCCGCTGCTCGGATACGCGCCGGCTTCCTTGCGTAATTCGACCCGAACCGCCTGAAGATCTCCGTCAGAAGTACCGGCCAAGGTGATGTCGAGTTCTTCGGCTCGCCCCTGAGGCGCGCTGGTTAGATTCTCAGAACGCGATTCGATCCATTGCACCGGGCGGCCCACGAGACGGGCGAGCTCCGGAACGAGCTGCTCCTCAGGCCCAGGTGCACCCTTGCCACCGAATCCTCCGCCCACAGTTGGCCCGGCGATCACATGAATCGACGAGAGAGCAAGGCCGTATATCGGTGAAATTCGTCCGCGGAACGAATGCGGTGTTTGAGTGCTCAACCACACGTGCAGGTCGCCGTTGGGTGTCCACACAGCAGCCGCGCCGCGACATTCAATTGGTGCTGCCAGTTGGCGAGGGTTCACGAACGTTTCACGCACGACAATCTGCGCACCTTCGAAGCGTTCAGGCTGATGGGTCGTGTCGAGCCCGCCCGCTGTCGCCGAGGTGACCACGTTGGTTCTTTCGCCAGTAGGAAGATCGCGGCCAGCACTATTCCTGGTGGCGAGGTCACCATCGCCAAAGACCTCGACCTCGTCGCGAACCGACTGGGCAACGGTCAAAACCGCGGGTAGCGGCTCGTAGTCAACAACGACGTACTCCGCGGCATCGAGCGCTTGCGCCAGCGACTCAGCGACCACCACTGCAACTGGTTCACCGACGAAGCGCACCTTGTGTTCGGCGAGAAGTGGTTGCGCAAACCGGGCCGAGAGCTGAGCGCTGTACGCCGTTGTCGGCCAGGCCGAAATGTCTTCTGCCGAGAAGACACCGATCACGCCTTCGCCCAGCCGAGCTTCGGTCAAGTCCACCGTAAATGTCGCGTGCGCGACCTGCGAACGCACAAAGACGGCCCTGGCGCAGTTGGCGAGCAAGGGGTCGTCGAGATCAGCCACATAGGTCGCTGCGCCCGTTAGCAGGCGAGAATCGGAAAGCACGCCGCAACGCTACGAGACCAGAGACTAGCCGCGCTCAGATTTGCGCCTGCCGACCCATCGGCCGGCTCAAGTAGCCCGTGGCCGGGCCCCGGCCGGCAATGAATTCAGCTAAGCCTGGCTGTCAAATGCACGGTCTCGAGTGGCGTTGAACGCTTGGGTGAGGTCGGCCCACAGGTCATCAACGTGTTCACAGCCGACCGAGAATCGAATGAGTGTTGGTGGAATGGTCTCTTGACCGGCTACGGCAGCACGACGTTCCATCGTGGACTCGACGCCGCCAAGGCTCGTGGCGTGATTGATGATCGCAACCTGCTCGCAGATGGCCGCGCAGCGGGCTGGGCTTCCGATGGTGTCGAACGAGATCATCGCTCCCCAGCCCTGCATGAATGTGCGAGCGACCTCGTGGGTCGGGTGCGTCTTCAGCCCCGGGAATCTCACTTCACCAACGTCGGTCGAATTCGCGAGTCGCTGCGCGAGTTCGGCAGCATTTGCTTGCGCCTTTTCCATGCGCATTGACAGTGTGCGGGCGCCGCGGGTGGCCAGAAATGCTTCGAGTCCGCCGATGGTGGCACCATGAAGCAGCCGACGGGTATGGAATTCGTCAAAGAGCGAATCGTCGGTGACGATAAGCAGGCCGGCGAGCAAATCGCTGTGGCCGCCGATGAACTTGGTGGCCGAGTGCATGACCACATCTGCGCCCAAGTCGAGCGGCCGCTGCACGAATGGTGTTGCGAACGTCGAATCGACGGCGACGATCGTGCCGAGCTTACGCGGAGCGGCACAGATGCGAGGCAGATCAGCGACGGTGAGCAGTGGATTCTCAGGTGTTTCCAGCCACAGCAGGTCAGCTACCAGAGCGGCGTCAACCCAGGCTTGGGTGTCATCAAGCTCAAGGCGCATGATTGTCCATCGACCCTGAGCTTCGGCTTCGTCGGCTAGGCCACGTACCCCGTGATACGGGTCGACGGGGATCGCCAGTATGGCGCCCGCGTCGAGTCTGTTGAGCACCGTGGCCGCCGCGGCCATGCCAGATCCAAAGCTGAGCGCACGCCCGCCTTCGAGTGTGCCGAGCAGCAGTTCGAGCGCTTCGCTAGTTTCGGTGCCTTTGGCCCGGCTGTAGTCGCGCTCAGCAGGTAGGTAGAAGTTCGACGCCAGCTGGGGGGCTACGTTGAGCGGCTGGCCTGGTTGGCGCGAGCGAGCGCCCGAGATCAACCAGGTTGCAGGATCTATTGCCATGCCGCGACGCTAGTCCCGCCGCCGACGAGCCCCGGCAGAGCTCGATAGGTTTCGAGCTATGGCTGAGCCGGGCGTCGCTCCAATTCTCGAGTTCGACCCCGATCGAGAGGCAATTATCGAGCCGTCGAGCTGGTTCCAACCTGTCGATGGCATGCCTCGCCGCGCAGTCATGACCTGGATGCGCGATGCGCACGACACGTTGCTCACTGAGTACGCAGCCGTCGAGCTGCTGCGCTTCGAGCTCGAATCGACCGACAGTCCTGTGTGGCGCATCAACGTCGACGACACGCCGATTGCGATCGTGCTTGCCCCGGTCGGCGCAGCAGCATCGGCTGTGCTTCTCGAAGCCTTGATTGGTTTCGGCTGCGACACGGTCATCACGGTCGGTTCATCGGGCGGACTCGTTCCTCACCTGCCGCCGGGCACCGTCGTGGTTCCTGAAGACATCATCCGCGACGAGGGAACCTCCTATCACTACGCGCCAGCGCAACGTGTTGTGCGCGTCGACCCGGCTATGCAAGACCATCTCAGGACTTCGTTGACCGCAGCCGATCTGACTCAGACCGCAGGAAGCTTGTGGACAACCGATGCATTTTTCCGCGAAACAGCGGCGCGTGTTGAACGTCGGGTGGCCGAAGGTGCAGTGGCGGTAGATATGGAGGCCTCAGCGCTTGCGACCGTTGCTGACTTCAGAGGAATTCGCAGCGGCCACGCCGTCTACATGGCTGACACCTTGCACGGTGACGCTTGGGATCCCCGGCAGTTGATCTCACGAGACACTCCCTTTCGCACACGACTGCTGCAAGCCGCAGTCGTGGCGTGCGCCACAGCCTGAGTTCTGCCGTTCATGCTTGGTCCGCGCGCAGCGCGTCGCCCGCGGGCGTTCTATGGCTGGTGGATGGTGCTGTTCTGCACGATCGTGCGCGGTATCACCGCGCCAGGCCAGACCATTGGCGTGTCAGCGTTCACGGATCACCTGATCGATGCGCTCGAAACAAGCCGCTCTGCGGTGTCTACGGCGTACATGGTCGGCACCTTGACCGGCGCCGTCGCTCTTCCGTTTGTCGGACGCTGGATCGACCGAGCGGGGGTCAGGCACACCCTCAGCATCACCGGTATCGCTTTCGCAGCAGCGGTCATGTTCGTTGGATCAGCCCAGAACATCATCATGTTGGCCATGGCTTTCGTCGGGTTACGCATGCTCGGCCAGGGTTCACTGTCACTGATAGGGACAACCGGCATCGTTGTCTGGTTCGAGAATCGTCGCGGATTCGCGCTTGCGCTGTCCGGCATGGGAGCAATGGCGATGATGGCACTGTCGCCGCTCGCCTTTGGCGCGCTAATCAATGCGGTCGGATGGCGAACCACCTGGCTAGTACTCGGGCTCATAATCGCAACCGTGCTCGTGCCGCTGGCCCGCTTCGCGATTGTCGACCGCCCTGAGGTACTTGGCCAGCTTCCTGATGGCGTCATCGTTTCGGGTGCGGACCCGTATCGCCAACGGTCGTTCACCGTCAGCGAAGCCCTTTGGACGCCGGCCTTTTGGACTCTCACCAGTCTGACGATTTTGATGGGAGCGGTAAGCACCGGTCTCACATTTCACAACACCGACCTGCTCGGCGAGCGCGGCCTGACCGAGACTCAAGCAGCGACAGTCTTTGTTCCGCTGCTCGTCGGAAGCGTGTCAAGCAGTTTCGTCGTCGGCTGGCTGACCGACCGTGTTCCATCACGGCCGCTCATGTTCGCCGGCGGCGGGTTCTTGGCGCTTGCATCGGTTCTCGCAACGACCGCTTCGCCCGGCGTGATGGCCGCAGCGTATGGGCTTTGTGCAGGTCTGGCAGTGGGCGCAATTTCTGCGGCTAACGGAGCGCTGTTGCCCAAATGGTTTGGAGTAGACCATATTGGATCGATCAAAGGGGTCTCCACGACGATGACTGTCGTTGGGTCAGCTGTTGGCCCGTTGATTTTGTCGATCGGCAACGATGTATCCGATTCCTACACGCCGGTGGTCGTCGGCACCGCCATCGCGTGTGCAGCAATGGCCGTTATTGCTGGTGTCGTGCCTACGCCGGCACCTGAACCGGTCGCAGTTTCGCGACGCTCATCGACTGGCCCGGGCTGACAGGTTCTCAAGCGCTTGGTCCAACCCCTTGGCAGCGTTTTTGACGAGAGGTCCTTTGAGAAGTTTCGCGGCAGTCCGCATTTCGACGCCGATACGCCAGTCAACCTCAGTTGCGCCGTTGCCTACGTCCCGCAACTCCACAATCTCGGCCATGCTCTTGAGCACCGGCACGTTCATCTCAATGACAGACATGCCCCATGACTGCCCCGGCTCCCAAGCGGTGATGAGTTCCCTCACTTTGAACTGATCCTGGCGCAGGGCGCGTATCGACCCGGCGTGATGAGGTGCCGGACCTTCAAAAGCACACGATTTGAAACCGGGGAACCACTCTGGCCAGCCTTCGTTGTCGGCAATAACGTCCCAAATCTTCGTAGGCGATGCTTGCATCGTTACCTTGCGATTGATTTGAATCGGCGCTGTTGCAATCCAGCTCGCCGACTGCTTCTTGACCTGAGCCATCGTGGCCTCTTTCTATCGTTATGAATGTGTTCATTTATAACTGAACACATTCATAACCGCAACCAACCAGCTACGATCACCCAAACAACAGATCCAACGACCTACACCGCGATGGAACGCACCTCAACATGAAACACACGCCGCCTCAAATCCCGATACGCAAGACGAACCCCTGCACAGCTGGCACGGCCGCAGCGGGCCGGACCCATCATGGGTAAGGCCGAGGCGACTGCTTTGCGAATCGTGACCGCAGCAGCGAAACGCTTTGCCACCCATGGCTTCGACGCCACAACGATTGCGCAGGTGGCGCAAGACGCCGACGTGGCAACGGGCACGGTGCTGTTGCACTTCGGCTCGAAGTCACAGCTAGCCACCGCCGCATTTGCCTCAGAAATTCAGCAAGCGGTTCGAGTCGCTGCGGCCGGTGCCCAACCAGGTGACGCGGTCAGCGAACTCACCCACATCGCGGAATCGTTGTACCGGTGGTACAGCGATCATCAGTCGATGCGCTCGACCTTGCTTCGCGAGGCGCTGTTCTCCGACGGGCCGTGGGCAGCCCGATACAACGAAACGGTAGAGGCCACGGCGGCGTTGTTCGGTGAAATCATCGCTCGCCATCAACAGGCCGACACCCTTGATCGAGCTCTCGACACGCAGCTCCTCGCTCAAGGAACCCTGGCGGACTACCTGTTGGTGCTGATTCAAGGCCTGCGTGGCAGTTTCGCGGATGCTGCCGAGCAGACAGAACGTTTCCGTTCACTCACAGCGCAGCGCCTGCGTGTGAGCTAACACGCGTAAGGCTGTCAGATCCGACGCTCGCGTAGAAGCACTTCCTGGGCTATCGAAGCGACGTGGGTGCCGTCTTGGCTAAACAGGTTTCCTACGGTCATGCCCCGCGCGCCTTGCAACCCGCGGCATTCCCATTCATAGAGATGCCAATCGTCGGCCCGAACTGGGCGATGAAACCACATCGCGTGATCGAGGCTGGCCCCCACGAAAACCTCATGGTGGTCAGCTTCGGGAGCACGCAGGGGATGAAGCGACCGTGCCGCGGGAAACTGCAACGTGTCCGACGTAAACGCCAGCCCACACACGTGCAACGAGGGGTCGTCGCCAAGGGGGTCCGAAAGGCGCACCCATCCGATCGACTTGCTCGCGCCAGGGTAGATCTTCATGGCCCGGCGCTCCATGATCCACGGCCAACCGTCGGTGGGGTCTTGCATATCTTCGGGCGCAGGCACCAACGGCATACGCGCGGTCTGCACATCGGCTTCTGCCTCGGTGCGTTGGAACGAACATGACAGGTGCAAGATCGCCCCGCCAGATTGACGGGCAACCACAGCGCGGGTGCAGAAGCTGCGCCCGTCACGTAAGCGATCGACCTCGAACCGGATTGGTTCGTCGTAGTTGCCCCCACGAATGAAATAGGCATGCAACGAATGAGGATGGAACTCTTCGTCAACCGTCTGAAGCGCAGCCCGCAACGCCTGGGCTACGACCTGTCCTCCGTAGACCCGCCCCCACCGATACTTCGGGCTGCGACCAACCCACGTGTCGGGACCATGAGACTCGAGGGCAATCACCGCGGGGAACGTTGTCGGATATTCAGGAAGTTCTCGCCTGTCGGTCACGCCACCAGCCTAGAACGCTTCGCACGCAGCAGCTTTCGCCCGGCGACAGCCACACGAACACCATCACTTTGTCGCAACCGCGTGCGAGTATCTGCTGACAACACCCCGACCATGGGCCGTTTCTTCCTATGCCAGTTCACATCACCACCGCCGAAAACATGCACAACCTCGCGCATGCACTTGCCGGCTCTGTTGGCGGGGTGCGCTCTGATCCGTTTGTTGAGGAACTCATCGTCGTTCCTTCTGCGGGATTGCAACGCTGGCTAGAGCAGCAACTCGCCGTCGAACTTGGCGTTGCTGCAAACCTGCGCTTCCTTTTGCCAGGTGCTTTGACTGCAAAGCTGCGGTCGATGAGCGGCGCAACAGAGAGCGACAGCTGGCGCCTCGATGCCATCACCGGGCAGGTGTTCAGACTCGGCAACCCATACGCCAGCGAAGACGCCACCGACTGGACAGGTGAACTTCAGGGGCCAGGTTCATGGATGGCTCGCGCCCGGTATATCGCTGACCTCTTTGACCGCTACGGCATGCACCGCCCGCACATGTTGCGTAACTGGGCTATCGGTAATGACGTCGGCGGTGACAGCGAACCTCTTGCCGATGCGGCGGTCTGGCAGCCGAGGCTATGGCGAGCCGTTCGCGAGCAGCTCGGACCCGCTCCAGCTGAACAACTCATGAGCTTTCTGGCCGATCTGGCGACGCACGACATGGCCCTGACCAAAGCAAGTCGGGTTCATGTGTTCGGGCTATCGGCCATGTCTGTCGAATTCGTGCAGGTACTGCGCGCACTCGCTGTTTCGACTGACATGCGCTTGTTCGTACCAGTCACATCAGATACCCGCGCGGGCTCAGTCCTGCGCGGCCAGGGCGAAGACCCAACACACCCGCTACTCGCCACCTGGGGCCGAACCGAACGCGACGGGCTCGGACTACTACGCGAGCACCTTCCCGAGCCAGCGGCCGCCGCCGATCGACTCACCGTCGAGCCCACTCTGGTATCGCTGCTCGGCCAGTTACAACAACAGATTCGCCTCGACGCGACGCCGTCGAACGCCGACGTCACTGCCGACACTTCAATGCAGTTCCACGCGTGTTCCGGCGAGTCCCGCCAAGTCGAGGTGTTGAAAGATGCGATCTTGCATCTGCTCAAGGCCGACGCCTCGCTCAACGAGTCTGACATCTTGGTCATGTGCCCGCAGTTGCGTCGTTATGCGCCGCTGATCGAAGCGAGTTGGGGCCTATCTGCGCGCCACGATGAATCGACGCCCGGCGATCGCGTGCCTTCTCTGCGCTATGCCATCAACCAAGGGTCGCTCAATCAGGCCGCTCCAATCATCGAAGCTCTTCAGCGACTCCTCGCTCTTGTTCGGGGGTCGGTTACTCACTCGGAACTCGCGGCATTTCTTGCGCTCGAACCCGTCCGACTCCGATTCGGGTTCAGCGAGGACTACGACCTCGCTACTGCGACCGAGTGGCTTGGTCGCACCGCGATGCGCTGGGGCCTCAACGTCGACCACCGGCAACGACGCGCCGATCTACCGACCCACTATCAGGCGCATACGCTCAAGCAATCGAGCACGGCGATTGTCGGCTCCATGGCATTTGACGAAGCCGAAATTATGCCTGCGGGGCCAGCAGCGATCCGTCTCGACCTGTCGCAGTTTGAATTGGCCGCGCAGCTGGGTGACCTCACCACAACGCTCGAACAAATCGATCGAGAGTGGGTCGCCGGTCGACCGGCCGATGCCACGGTGTGGGTGCAGCGCCTCGACACGGCCTGCCGTCAGCTATTCGCCGTTGCCGACACTGAACGTTGGCAGCTCGATGCGTTGCGCACCGTTATCGAATCGATACACACAGTTGCGCCTGACGACACCTTGTTGAGCATCGATGACTTGGCCGATGCAATCGACGATGCGGTCGCCACCCGTTCTGGCTGGCGCCACTTTGGCACCGGCGCCATCATCATCGATCAACCACAAGCCCTGCGGGCGGTGCCTCACCGTGTCATTTGCCTGCTCGGCTTTGATGACGACGCCATACCCAGTCCTGGCACTTCAGGTGACGACCTGATTGCGTCCCATCCGCTGCCAGGTGATCGAGATCGCCGCCTCGAATCCAAGCAGCAACTTCTCGAGGCAGTGCTGAGCGCAACCGACACCTTCGTCGTGACCTTCTCGAGCCACAACATTCACACCAACGCAGAAATCCCCCCATCGGTAGCCCTTCAGGAACTTCTCGACGCGGCCGCGACAGTTGCCGGAGTGCGACCGGGCCAGTTGATTCGTCAACACGCGCGCCACAGGTGGGCGCCGTCCAACTTTGAATTGAGCAACCCATGGTCCTTCGACGGCTCCGCACTCGAAATCGAAGTTGCGCGACGAGCCCGGTCAAACGAACGTTGGGGGCCTGCTGATCCTCTACCCGCAGAGCAAATCGACGCGGTCAGCCTGCGCGAGTTGGTGTTAGCTGCGAGCGACCCAAGTTCCATTTATGTTCGTGACCGCCTGGGCGTTTCACTCCCCCGCCCGGCCGAGCAACCTGGCGACCTATTGCCAGCATCACTCTCCACCCTCGAACGATGGTCGGTCGGCAACGGCCTGTTACATGCGCGAGCCAAAGGGCAATCAGCACAACAATGGGAACAACATGCACGTTCAGCAGGTCATCTGCCGCCAGGCGCACTTGGTAAGGCCGAGGCTGCCGACGCCGAAGAGAATGTCGACACGCTCCTCGACGCCGTGCGCCAGATCACCGGAGTTGACTACACCTCGGTGACATCTTCGTTGCAACCGATCAGTCTCGAAATACGCGGTACAAAAGTGCTTGGTCTCGTCGAGCTGTTGAACGACCAGGTTCTGAGGGTCAGATGGTCCAGCCGCAAAGGAGCCGACGATCTCGCGCTCTGGATCGACGCTCTTGTTCTGTCCCAAATCGGCCATTTCGAGCCGGCATTTTGGTTCTCAAGAAAGTCCAAGTCACTGCAGGTACTCCGGTGTCGAATCAATCCCGATGCCCAAGCCGCTTGCCAGACCGCTCTTGCATACCTGTGCGACCTCCATCGCCAGGCGCGCCGCGAGCCGATTGCATTGTTCCCAAACACCACGCGCGACATTGCGAACAATGACCTCAAGTCGGCCAGACAAAGCTGGAAACACCGCACGTTCTCTTCAGGCGACAGCGATCGCGCCGAAATCGCCACCATGTTCGCTGGCGTTGCCTTTGACGACCTATTACGTGATCCAATCAATGCTCAAGACCAAGCCGCTGAGCTTCACCACCACATCGCCGCAACAACCTCAGACTGGTCCGACTCGTGACCGCCCCACTCCTCGACACCGCAATCGCCTTGCCACATACTGGGCTCCACTTCATCGAAGCGAGCGCTGGCACCGGCAAGACCTACACCCTGGCAACCTTGGCGGCCCGCTGGATTGCTCAGACTGAAATCCCAACGTCACAGCTGCTAGTGGTTACGTTCACCCGCGACGCTGCAGCCGAACTTCGGAGCCGCGTCAGGAACCGCCTCACCGACCTTGATCGCTCACTCTCTAGCGACGACCAACCAACCAACGACGATCTCGCCGCCTACTTGCGGCAGTCACCCGACTGCAGATTGCATCGCGCACGTATCGCAACCGCTATCCGCGACTTTGATCAAGCGACGATCACGACAATCCACAGCTTCTGTCAGCAGTTGCTCGCACGTTCCGGACTTGAAGGAAACCCCCGTTTCCGGTTGCGCAGCGACGTCGCAAGTATCGAAGCTGACGTGCTGATGAACAGCCTGACGGCTCGGTCCTTCGCTATCGATGACGCTGGTGTTCTACCCACCGCAAATCTTCTCGTCAATGGGTTGGCTCAGGCTCGCAACCACCCCGACACGCCGTTGGCTCCGGGCGACCGAGAGTTCAACGAGCGACGTGCTGCGCTTGACCGCGTCATGGAGATCCTTGACTCTCACGGCGGCCAACCCCAAGACCTGAACAGCGCTGAAGCGCTCGAAGCACTCGATCTTTGGCAACAGCACGGATCCGCCGAGACCCTGATGTCGAACCGCACGAAGGTCGACCCACGTACCAAAGTCGTCAATGCCATGACCGAGTTGCGCAAAGCTGCAATCACCGCCCAAGTGATCGCGTCGTCTCGCGACACGCTCGAACATCGACTCGCAGACCAGGGTGAGCTCGGGTTTGCTGACCTATTACTTCAGGCTCGTTCGCTAATCACCGGGTCAACCGCGACGCAGGCAGAGTTATCAGCGCGATGGTCGGTCGTGTTCATCGATGAATTCCAAGACACCGACCCCACGCAATGGGACATCATCGCATCGATGCTCGAGGCATCGAATCCATCACGTCCGACAGCAGTCGTCGTGGGCGATCCGAAACAGGCGATTTACCGCTTTCGCGGTGGTGACATCAATACGTATCAGAGAGCTAAAAACACGCCCGATTCAACGTTGACGACCCTCGATGTCAATTGGCGATCTTCGCCAGAACTCATCGCAGCGACGAACACACTGTTGGCCGACACCACCTACGGGCCGGGGGTGACCTACGGCTCGATCCGCGCTCCCAAAACACCGCTCGACATCGAACGGTGCGTTCCCGACGGCGCCCCGATCCAAGCCCGATTGATTGCCCAAGGTTCTGCTGATGACCGCAAGCGCTCAGTAGCGCACGACCTCGCGATCGAAATACGCAACCTCGTAGCCGACTCAGCACTTGGCTACCGCGACGTTGCAGTGCTTTACAAGGCGCACGCAGACGCACCGGCACTGCTTCGTTCTCTTCGCGATGTCGGTATTCCTGCGACGATTGGCCGTGGCGAAAGCGTGCTCGATTCACCGGCCGTTCGGCTGTGGCTCACGCTGCTGACCGCGATCGAGCGCCCGACCGACGCTCGTCGAGTTCGCGCCGCTGCACTGTCGGCCATGTTCGGACACACCGCCGAGCAACTTCTCGACCCTGAGAATGTTCGCAAGCTACAGGGTCGACTCCAAACCCTCGCCGCCACCCTTGAGCACCATGGCGTCGCTTGGCTGACCTCAGTTTTGATGCGCTCAGACAACATGGCCATCCACCTCATGGGTGCTCCCGACGGCGAGCGCCTTCTGGTCGACACAGAGCACATCGCGGAGCTCCTACATCTCGCGACAGACGGAGCGGCCACCACTGCGACCACCTTGATCGCAACGCTCGGCGAACTCGTTGTCTCCGATCCCGACGACGTCGACTATGCGGCAGACCTGATGAAACGCCGGCTGACGACCGACACCGACGAAGACGTCGTACGTCTTATGTCGATGCATGCCGCCAAAGGACTTGAATTCGAAGTCGTCTACTTGCCCACACTTTGGACAGCGACAATTCCCACTGCGCCGCATCACTACATCGACGACGACAGTCGGCCCGTGCTTCGATTCGGCAAGAAGATGCTCGACGAAGCCGCATACGTTCTCGCTGCACGTGAAACGCTCGACGAGAACTGCCGACTCGCGTATGTGGCTCTGACCCGTGCACGCCAGCGAGTCGTGCTCTGGTGGCCAGAGCAACCAGCTAATGCCAAGCCGCCCAAGCCCAATGAGTTCAAGAACGGGTTCGAGCGGTTAATGGCCGAACGAGCACACGCACTTGGACTCGCGGATCCCCACCCAGAGCGCGTGCTGCAACGCATCGCCGAACTTCATCCCGAGTCGCTGCAGGTGACAATCGCTGCAGCCGCCGCCGATCTAGGTTCTATCGAAAAGTCAGCGCCTCAGGTCGATTTGGTGACAGACATGCGAGCGGCGCAGCTCGACCGCGAACTTGACCGAAGCGCTTCGCGCTTGTCTTTCTCGCGCATCTCGGGCGTTGCCTTTCCCTATGACGACCGGGCCCACATCGCAACCGACCCGCAACTTGGCGACGACGCAGGCAGCCTTGACGAAAACCCCGACGAAATCCTTGACCCCGTCGTGGTCCCGAGCACCAATGAGGTGCCGCTCGCCGTTCTTCCCGCCGGCAAGCAGGCAGGAACGCGCTTGCATACCATCTTCGAACACATCGACTTTGGCCAACCTCAGCCGGTGCTCGCCGATCAGGTCGAGCGCGAATTCAGCAACGAACTCGAACCCGACGACCTGCTAAGGGTGCAACGCGGAATTGCTGCAGCGCTACAGACCCCATTGGGGGCGGCGATAGACCAGGTGCGTCTGGCCGATATTCATTATGACGACCGGCTCGATGAAATGCAGTTTGACCTGGCACTTCGTGGTGCAGCCTCAAGCCCGGCCACACTTCCGCTGCTTTCTGACATCATCGTCGCTCACCTCGACCCCGATGACGCTGACGACGATGTCATCAGAGCCTGGGCGTTGGGGCTCCGCGACCCGGCTCGCACGGTTCGATTCGCAGGCTTCCTCACGGGTTCAATCGACCTGCTGTTTCGCGTGCCGACAAGCGACGGCGACTTGAAGTACGTGGTGGCCGATTACAAGTCGAACAAGGTCGCCCGGTGGCCCGAGCAGATGACTCCTGAGGTGTACCAACGTGAGCGACTCGGCCATGAAATGGTGCACGGGCAATACCTGCTCCAGGCATTGTTGTACCTGGTCGCAGCCAATCGGTTCCTCAAACAACGCGTCGAAAACTATGACGCCGACAAGCAACTCGGACCCGCGTTGTATCTGTTCGTTCGTGGCATGACCGGCGCCCAAGGCAGTGACGGCGCCCCATTTGGCGTCTTCTCATGGCGTCCGGCGACAGCAATGATCGAAGCTGTCGACACCGCTCTATTGGCACCGGTGACGTCATGACCGAAACCAGTCTCGTCAGCTTCACCATGAACGATCTCATCAATGCAGGCCTGGTCAGTCGGGCCGGCGTCAACTTCGCTCACTACATCGCATCCGATTCGTCACTAACGGTTCAGATAGCCGCGGCTCTCGCAGTTACCGCCACCCAGCGCAGCCATTCAAACCTCGACTTGGCGCGCATCGCAGATGATCTCGGAGATCACGTTGCCTGGCCCTCGATCGAGACCTGGGTTTCTGAGCTCGAACAGAGCCCACTCGTGCAGCGTCTCAGCGCAAGTCACCCGGCAACCCACGACTTTGATCGCGCTGCGTTCGATCCCCCGTCGAGCGACGGGCCGCCGCTCACATTGCGTGGCACACAACTGTTCCTTCGACGGTTCGATCATGACGAACAGCAGATCGCGCGAACTCTGAGCTACCTGTTGACGAGAGATGACGACGCAACCCGACCTCATAACCTGAGCGCTCTGTTCGCAACCTCCGAACGGGATCCCAGCAATACGTCACTGCAGGCCGCTGAACTACTCGTATCTGGCGCGTTATCGGTTCTGACCGGCGGCCCAGGCACCGGCAAGACCTTCACGATTGCCCGCACGATTGCCGCGATGTGGCAGGTGAACCCTGACACCACCATCGCGCTGGCGGCGCCGACCGGCAAGGCTGCGATGCGCATGAAACAAGCCGTGCTGCAGGCGATTCCATCGGTCGACGGGCAGCTGTCACAACAGTTACAGGAACTCGAAGCCCACACCCTGCACAGGTTGCTCGGACTCCGTCCTGGCCAACCCCCGCGCCACTCGAGGTACAGCCCGCTTCCTCACGACGTGGTGATCGTTGACGAGGTGTCGATGGTGTCGCTACCGCTGATGGCGGATCTCATGCAGGCGTTGCGACCCGACGCCCGGTTGATACTTGTAGGCGACCCGCATCAGCTGGCAAGCGTCGAAGCTGGCTCCATTCTTCGCGACCTTGTGGATCATCGCGCACCCACACGAACCCGAGTGGCCGAACTCACCGTCAATCACCGCTCTGTTCCGCTTCTCGAAACTCTTTTTTCAGCGGTCAACCGTGGCGATGGCGATGAGGTGGTCGAGATATTGCGATCCGCCGACCCAGCTGTCATCCAGTGGATCGAGACTGCTGACGACGCGACGATTCCCGAGATCGACGCGGCAACCGACGATCTCTTGAGACGCGTCGTCACACCGCATGCTCTCGGGCTCATCGCTGCAGCTCGGGTCGAAACCATCGAGATTGCGCATGCGGAACTCGTCGACACGAAACTTCTCTGCGCCACTCGCAATGGCGCGCT
This sequence comes from uncultured Acidimicrobiales bacterium, assembly GCA_937991435.1. GTDB lineage: Bacteria > Actinomycetota > Acidimicrobiia > Acidimicrobiales > UBA10347 > UBA10347. The sequence goes on from CALKPY010000028.1 coordinate 61,644, forward strand.
TGGGTCCGGGCGGTGGCAGCTTCGAGTCGAGCGCATGCTGCGTCCGAAATCCGAGCGACATCGCACCTGGTATGTCGGTCGCCCCGTAATGGCCACGCGCAACGACTACATCACCGGCCTACTCAACGGAGACGCCGGCGTTTGTCTAGGCGACACCGTTTCGTTTCCGGACTCAGGCAATTTCGGCATCGAGCAGCTGCATGACATTGAAACCTGGTGGGCAATGACGATTCACAAAAGCCAAGGATCAGAGTTTCGCCATGCCATCGTCAGCCTTGACGCTGCGACTCGGCTGAACACCCGCGAGCTGCTGTACACCGCAATCACTCGAGCCAAAGAACAGCTCACGGTCGTGGCCAGCGAAGCAACGTTGCGCCAGGCGACCAAGCGACAAGCGGTGCGATCGTCGGGGTTGCTCGACAAATTGGCTGCGGCATCAGAAGCATCTATCGAGCCGAAGCCGGCGCAGCTCAGCCTCGAACTCGGGTAGCACGCGCACGCGGTCGCTGTCAGTCCAGTTTCGAGCCGAACAGTCGGGGCGCTGCTCTGACTGAAGTCTCGCCAATCGCCCCCAGAAGCCACGCTCCGCCGATAGCCATCAGAATCGCCAGAGCGACCGATGCCGCTCCAAGCCCGAGCTGAGCACCGACGAGGCCAACGACTAGCGGTCCGGCGATCGCGCCCACATCTTCGAAGATGGCCAGACCCGCAAGGAACGGTCCTGGAGCATCATCTGGCGAGAGATCGCTGCCGTAGGTCATCAAGCCACCTGAACTCAACCCGTTTCCCACGCCCATCATCGCGCCCGCTGCGACAACAGCGCTAGTAGATGCTGCCGTCCCCAGCCAAACGAGGCCGACCGACATGAGCGTGAACGACGGGATGAGTGCCCACAGTCTTCCGAATCGATCCATCACATACCCAGCGACGGGAAACAACGCCAGATCTGCCATCGTGCTCACGGTCACGATGGCGCCAATACCTGCAGGGCTCACCCCCAATTCGTCAGCGATCAGCGGAAGCACGACATAGCGCCCACGACGGGCTGCCGCCACATGCAGCGGAACCCAACCAGCGATGAGAAGACGCCGCCAATGAGTTCGCAGGCCAACGACCATGCCCCCGACCAGTCGCCGGGTCGATGATTGGTCGAGTAGAGGCAGACCGACGTCTCGCGAGACAAGCGCCTGCGCAAGTCCGAGCCCCGCCGTTAGCGCCGCGACGATAAAGGTCGCCTTGTATCCGAATCGATCGAGTACGACACCGCCGACGACAGGGCCGAGCAACAAGGCGACCCGATTGGAACCTCCGATGTATGACATCGCCCTGCCCCGTTGATCGACGGGGACTCGGCGAGTGACATATGTCTGACGAGACAAACGCAACGCGACGTGTGCTCCGCCAAAGAGCACCCGAAGCCCAACGAGCAGCCCGACGGAGTCAGTGAAACCCAGCGGAAGCCCAACCAATGCCATGACGCCAAAGGCAACCAACAACGCGGTGTACTCGCCACGCTTGGCGATCAAGCTGCCAACCGGCAACCCCGCGATCGAAGCACCGATGCCGACCCCAGCAAGCACGACTGACGCCGACTCGAGAGACAGCCCTGCGTCGGTCAGATACAGCGGCATCACCGGAATGAGCATCGAAGAGCCCAGCGTGCCGAACAGGATCGGGGCATAGACGGCCGGCACCAAGCGACGCAGTGTTACCCCAGTGCGGGCGGCCATGATCAGCGTGGACCCAGATAGCGGGCGATCGTGCGAAATCGCAGGGCCGTTTCGCCGTATTCCTCGAGTGCATGGGCGATCCACCCCACCGTTCTCGCAACGGCAAAGATTGATTCGCCGGCGTCGGCATCCATTCCAGAGAGCCAGGTCATGGCCCCGAGAGCGAGGTCAACATTGGGCAACATGCCATGCCGATCACCGGCGACATCGCGCAGGCGATGTATGTGGGCCAAACGCGGGTCGTCGGCCCATGCGTGCATAACCTGAGCCATCAAGGCCCCGTAGCGTGGGTCCTGCCTGCTGTAAACGGTGTGCCCAAACCCAGGAACCCTGCCGATACGCCGGACAACATCCCCGACGGCCGCAGCAATATCTCCGCGACTTTTGGCGTCGGCGATCAGCTCATGTACGGCTGCGCTTGCGGCTCCGTGTAGCAGCCCACCGACGGCGCCCATGCCCGTGGACACGACCGAATAAGGGTCAGCGCGTACCGAAGCTGCGACCCGCGCCGCGAACGTGGAGCTAGCAAGACCATGATCAGCGAGTAGGGCGAGCGCAAGGTCGAGCGTTGCCCGTTCCTCGATTGATCCCCGTCTCGGTGTCAGCCTTCGCCACAACATTTCAACGAGATCCGTTGAGCGGCCCTTTTGCTTTGGCGGCAGGCCACTCGCCATCGTCGTGATCATGCGGCGACCACAGGCTCGCACGGTTCGCTCCGAAAGATCATGACGCAGCGGGTCAGTATGCGATGCCTGGGCAACGAGAGATCGCAGCCCGTCGAGTCCTGACATCGTCGTCGTCAATTCCGGTTCCACAGCAGGCCAAGTCTCGCCATCGCCGCCCTGCCAGATGAGATCTGCAACCTCGACAAATGACGTTCCCTTGCGAACCAATTCGACAAGGTCCTGGCCGCGCACCAAAAGTTGATCATCATCGACTCGAGTGATCGAGGTCGCAATCAGTGTGCGAAGCTCACCGTCTTCGCGATCGGCTCCTCTCATGCGGAACTGTTCGACCTCGTGCGGATCGAACATGCTGGACCGACCGTCGAGGGCGACCGTGCGATGCAGTAGGCCGCGGCTCACGTAGGCGTACAACGTCTGACGCTTGACGCCTAGGCGGGCAGCCGCCTGGGCGGCCGTCATCAACTCGCTACTAGTCACGATGTGTATTCATTTCTCACGCCTCGTCAGGGTAGATAGACCACCGAGTGCCCGGAGGTTGATTGCGTCAACGTTGACTTGATCAATGTTGTCAACATAGCGATTTGAACGCAGAGTGGAGCCATGGATGAACTCATTGCCCCACCCGGACTCAAAGGTCTCATTGTCGCCGACACGACGATCGGTAGCGTGCGAGGCGACGAGGGCTTCTTCCATTATCGCGACCATGACGCCGTCGAAATCGCACGCCACCAGACGTTCGAGGCTGCAGCCTCGCTGTTGATTGATGGCACGCTTCCGAGCGCCGCAGAAGAAAGTTCGATGAGGGCCCAACTCGCCACAAACCGCATGTTGAGCGCCGAGCTCATTGACGCACTTCGAGCAATCGTCGCGGTGACGAACAACCCTCTCCCGGCTTTGCGGGCTGCAATCTCCCTTGTCGTCGATGACACGGCAACGATCGACCTCACACCCGAGGAACGACGCGAACGGGCAATTCGCGTCGTTGGGGCGACGCCAAGCGTGCTAGCCGCCATTTACCGAATTGCAGCCAACAAGCCCGTCCTCGATGCTGACCCGAGTCTGAGCCATGCTGCCGACTATGTGCGAATGGTGACTGGAACCGCCGCAAGTCCAACGCTCGCTCGAGCGGTTGAGACGTATCTGCTCCTTACCGCGGACCATGGCTTCAATGCTTCGACGTTCACTGCACGAGTCATCACGAGTACCGGCGCAGGGGTTGGCAGCGCCTTTGCCGGAGCAATCGGTGCACTATCTGGGCCGCTCCACGGCGGCGCGCCGAGCCGCGTGCTCGACATGATCAATGCAATCGGAAGCCCCCAGAACACCGAAGATTGGGCTCGCGACGAACTCAAAGCAGGTCGCAAGCTCATGGGCTTTGGACACGCGGTGTACCGCGCCGATGATCCCCGCTCCCTGCTGCTGCGCGAAACGGCGGTTGGGCTCGGCGGAGAACTCGTCGACCAGGCAATCGAGATCGAACAACGCATGCTTGCGTTTCTCGCCGAATGGCGTCCCGAAGCAACCATCGTCACCAATGTCGAGTTCTACGCGGCCGTCGTAATGCATTTAGCGGGAATCTCCCAAGACATGTTCACGCCAACATTTACGACGAGCCGAGTCGTCGGCTGGGCCGCCCACGTACTCGAGCAAGCGGCGAATAACAAGATAATGCGACCCAAGGCCCGGTACGTCGGCCCTGCCGTGAAGGTTCCCTGACACACGGGTCACTCACGATTCAGCGCCGCCAGCCTCGGGCTACGAGCGGCGCCATCCGCCCTCGGAGTTGATGACCTGGCCGCTGATCCAATCGCCTTCGCCGCTGACGAGCCAGGCGACGATACGGGCGCTGTCGGTCGGCTGACCCCAACGGCCCTGCGGAAATGCGCTCCTCACATCTTCATAGTCCTGCCCGGTGGCCCAACCCGTATCAACAGGGCCCGGGTTGATCGTGTTGACCGTGATGCCCTTGTCGGCCACAGCGTTGGCCAACGAGGCTGTCATCTGGTGGATCGCCCCCTTTGAGACGGCATAGGCGATCTCTCCATCCATCGGTCCCAGATGTTGACCGCTTGTAAACAGCACGAGACGACCGCCCGGGCGCTGTCCGTCATGGTGGCGGTCAAGCGCTTGTGCGAGTAGCACGCTCGCACGGGCGTTTACCGCCCAACAAGCGTCGAGCTCCTCAGCAGTCACCGTTGCGAGGCCGTTCGACGACGATTGGGCGTGGGCTGCTACGACGATGTCAACGGGACCAAATTCGTGGGCTGCGTCGTCGAGCAGTGTTGCAGGGGTTGTGGCGTCCGCGAGATCTGCGGGCTCCCAGCGGTAGCGCTCCGCGGGCAGGTCGCCGTCGTCTCGGGGCGTGCTTCCCCACGGCATCTGCTCATCGTGGCTCGGCCATCCGGTCGCGAACACCGAGGCTCCATCATCGACCAATCGCCGAGCAACCGCCATGGCGATACCGGCCGACCGCGACACCCCGGTGACGACAGCGACCTTGCCCTTCAGCGGAAGTGAACTCATGGCGCGCACTCTATTCGAGAGACCGTGGCGGTGACGGTGTCACATAAGTGTCGGTGGCAGGCAGATCTTCAACGACTGGCAATCACATGGATTTGAGAACCGAACCATCGGTACGGGTCCGTTCTCGATGCGAGGTCTTCGGCCCGCAGAATCAAATCGAGACGATCGCGAGATGGCGGAATCACGTCACCGTCGATTGCGTCGTTGAACACCCGCACGCCGTACCAGTTTCGCACCTCGAATCCCGACGCTGCCAGGTGATCACGGATCTCGGCGAGCTCATGCGCCTGAGCCTGAATCCCGAGTTCGTTGTCGTAGACGGCGCTGGAAAATGCATCAATAGCGCGCTGCCATTCGCCTCGCAACGCAGGCCGCATCGCTAGTCCATGCGCATTCTTGAATGTGATCGACAGCATTCCGCCCGGCGCAACACGATCCGCGAGGCTGGCTATCGGCTCAGCAACATCATCGAGATACATCAACAAGCCGTGGGCACACACAGCATCAAACGATCGTCCCGACAGGAGCGCCGGAACCTCGCTGATGGAGCCATCCATCAGCTCCGGGAGCAGATGCAGTTCCGAGGCGTGAGACGCGAATCGATTCCGTAGATCTTCCGAAGGCTCGATGCCGACAACAGAGCAACCGCGCCCCAAGAGTCGCAGGCCTTGCGTACCTTGCCCGCAGCCAACGTCGAGTACCGACACCCCGTCTGGTATGTGGGCATCGAGCTGGCTCCCGATGAGTTCTTGCCGAATCACGTTGCGCAGATTGCCCAGCTTGGCAATCCACTGCGCTTCGCCCATATCGAAACTTCCCATAGCGACAACATCGCACAGACCGGCTGACAGTGCTGCCCTGGGTGCAACTGAGATTTCACTTGCATTGCGACTTGTTCTAGTTATAATAAAACAATGCTACTGCGAGTCGACCCCAGTTCGGGGCAACCGTTACACGAACAGCTCGCCGGGCAATTGCGTGCGGCAATTGCTGCGGGCGACCCCGGGCCTGGCGACCGACTGCCACCAGCGCGAGAGCTCGCTCGCACCCTCGACGTCAACGTCCACACCCTGTTACGCGCGTATCAGGCATTGCGAAACGAAGGCCTGCTCGAAGTACGGCGAGGGCGCGGCACGCTCGTGACCGCGACCGCGATTGAACGGGTAGACCTCGTTTCCAAAGTGCGAGAAATGGTGGCCGTAGCAAGAAAGAACGGACTAAGCGACAGCGACATACGTTCGCTACTGGAGGCACAACTGTGAAAAACCAAACTGCAAAGTTCCTACTCGGCATTGCGATGCCCGCTGCTCTAGCAACGCTCGCTTTCTTACCTTGGGCCCTGTGGGCAAGTGAGCTTCCTGACCCACTCGCCAGCCACTATTCGGGATTGAGCGGACCGCCCGATGGCTCCATGTCGGTCGTTGGGTTCGGTCTCATCTTCGGGCTCATTCTCGTTGCGTTTCTGACTGCGATGGCTTCGCTAGCGCGAGGCCACCTATCGCCACAGGGGGCGCTCGTTACTGGTGCAGTCGTTGGACTCATGGCTGGACTCGCCGCAGCCGTGCTGGCGGAAACAGCCTGGACCCAGCGGGGACTCGACTCGTGGGAACAGGCCACGACATCGGGCTGGCATGTCGCATGGGTTCTTGGGGTTGCCCTTGCCGCCGCCGCGATCGGCGCCTGGTGCGCTGGGGCCCTGAGCACCCGCGAAAAGGCGATCATCGGCGACGCCGAGGCTCCTGTCCTGAACCTGAGTAAAAATGAGGTAGCGGCATGGAGCGGCGGTATGTCGAATGGGCTTCTCCTTGCCCTGGCTGCAGCACTAATTGTCATCGGCGGGATCGTGGCGGTAGCCACAAACCCAGTGAGCGGGCTCGTGATGGCCGCCGCCGGATTGATTGCGGTCTCGCTGTCGTCTATCCGAGTTCACGCCGGGCCAGCAGGGTTGACCGTGAACTACGGACTACTGCCGTGGCCACGCACCCAGATCACTATCGATCGCATCGAAACGGCTTCGGCTATCGACGTCAGGCCAATGGAGTGGGGTGGCTGGGGCTATCGCGGCAGCGTGAAGCTGATGAAGCAAGCAGCAGTCGTCGTGCGGGGCGGACCGGGAGTTCGACTCGATCTCAACGGCAACAAAACCTTCGTCGTGACTGTTCCCGAGGCCGAGCTACCCGCCAGCGTCATCAACGGTTACCTGCTACGCGATAGTCACGTTGCGACTAGCTGAAGACCGAGGGCCTGTAAGCAGTCGATACTTGAGCCGCTGATGGCCGGCAGGCGCACGAGAAGAATCTGACATGGTCACGGTGTAGCAGCATCGAGGGCACGATCGAGATCGCGCCACAGATCTTCGATGTCTTCGAGACCGATCGACAGGCGTATCAACCCGTCGCCGATCCCAACGGCGGACCGAGCCTTGGGATCTAGCCGGCGATGCGTTGTCGTCGCCGGGTGGGTTACCAGGCTCTTGGTGTCGCCGAGATTGTTCGAGATGTCAAAGAGCTGCAGCGCGTCGAGCACAGCGAAGGCCGAAGCTTTGCCGCCTGCAAGGTCAAGAGTCAGCACCGAGCCGCCACGACTCATCTGGCGTCGAGCGACCTCGAACTGCGGATGCGAAGCCACTTCGGGGTGGCGAACAGCGCCAACACGAGGGTCAGCTTCGAGTCGTGTGGCGAGCTCCAGCGCCGCATCTGCTGCAGCATGCACACGTAGCCGCAACGTCTCGAGCCCTTTTACAAATACCCAGGCGTTGAACGGGCTCATGGCCGGGCCGGTGTGCCGGGTGAATTGCTGCAGCGGTCCGTCGACAAACTCGGCGCTACCCAAGACAACGCCACCGAGGGTGCGCCCCTGACCGTCGATGTGCTTAGTGGCCGAGTAGACAACGATGTCGGCGCCCAGATCCAACGGCTTCTGCAGCACAGGACTGGCGAATACGTTGTCGACAATCACGACCGCACCCGCCGCATGCGCTACTTCGGCCACCGCGGCGATGTCGACAATCTCGAGTCCGGGGTTCGACGGCGTCTCGAGGAACACGGCGTCAGCGGGTCGCGCCAATGCTGCTTGCCAGGCATCGAGCGACGTGCCGTCAACGAGTTCCGTCTCAACGCCGAAGCGAGGCAGGATCTCGGTCAAAATGACATGACAGCTTCCGAACAATGCCCTTGAAGCCACGACACGCCCGCCGGCGCTCACCGAAGACATCAGCGCAGCGAAGACAGCAGCCATTCCGCTCGCGGTCGCCCGGCATGCTTGTGCCCCTTCGAGCAGCCGCATGCGCTCTTCGAACATCGCGACCGTCGGATTGCCATATCGGCTGTAGATATATCGTTCCGTTTCGCCCGCAAACGCCGCTTCTGCTTCGGCAGCAGTTCCGTACACATAGCCAGACGTGAGATAGAGAGCTTCGGACGTCTCATCAAAACCTGAGCGTTGCAATCCACCCCGAATCAGATTCGTTGCCTCGGCCAAGGGTTCGCTCACGACGCGTCATCTTCGGAAGCTGCCGCCACAATCGTGGCTGCTCTCGGCGAGAGCGCAACAAGCGAAGATGCTTCGACAGCGGCATTGCTCATCTTGGCCAGCGTCTTGCGCACAATCCCGACAAGGTGATCCGGCTCGGTTCTGTCGATCATCGGCTCGAACTGGGTTTCGAGAAATACCAGACACGCGACGTCTTCGATGAGCTGAACTTCTGTGTCGGTTCCCAACCCTTGCCGCAACAAAAGCTGACTGACACGATGAGCGTCAATCAGCGGAGCATGCTCGCGGACGAGCTGAGCAGCTCGTTCCGCCTGATGGGCCTTGTTGTCACGCCGCCACCGCAGGTACCCAGCTCGCCCATCGGGGTACGAGCTGCGGGTAAGCACCCAGCGTTCGAGATGATGGGCTCGCGCTGCGACATGCACCTCCGCCGATGCGGCCGGTTCCAGTTCATCAACCCACAGGGTTGCGCGCTCCCCCTGGACCTGTGCAAGCGGACGGCCGTCGAGCAGGTTGGGGTCGGCGCTGTTTGCTGCATCAATGGCCGCCACCACCAACTCGACTGCCGGAATCAGGTGGCGCACTCAGACACACCGACTTCAGCAACGTAGGGACCGGTCTCGTCAAAGTCGACGTAGAACGACGGATCCTCTTGCGGGGTCGGAAAATGGTCGAGGTCTTTCAGTCCGGTTGCGACCGAACGAGCTCCCCCGCTGCGCTCAAGCCAGCCCCGAAAGTTCTCGCCAGCTTCACGCTCAGCAACAAACCGACGCACAACGCGCACGGTCGCCTCGGCGGCATTATGAGCCGGGAGCCTCAGTGCTTTGTCACCAAAGTGAATCTGCTGTTGGCCGACATAGCCGCCGAGGAGCATCTGGTAGCCCGGCGCCGATTGCCCGTGCGCTCGGCGCTCAGCGCCAAAGAACCCGATGTCCGCTACGTGGTGCTGGCCGCACGAGTTCGTGCAACCCGAGATATTGATTCGTAGGCCGCCAACCTCGCTGAGTCCTTCTGCTTCGAGCGCTTCAGAGATCGACTTGGCGAGACCACGGCTTTGGGTGACCGCAAGCCCGCACGTGTCAGCACCGGGGCAGGACACGACGTCTTTGACGAGTTCGGCTCCTGGTTCGGCCATTCCGAGAGCCGTCAACCGTTCGAAGAGCGGTTCAAGCTGCTCTTCGCGCAGCCCACGCAAAATGAAGTTCTGGCGGTTCGACGCTCGCACATCGATATCGAAATCGCGAACGATTTGGGCGATGCCGCGGAACTGGTCAGACGTGACATCGCCAAGTTCACACCATGCATATGCCGACACCGTCTTCTTGGCGACACCGCGAACAACATTGGCAGACTCCCATCGACCAAACGGCGTTCGACCGCCCAGATTCACGGAAACGCCCTGCCCAATTGCAGTAGAACGAGCAGTCGGATCTTGTCCAGCAGGAGCATCGCCATGGGCGAGGACCGTCGTCGGTATACCACCTGGCCAAGTTGCCGACGCCGGCAACAGATGACGTGTCGACAGCACTTGTCGTTGCACCTCTTCGAAGCCGAGTTCCTGCACGACCCACTTCATACGAGCTCGCAATTTGTTGTCTCGATTGCCGGTGCGGTCAAAGACTCGCAAGATTGCTTCCAACGTCGGAAGCAGGTCCTGCTTAGTCGTGAAGTCTTCGATGGCACGTGCGGCATGCGGATTTGCGCCGAGGCCACCGGCCACGAACACTCTGAATCCGGATTCGACGGTGCCATCGTCGAGGGTTCTCGTGACTGCGATGACACCGGCGTCGTTAAACATCGCCTGTCCGCAGTCTGTCTCACAACCCGAAAAATTGATCTTGAACTTGCGCGGCAACCGCTGACCCAGCGGGTTGCGTAGGAAGTACTCATTTGCCGCATCAGCCCAGGGACTGATGTCGAGCACCTCGAATGGGCAGGCGCCGGCGAGGTGGCAGCCTTGGATATTGCGCACGGCGTCGCCGCATGCTTCGCGGCTGGTCAACCCAACCGACCCAATCAACTCCAGCACCTCGGGAATCTGCTGCAGCTGAATGAAATGCATCTGGATGTTTTGGCGGGTGGTGATGTGCCCCCAACCCCGTGAGTACCTGTCAGCGAGTGTGGCCAACATGTCGAGCTGATCCGGCGTGATGCCGCCGTAGGGCATACGCACGCGGATCATTTGATTGAAGCCACCTTGGCGCTGACCGTAGATGCCGTTTGTGAGTCGGAACACCCGAAAGACGTCTTCTGACACAGTTCCGTCGAGGTAGCCCGCCAACATGACTTTGAACTTGTCGATGTCAGCTTGCTGGTCATCGTCAGGAACAACGATGGAAGGAAGGTCGAGAATGGTCATAGCAGGGCTCCTTGCAGCTCGGCGGGGTTGGCCAGCAACGCTGGTTCCAAGACAGATTCGGCAGCAACGTCGCCAATGACGATCACAGCCGGGTTCTTGACAGGTGTTCGCTCGAGCTCGCCGAGCTCGAAGCGTTGGATTGTTTGCGATGGAGTGCTGGCGGCGTGCACGACCGCAACCGGGGTTGATTCGCTCAGGCCGCCGGCGACAAGCTCTCGACTGATGACGCCAGCAAGTCGAGCTCCCATGAGCACGACAATTGTCGAGCCGACCTCTGCGAGCGCCCGCCAGTTCACCGGCTTGCCGGTAGGTCCCCGCTGTGCTGTCACAACGGTAAACGCCGCCGACATACCTCGATGGGTCACCGGAATACCCGCTTGTGCCGGCCCGGCGATTGCCGAGCTGATTCCGGGAACGACGTGAACTTCTAGGCCTTGCGCTGCGAGTGCGATCGCTTCTTCTCCGCCACGCCCGAAGACGAACGGGTCGCCGCCCTTGAGCCTGACGACAGACGTAGCGACCTTTGCGCGCTCGATGAGAAGTGCGTTGATCTCCGCTTGGGTTGTGCGCTTGCCATTGGGGTCTTTGCCAACGTCGATCAGTTCGGCCCACGGCGGCACCATGGCAAGAATCTCCGCAGACACCAGACGGTCGTGAACTACGACATCGGCGTTGGCCAACAGGCGAGCTGCCTTGAGCGTCAAGAGCTCGGGGTCACCCGGGCCGGCACCAACGAGATGCACGGTCATGATGAGAGCTCCAATTCGCGGGCCGGCTCCAATTCGCGGACAGGTAGACCAAGTTGACGTCGCAGCAGCTCACGGGCCGCTTGCACGTTTCCGTTCGCAACGAGGTCGAATGCACCGGCGTCGAGCGCTTCGCTCCAACCCCGCACCTCGCTCGTACCAAGCACTTCACGCGCTTCGGACCGAACCTCAGCGAGTACATCGAGCAGAGTCTCATAGCGTCCGTCAAACTCGGCCTCGAAGCGCTGGCGAAGCCACGTGGCCAATGCGGGGCTGCGACCGTGAGTGGCGACCGTCAGCTGCAGGTCCCCTCGTCGGGCGACAGCCGGAAGCGTAAACGCGCAGTTGATCGGATCATCAGCGGAGTTCGCCCAGATACCCAGTCGTTCGGCATCTCGGTAGACAGCCGCATTGACGTGCTGGTCGTCGGTACAGGTGATCACTAAGCGATGACCGTCAAGATCACTCGTCTCGTAGCGCTTGGTGACGCAGCGGATGCGGCTGTCGGCACTTAGCCCGGCAGCTATCTGTGGTGCAACCACTGTCACGTTGGCGGCGGCAGCTACGAGTCCGCCCGCCTTGCGAACTGCCACATTGCCACCCCCAACGATAAGGCACGAACGACCTTCGAGACGGAGATTCACTGGGTACGAATGCACCATTGTTGTTAAACCCGATCGGATTAGTCGTCTTTGGAAATCCTGACCTTAGACCCACCGCCCCCTAAAGGCAACCAATTTGGTCGGGATTAAGGATGAGACTTTGCGTGGTTAGGCAGCCACGTGACGCGAACTCTCGATACGCTGACGGCATGGGTGGAGAATTCATATCGTCATTATTCGCGCGCAAATCCGGATCGGATTCGCCAAGATTGCAACGCTATTTACCGAAGGTCGTCTTAGGATTTTCGCTTGCGTTGATCGGAATTGTTGCGCTGTCGCTCAACTCAACCGATGCCTCGGCGCAAGAGGGTCTGGCCGACGCACTAATCAACAAGAGAATGGCCGAGGGGTCTGCTATACCTGATGAGCCGTTTACCTTCTCGATCACGGCAACTCCAGACACCTGCACCGCACCCGCAAGCGTTCAGACGCTGGGCAATTCGAGTGTTGAATTCCAAGTATCGACAACCAGTGGCGAGACGCCCTGCACCTACACAGTCACCGAGGTTGATCTGCCCGAGGGATGCGTATTGCTCACTGAGAACAACCTGGTGCTAGACCGCGAAGTCAAGTATCGAGCGACCTTCGGCAACGCCTGCGCAACGATCGAGGACGCAACCATTAACAAAGTTATGGCCGACGGTTCCGAGGTGCCAGATGCACCATTCCCGTTCACCTTGACCCCGAGCTCAGACACCTGTACCGCACTGACAGCGTTTGATCTGCTCGGCGGCGAGAGCCTAGTGATTCCGGTCATCGTCAAAGACGTGGCTGGTGCGTTTTGCACGTACACCGTGACCGAAGGCGATCTGCCCGCCGGATGTTCTCTGGTCTCAGAGAACGATCAACTCGTAAACGTTGATTTCTTGTCGCTCACCTTCGTCAACTCATGTGTTCCGCTCACCCAATTCGGTGACGCCGTCGTCAGCAAGACTATGGCTGACGGTTCTGACGTTCCAGCTGAGCCGTTCTCGTTCACCATCACGCCGAGTTCAGATACCTGTAGTGCGGCTGCAGAGTTTGACCTAGCCGCTGGTGCGAGCACCGAGATTCCCATCATCACGGTCGACGAGGCTGGCGTTGCATGTACCTACACGGTCACCGAAGGCGACTTGCCCGTCGGATGTTCGATCGTTTCTGAAAACGGTGTGGTACTGAATCGCGACAACAAATTTGCGGTGACCTTCGTCAACTCGTGCATGCCGCTAACCGAGACTGGTGAAGCGACCATTGCGAAGGTGATGGCCGATGGCTCTGATGTTCCAGCTGAGCCGTTCCCGTTCACCATTACACCGAGCGCAGATACCTGTAGTGCTCCCGATGCGTTTGACCTCGCAGGCGGCGACAGCGTCGAGATGGCGCTCATTACCGTTGACGAGGCTGGCGTGCCATGTACCTACACGGTCACCGAAGGCGACTTGCCCGCCGGTTGTTCGATTGTTTCCGAAAATGGTCTGGTACTGAATGCTGACAACAAGTTTGCGGTGACATTCGTCAACACTTGTGACCTCACATCGCCGGTCCCCGCTCTCACAGCTAGCAAGGTTGCAGTTCCTGGCGACTCCGATTGCGCGGCAACGGTCGCCGATCCGATGCCCGTTGCAGCGGGCGATGTCGTGAAGTACTGCATCACCGTGACGAACTCCGGTGTCGGTCCTGCGTCAAACGTAACAATCGTTGACGATGCGGGTACGCCAGCAAACACCACCGATGACACCACGTTCATCTACACCGACAACGGTGGAGTACTCGCAGAAGGGGCGTCATGGACCGTTGAATACACGGTGACCGTTGAGGCTGGCAACGAGAACGTGACGAACACGGCTCAGGTCACTGCTGTAAACGACAAGGGAGAGCCGACGACGCCTGTCGAAGATACCGCGGTGACCGTAGGCGGGCCGGTTCCAGCGCTTTCAGCTAGCAAGGTTGCAGTTCCGGCCAGCTCCGATTGCGGTGCGGCCGTAGCTGATCCGCTTCCTGTGGCGGCTGGCGATGTTGTGAAGTTCTGCATCACCGTGACCAACTCCGGTGTCGGTCCTGCGCTAAACGTGATGATTGTTGACGATGCTGGTACGCCAGCAAACACCGCCGATGACACCACGTTCGCCTACACCGACAACGGTGGAGTGCTCGCTGAAGGGGCGTCATGGACCGTTGAATACACCGTAACCGTTGAGGCCGGTAGCGAAGCCATTGTGAACTCCGCTTCAGTCACCGGCGAGAACGAGTTCGGTGATCCGACTGAGCCCGTCACTGACACGGCGACGACTGTAGATTCGCCGGCAGCGGGTCTGACCGTGAACAAGGTGGCAGTGCAACTTGGTGCTTCCTGCTCTGCAGGCGGCTCTGGCGCTCTCGTAGTTGCTGCTGGCGACATCGTGAAGTACTGCATTACGGTGACCAACAATGGCCCTGGCTCTGCCTACAACGTGGTCATTGCCGACGACAGCGGCACCCCTGGTAACGCCGCTGACGATATGGCCTTCACCTACACCGACAACGGCGGCGAGCTGATTCCCGGCGGCTCATGGACGATTGAGTACACCGTGGTCGTAGTCGCGGGAAATGAAGCGCTGACCAACTCAGCGCAGGTGACGGCTGAGAATGAATTTGGGCGACCCGTTTCTGCAGCTGGCGACAGCGCAGTTACTACGCCAGCGACGACCCCAGTCGTCGTTGTTGAGATGTTCGAGTATCCAGTCATCACAAACATGCCTGCGGGGCCGAACGGGCCCTATGGGTTCGTCAATATTGAGAACCCAGGTCCTGTTGTCGGTGCACCTGCACCGGCGACAACAGCTCCTGTAGAGGCGGCTGCCGACAGCCAACTCGCTCACACCGGCAATTCCGCCAACGTCTCCACGTTCCTTGGTCTCGGCCTTGTTGGCTTTGGGGCCCTGGCTCTCGCAAGCATGCGGAAGCTAGACGAAGACGACGAATAGCGTCCCGAACCTTTGGCGCCACACTTGAAGGATGAAGATCCTCAAGGAAGCGCCACCCGTGCGATTTAGAACCCCGCCGCTCTCGGTTGAGCGGCGGGGTTTGCGCGTTGAGACGGAGTGCGCAGCGATCGCACGCCACTCGATTGCGCGACTGTTATGCACGTCAGCGGGAGCGTCCTGTAGGGAACAGACCCCAACCGCGTAGGACATGCAGGCCCCGCGCGCCTGTCAAGCTGCGCAGATGAAGTCGCGAACGATTCGATCAGCCTGCGCCATTTGTTGGCACCTCACCGCAGCGGCGATGATCATGCTCGGTGCGGCTGGCTGCCAACGAAGCGATTCCGCTGCGATCACGAACAACCGTCCCCAAACTGCTCACGCAGCACCGTCTGCAACATCGGAAGTGGCTTCGAATGATGGGCTGTCGGCGGACATCGTCGCGCTGGGTCGCTCGCCTGACGGGTTTGAGTACTTGGTTGCATACCCCCCAGCAAACGGAGGCGGCAACGGACAGATCCTGGTTCAAACTCCCACTGGCGATATCCCCGCGCTGGCCGACGAGGCCATGGTGCTCCCCAGACTGCGAGATATGCGATTCGGGCCCGACGGACTCGTTGGTTTCATATCAGATCATTACAACTATGGTCCGCTCGTCTTTGTTGGCCGCATCGATCAGGTTGGGAAGATTCGCGATCTGCACAGGGTCGGCGACCACTTCTCTGAACGTCCGAGGACAATCGACCGATTCGACGCAACCGGCAACTTGATTGCTGGCCACTTCACGCTCGATACGACGACAGACCCAAGGTTCGTCAACACCGCGACCGCACCGCCCAGAATCGAAGGCCGGGCACTTATCCCTTCGGTCGATAGCGCTGGGGGTCGCCCAAGCGGTGCATGGCATCTCGGCGAAACGTTGAGCGGCGACCCTGCGTGCGGCGCCAGCACGGTATATCGAGTGGTGCCCGACGGATGGCAGCGTGTGCTCCACCCAGCAACCGAACTCGACACAATCGTCGCCGTCCATGCAACGGAATTGCGTAGCACCGGTGGTATTGAAACGACGGGGGTTGGCCGAGAAATGGTGATCGCTACCGAGTGTCCAGCCGACTACGACGGCCAACGCCTCTACTGGGGCTACGACGGCGTCGACTACGGCGACGGCGGACCGCCTTTGGTAAGCGAAGTCTGGCCATTCCCAATCGACGACCTTGTCGTAGATGCGGTCATCAACGTCACCCCGATTTTGGACAGCGACTGGGGATTCGTCTCAGATCTCCTACTCGAAGTCCGGACTCTCGACGGCGAAACCATGACCCTGGGCGTTACTCGGATCTACCGACCAAAACGGCGGGCAACGTTCTCGGTTCGCCCCGTTCTTGGGCTTGACACGACCGAAGCAATTCCCATCGCCCGGATCGACGACGCAGCCTGGCTCATCCAGTCGGCGAGTAGCCCCGACCAAGTGGTTCGGGTGGAACCGACAACTGGCGACATCGTCGACGTGATCTGGCAGGAAAACCGCGGACCCGGCATTCGAGGCCAAAAGCCTCTTGGTGGACAGAGTCTGAGCTGCCCAGGGCGCGACCCCGATGGACGGTTGCAGCTGATCGAAGTGTTCTACGAGCTGCGCGGCGACCTACTCGACCTGGTTACTGTCGCCGAGATTGTCGATGGCGAGATGGTCAACGGCTACACCGAACCGATCAGCGGGAGCAACATTCCGTTGGAAATCTCGCATATTTGCGGCCGACCACGCGTGCCACCGCTGCTGGTCACATCAACGCAACTCGTGAACCTGCTCGAGGTTGCGGGGTTCGTTGAAATCGGAATCGACCACCCGATTGACCCTGTCGCCACCGCCGGCGGCAGCTGGACGGGTCAGCACTACGTGTTTACCCTCGATCAAAGCCCAGATGCGGTGGACCGTGATCGCCGAACGGCCATCGAGTGCCTCATGGGCGTGCTCGTCATCGACGAGTCATTGCCCGAAGAACCACGATCTGTTCTCGAAGAACTGTGCATGCCTTAGCCCGTGTGCTCACCATCTGGTCAGCCAATGACAGCGACGACGTATTCTCAAAAAGTCGGAAGATAACGGACACAAGACCAGGTCAGTGTCGACGGGCAACCGAAACCAAGTATCCAGACTCAGCGTCAAAGGCGTCGCCATTCCAGGTGGAATAGCGTTCGCTGGCGACAAGTCCCGCGCTGCCGATCCACGTCTCCCAGTCGTCAACCGTCACGCCGCGACCGAGGCCGAAACCAGCGATCAGGCTTCCACCCGGAGCAACGTGGCGACAAGCTCCGGCCACAACCGCAGCTTCGGTTCCTGGTTCGACAAACAGCACGATGTTTCCGGCCATTACCACTACGTCGAACTGGCGGCCTGCGTCGAGTTGCGCGAGATCCGAGGGAATCCACTCAACATCTGGAGCCTTTACACGGGCGACGTCAAGCATCTGCTCGTCGAGATCTGACCCGACGACGTCGATGCCGCGCGCTGCTAGCTCAATCGCGACACGTCCGGTGCCACACCCAGCGTCGAGTACTGAGGTCGGACTGAAGCGCTCAACGAAGTCAGCCTCGCCGTGAGGGTTCTGGCCCTGATCCTGCATGCGTTTCCAAGCCTCGTCGTAGGACCCGGCTCGTGCGCCATCCCACCGCGATCCCGGTTGATCAGCCAACGGGAGCGAACTTCGCGTCGAGGTGCTTGATTCCGTTGATGAAGTTCGACCGTAGGTAGTCAGGCTCGCCTGCCGCGGCAATATCGGGAAGCCGCTCGAACAGCTCACGGAACATCGCGGCGATCTGGCGACGAGCGAGGTGAGCACCGAGACAGAAGTGAGGTCCCGGCCCGCCAAAGCCCAACTGGGCGCTGTTATCTCGGGTGATGTCGAAGTCATACGGGTTTTCGAAGACCGCCGTGTCACGATTGCCTGAGCCGTACCAGAGCACGACCTTGTCGCCTTGTGAAAATGTGTGACCGCCTAGTTCGACGTTGTCTTGGGTCACGGTTCGGCGGAAATGCACGACTGGAGAAGCGAGCCGCACGATCTCTTCGACTGCACCACCGATGTGGGCCTCGAAATCGCTCACCAGCAACGCACGTTGATCCGGATTGTCAGTCAGCAACTTGAGACCGTGGCTGATTGCGTTGCGGGTCGTCTCGGTGCCAGCGGCGCAGAGCAGCACAAAGAACGAGGCCAGTTCTTCGTCATTGAGCGTTTCACCGTCAACTTCGGCGCGTACGAGAGCTGACGTCAGGTCGTTGGTCGACACATCACGCCGCTCCTGGGTGATGCGATTCATGAGTTCGGCGAGGGCAGCACCAGCCATCAAGAACGCTTCGAGCGGGTTCGAACCTTCGGGCACGTATTCGCTATCGCCGCCAGACAAGATGATGTTCGTCTGATCGAAGACCAGTTCATGCTCACTCTCGGGAATGCCCATCATGTCGCAGATGATGGCCAGCGGAAGCCGAGCGGCGACCTCAGTTACAAAGTCGCAAGACCCGCTTGCTTCGATCGAGGCAACGATCTCGCGTGCCCTTGTCGTGACATTGTCGTTGATCTGTTCAAGCATGCGCGGGGTGAACCCGCTCGACACAACCTTTCGCAAACGAGCGTGCCGCGGGTCGTCCATGTTGATCATCGACCCGAAGAAGTCGTTCATTTCTTGGGGCAGGTCGGCAATATTGCTGCCGTGGCCGGAGCAGAACAGGTCGGCTCGGCGGCTCGCCTCGACGATGTCGGCATGGCGCACCAGAGACCAATAGCCAGGGCCCGCAGGCAACACAACTTCGCCGTCGATCTCCATTGCCCGTTCGACGCTGAAGTGCAACTCGTCTTGATTACGAAGCTGCGCAAAGACACCCTCGCGAATTTCGCGCGGCCCTGCCCAGAATCCCTCAATATCGCTGAGCGTGTCGGTATCGAACGGGGCGCTGAGATCAGGCGTCATCCTCGAATCCTAGACACAGATCCCGAACGCCAGCGCTCGAGCTCTTTGTAGGGCGACGGCTACGACTGTTGCTCTTCGCACCGCGCCGCGCCATCAAAGTCTGGGGACCTCGTGGTGAAGTCCGGGCGCAGGTGCTCCGGCGAGACATAGCTGCGGGCCTCGCCAGGAGGGGCCCACTGCCACCGCACATAGGTGCCCGGCTCTTCGTCGTGCAGGGTTACCGAGATCGGGTGTCGACCTCGGTCGAGAGGAACGCGCACATAGCCCTCGCCGCCGGTAATTGGCACGTTGGCCACCTGCTCGCCGTCGAGTACGAACTCGGCACGATCGTCAGCGGACAACCAGAACTCGTAGTCGCCGGCCTGATCAATCTCAAGGAAACCGCTCCATTGCAGGGTGTTCGGCGAAGTAATTCGACCGCCAAGCCAGAACTGGTGCTGAGCCGCAGCGTCAATCTGGCGGAGCACCGAAGCGTCAATCTGGCGGAACAACGGTGATCCGTCAGCTTCGGAACCTGCGAAGTGCGAGGCCATGAGTCCCTGGTCAATCGACGCCGCGTTGAGAATGTTCTGCTCGCCAATCAGCTGCCAAGGGCCATCGTCGACCCGCCATTCGATGAGCTGGTCCTCATAGGAACCCGCTCCCGACACGCCAAAGAGGTGGGCGCCAAATCCAAGCTGCACAGACACCTCGGACTCGGCATCGGCGCACAGCGGCACGACAGTGCCATCGAGATTCACTGCCACGTTGTGGGAACTGACAGTCCGGAATGAGTAGCGCCCGGTTCGGGGCGTGATCAATCCGCCGAGCCACGAAGGGTCGCCGTTTTCGGCCGGCGCGGAAGCGTCAAGTCGCTGCGCCGATCGAATGCTCTCTTGGGGAATCGTGGCGGCGATGATGGCCGCCTCGCCTGGCTGATCAGCGTTGTCAGCGTTGAAGGTCTCGACCTCGAGTTCTGGCATGATCCGGCGAAATAGATCGAACATGCCCATGCTGTCGGGGCGAGCGATGATCAACGCATCGCGTTGCCCACTGAGCGGAAGCAAGGTCATATCGCCCGGACGAAAACGGCCAGCGGTCACCTTGTTCACGTCGCCGATGATCCATCGCATTGTTGATGGTTCCGCGTGCAACCCCTCGATGAGCCAGACGTCTTTGTCGGGGTTGTCGACGACGAGACGACTGGCGAGAGTCTCGGTCGTCGAGTGGTCAAACCAGACGGCCCGATTGTCGGCCTGTCGTCCGAAATACGCTTGCGCGTCGACGGTTCCGCCGACCAACAGCAGTGCTGCCACGCCTACCAGCACTCGCAACGGCATGCCAGCGATAGTCGCCGGGGTCGGCGACGTTGCATCGCCGCCTACGACGATTGAGTCTTCGTGCCCCGAAATTCGATGTTGGGTTACGAGCCGTACCAACACGATGAGCGGCACTGCCGCAAACAGGTACGCCGGGATCATTGTGCCAACGGTGCGGAGCGTGTTCGGAGCTTCCCACGGAAGCGTGACAGCTCCGGGCAGCAAAGCCGCGACGAACCACACCACCAGCCCAGCGGCGAGAGGGCGTTTGAGATTTGCAAGCGAGAGGCCGAGCCCAATGATGCTCAGCGCTCCGACCCAGCGAGACAACATTGGCTGCAGGGGCAGATTGTGGCGAGCGTTGCGATCGCCGTTGTCGTTGTATGCCCGCAGGTAGGTCTTCAAGTTGTTTGTGAAGGCCTCAAGGCGTTCGCCCTCAGGCACAACCGACGAAAGGCTTGTCTCGTTCTGTCGAGCGAAATAGGCGTCGCTGTTGGACTGCGCAAACTTGAGCACCGGACCAAACGAGGCCAGAGCCACGATGGCGGCCAGCACTAAGCCCGGGAGCACTTTCATCAACGCTCTGCGCTGGCGGGCCAACAACAAAACGATCACGCCGATACCGAACAGGCTCGCTATGAGAGCCGAATAGAAGCCCATGCCGATACCTACAAAGAGCCCGGCGACGGCGTAGTCCAGGTTGCGACCGCTGCGATATGCCCTCAAGAGCAGGGCAAGCGTGCCGGCAGCAAAGAACGGCACCGCAATCACATGCATTGCAATTCGGCTGACAGTGATGTGCCACCTGGAGAATGCCACGAGACTGATCGCAATTAGCGCCGCGCCCGGTCCCCACAATGACCTCGATGCGAACCACAGCGCTGCGATACTGCCGACGCCAAGCATTGCGTGATAGCCGCGTACCACGCTGATCGTTTCGCCGAAGAAGTCGGTCGCAAACGCGATGAGGTAGGCGTTGTGCGCGGGAGCCTTGTACGTACCTTCGATAAACACTGGCCGGAAGTTGGGGTCGTTTCGAATACGGGCTGCCTGTATCGCGTGGTCCGCCTCGTCGTACCAGATTCCAAATGGAAGCTCACCAATTCGATAGAGCCGCAACGCAACAGCAATCAGCACCATCACCGCAGCGGCGAGGACCCAAGGGTCAATGCGTACGCCAGCTACACGCCAACCGGTGGCGGGCACCGAAGGATCGGCGGCATACGAGTGGTCACGAACAACACGCTGCCGGTTGATCAGCCGGTCGACATACCAGGCCGATCCGATCATCGTGGCGACGGCTGCAAGCCACCACGCCCAGTCCGATGTTCGCGTGTCGCGAACATCGAAGATTGCAATGCTGATAATCGCCAACACCGCCGGAATCAACCAGTGAACCATGGTTCCCTGGCTGGGAGCCTTGAGACTTACCGGGTTGACCATGGGTGGGTCAAAGACATCGCGAGTAATCATGCGAGAGCCTGAAATTGCGACAGCCACGCCAGCGAGAAGAAGTGTGAGGGCGACGAGGTACCGCTCTGCATCAAGGAACCATTGACCCACAAATGCCATGAAAAGTGCCAGCAGGATGCGTTCCGAACTGTCTGTCATCAATGACACCCGAACATTGTGGCACTAGATGGCGGCAATCGGGCTTGAGAAACAGCGGCTGGTTGCAGATGGACCGGGACCGAACACGTAATGTTCGAGCGGCGCCGATTGTTCTGGAGGAACCGATGCCTGTAGTCCCAACTCTTGAGCACGCTTGGACTGCGGTTGAGGCCGCACGGGCGGTCGTTGACTCGGGGATCGAATGCGCAAAACGCGCGGCTGACCCCGATGCCAATCAGGCACTCATCTATTCGTTAGCCCATGCAGCGAGCGGGGCTGAAATGTCAGCAACGGCTCTCGAGTACGCACAACACGGACCAGCCGAGGAGCGTCTCGCTCACATTTTCATTGCACGATTCGTGAGCGATCTCGCGGCAACGATTTGGGCCCGATCAAGCGACTGGGGTGTCGATCCCGGCGCTCTTGAGAGCGCGAGAGAGTACGTGGCTCTCGCGACCAATCCCAGCTATGTCTCCCAATCCTCGCACGAACCCGGCGCTGCGCACCTCGGCGACGAGCTCGAAATGGTCGCGGAGACCTTTCGTAAGTTCGCCGCCGACAAGATCGCTCCCCACGCCGAAGCGATCCACCGCCATGATCTCGACATTCCGGCGTCGATCATCGGCGCCGTTGCTGATCTTGGGTGCTTTGGTCTGTCTATTCCAACAGAGTTCGGTGGCTCGGCGACCGGTGACGCCAACGACTACATGGCCATGATCATTGCGACCGAGGCCTTGAGTAATGCCTCGCTTGGCGCTGGCGGTTCGCTTATCACTCGGCCTGAAATCCTCGCTCGGGCGATCGAAGCTGGCGGAACCGCCGAGCAGAAGCAACGTTGGCTTCCATCGATCGCGTCGGGCGAGACCTTGTGCGCGGTCGCCGTGACTGAGCCTGATTTTGGCTCAGATGTCGCTGGTCTGAACGTGACGGCGACCGCAACTGATGGCGGCTGGCTACTCAACGGCACCAAGACCTGGTGCACGTTTGCTGGCCGTGCCAATGCGCTCATGGTGCTAGCTAGAACGAACCCTGACACCGACGCCCGGCACCGCGGCCTCAGCATTTTGGTTGTCGACAAACCGAGCGACGACGGTCACGAATTTCGCCACACCGCAGACAGCGGCACGCTCGAGGGGCGGGCCATACCAACACTTGGATATCGCGGCATGCACTCCTTTGAGGTCAGCTTCAACGACTGGTTCGTGCCCGCGTCAAACCTGCTCGGAGGAACCGAAGGTATCGGTCGAGGTTTCTACCTGCAGATGGCTGGCTTCGAGAACGGTCGAATCCAGACGGCCGCGAGAGCCGTCGGTGTTATGCAACGGGCATGGGAACTTGCGCGCGACTACGCCGACCAGCGGATTGTTTTCGGCACGGCGATCGCCGACTATCAACTCACGCAGGTGAAGCTGGCAACCATGGCGTCGATGATCCAGATCAGCCGTCAATTCGCGTACGTGGTCGCGCGACGTATGGCAAACGGTGACGGCGCTCTCGAGGCAGCCATGGCCAAGGCATATGTCTGCAAGGCAGCCGAGTGGGTCACACGCGAAGCTCTCCAGATCCATGGAGGTATGGGCTATGCCGAGGAGTACGAAGTGAGCCGCTTATTCGTCGATGCTCGTGTGCTTTCGATCTTCGAGGGCGCCGACGAGACCTTGTGTCTCAAGCTGATCGGCCGACGGCTCATGGCGTGAGCCGAAGCCGCTGTAGCACCGATCAGACGAGCAACTCAGGAAGCGCATCGATACCCGTGATCAGCAGCAGGCCCATGGCGACACTGGCGATCGCAACGACAACAGCAATCGCGGCGTAGACCGCGAAGTTACGTTCCGCGTTCAGCATCCCCCAACCCGCAAACGCAGCAAGCACCGTGTTGGCCAAAAGAAGGCCGACGATCCACGCACCGAGCATGGCAAGACCCGCTGTCGTTCCAGCCACCGAGGTCGACGCCACGAACACCGCAATCTGCGTCGGGCTTTCGAAGCCGATTCCGTGCAACATTCCGATACCCGCCGCGGTGCCGTTGCCCGTCTGCCCATGAGTCCGCGAGCTGAGATACAGGTCGTGACGGTGACGGTGACCGTGGCGACGCATCGAAGCCGTTGACGAGTCGACCGCGGCACCCGGTGCGGCAGCCACTGATCCTGCACCGACGCTGCTAGACCCAGTTCCGGCCTTGGCGTGATTCGCAATGGGCTCGACGATCGAGCGCTCAGCTGCGGTAAGCGCTTCGTCGCTGTGAGCGTGGTCGTGCGCTGCGAACATCTGGTGATCAACGATTTCGCCGTGGTCATGATCGTGTCCGTGCTCAACCACAACCTGACGCCGCGCCGCGGCATCTCGCACCCGACGGAGCCCGGCAAACGTTCCGTTTAGCACCAGGATCCAGCGACTGCGAAGACGAAACTCACGACCACTGCGAGCCAGATCCCATGCAATCCATAATCCGAGCACCACAAGTGTTGCGCCGACGAGTCGACCCATCCACTCATCAAGCCCATCGGGAAGTGCAGAGCCAAAAATGATGGCAGCCACGCCAAGCACAAACACAACAACGGCGTGTCCGCAGGCATAGACAAACGACAGCACAAAGCCCCGCCGCCGGTCCTTGGCAGCCGCGCTGAGGTCGGCGATCGCCGCGATGTGGTCCCAATCAACTCCGTGACGGAACCCGAGCGTGAGAGCCGTGAAAAGCAATCCGACAGTCATCGGTTCA
>CALKPY010000029.1 GCA_937991435.1 uncultured Acidimicrobiales bacterium
ATACTGAAGGAGTGGGATTCACTCCCCGCAGGTACCCGCGTGTTTTTTCGATCCCAGTGTTGACGGGGTTTTTTCGACCTCAAACGCGGGGACCTAGAGCGAAGTCCCCGCGTCTCTATGTATGGGCCGTCATTCTGTGGGCAACATCTCGCAGACGCGAGGTTCGCATTCCCACGCCCTTGTCCCCACTGGGTCCGCTGCTGGGTCGCTGCATTGCGTCACGCAGCTCTCGGTATCGGGAAGACGTCGCCGTCGACGGCACCTGTCGTCACAGCGCCGTACAGCTACGCTGTACGGCTCCGAGTGAGCGTCATGGGTGCTAGGTGCGCAAACGCCTCTCAACGCCGTATGCAGCGTGTACGGCGGAGGGGCGCGAGTCTCGCATGACGGTGGTGCTATTCTCTGATATCGAGACCTACGAAACATCCAATTAGAGGCGACGGGGGGACTTGAACCCCACGTGGTACGGCTTTGCAGGCCGGCCAGGCGCGCCTGTCCACGTCGCCAAATATGTGTCAGTCGTCAGCGTTGTCTTCGCCGCAAACCTTCGGGGCGACTCGAGCGGATGTCAACTCTGATTTGAATCTGCGCACCGATTCGATGTATTCGGGTACCTGTCTCTCGAGGCTGCGTTCCGCTCCAGCCTCCTGGGTCATGATGTCGATGACGTAGCTGGCCATCAGATCGCCGGCGTCGAGAGCATCGATAGCAAGCGGCTCGAGTCTCTTAGTCAAGCATTCGGCGCCTGGGATATCTTCAGCGTTGCGCAGTGCGGCACGGGCGTCAGCGTTAGAGGCACCCCACACTGACGCGACATCACGGTTCGACAAAGCGCTCGTCTGATCGTCGAAACGGTTGATCGCTTCCAACGCCGCCTCAAACGGTGCGAGCTGCGCCTCGCGGTCCGCAGCCGTTATCTCTACAGGCCCGCTGTCACCGCACGCCGCCACCGCCAATACCGCTACCACTATTGCTGCTGCCCTTGTGCGCATCGTTTCCAGTCCGATCGTTTTAAGTACTGTCACCATCATTGAACAGGGGTGCCCGCGATGTCACACGCCGCCATCAAGCGAACGTCCTGAACGCCCCATACACCGCGACGGTTGCGCACACTGCACGCGCCGTCACGCCGAGCACGCCGCCACCGAAACCGGGGTTCCACATTGCGACGGAGACCGCGGCGAAGATGATCGGGATCGACGTACACCACGGGCAGTTGAGGCGGTACGCCATCCACCAGCCGAAAGCCCTGTCAGCAACAGGCCACGTCTCGATCACTTCGTCAACTTCGTCCCACGTCGACGCCGGAGCGATCATCGCCAGCCCTTCACCGGGGCGCATCTTCGGCCCGTACAGCAGACGCATCGTGGCACGGTTGCGCCACGGGGCGATCCACTGATCTTTCGCCAGGAGCACCGCAGCACCCCAGGCGAACAGCCCGGCGAACCCGAACCGGGCCCCTGTCTGCACGATCTCCAATAGTTCACGTTCGGCTGTCAATGCCAACACCGCCTTCCATGTCTACAAGTCGTCTTCGCTGCAAAGAACCTGGCGACCGCCAGGTCGTGGCTTCGGCTTCTGCGTCGGCTGTTGCGTCGTCGCAGGCCTGGGCCTCGGTCGGCTTCCGCCTCAACGGTGTGGCGCTGTGAACATCATTGGCACTGCCTTTCGTTTGCTTCGTTTGACCCCCTCAGGTCTGTCGTGGCCTACGCCACGCTCCTGTCGTCTTCGACGCCTGCAGGCGTCACACAATGTGAGCATTTCCACAGCGGTTCACGGTCGCCGCCGACGCCCATGATCGCCAACAGGCGCGTGTCCCAAGGGAGCCTGTATTCGTCTGCAGCAGCAATGTCGACGTCGTACCCGAGGTCAGCCATCGCGGCCACTGTGAGCCTCGACAGCGGCTGTTCACGGTGCGACAGGAACGAACTCATCAGTTCGTTGCCGAACACGCTTTCACGCCAATGGGCGTTGGCGGTGCCTTGACCGCCGACGTTCTCGGCAGGCAACAGCTCGGCGAACCCGAGCATTCGACGCCACTCCGCCAACGCCTGAGCCCCGACGTACGTCGGGTTCGGCGAACCCTGCCCGGAGACGAGACGATTCAGCGGCCACAGCGTGCCGAACCCGAGGACGTGCCCCATCTCATGTGCGATGACGTCACCCATGACACCGGCACGCTCGAGGCGTGCGAGGTCGGCGGAGTCGAACTGCATCACACCGTGTGTCGGCAGCGAACGCAGCGACCGTGGCCGCAGCCGTGTCGGCCCAGCCTGGCCGACGATGCGGCCGACACCGTCGATCGGTGTCACCTGTGCGTCGATGACGACACCGGACACACCGTTGAACGGGAGATCAGGTCCGGTGAGCACGCGCTCCCAACGTTCCGCAGCGGTGCGAAACGCCGCCCGCTGCGCCTGGGATGCGACGTTGCCGGCGAACGTGACTTTGATAGGCCAGCCCGACGCCGTGACCGGTGCAGGCGGTGCGATCGGGTCGAGAAATTCGATCTCCCACCAGTTGAGCGCCCCGCCGTCTTGGGCGGCTGCATCGTGGACGGTGAGCGTCCAGATCCCTTCCGAGTCATGTTCGGTGGCGTCCAGCACCTGGTTCGGCCGGTACGTCCCTGCGATCGGTGCAGGCGCCCGCTGTACCGGGACGTCAGCTCGGTCATCAAACGTGATCCGCTCGTCAAGATCTGTTGACCCGCCCACCCTGCGCATCAGAACGACGTGCTGCGGCTCCGGGGTTATCAGCGTCACCGTGAGATCCGCCGCCCACGTGTGGTCGATGTCGACGGTGATACGAACGCGACCGAAGCGACCGACGTCGGGGACTCTGATCTGCGGGGCGATCAATGGTGCGTTCGCCGCCGACGAGATCTCATGCGGGCCATCTGTAGACCTGAACGTCCGATTCAACGTCCGCTCCGTTCACGGCTGAACGCCTGGTCTGCGGTGTCGGGGACGTCGGACGCCAACACCTCGGCGGCACGTTCATGCCACCGGGGTGGGCGCCGTAGACAGGTGACGCCTCGGCTGTCTTTCAGATGCAGTGGCCTGCCCGCCCGCTGCATCACTGCACCACGCTGAGGGCAGCCGCTTCGACCTTGGCTTCGACGGCAGCTTCGCCTTCGCCCATCTCGCTCTCCTCCGCCTGCTGCACCAGACGCATGACAGCATCTTCGACAGCGGAGAGACGGGTGCTCAACTCAGCCAGCGTCGCCTCAACCTCAGGCTCGGTGCCCGCGTCGACCGGGGCGTCAGCAATGCCGTCGCCGTCCACATCGACGTCGTTGGCCGCGGCGACCGCGTCGGTCGCTTGAGTTTCGGCGAGGACGGAGCGGGCGATGTCGCGCATCTTCTCTTCGTCGGTGACTGGGCCCGCAAGCAGTTCACGCAGCTCGGTGAGTTCGTCGGCGGTGAGCCCGGCGACGATCGTGTTCAGGCTCGGGGCGTCTTCGTTGGTCACTTCGGTATCAGCCATCACGGGCTCCTTCGTTTCATCATTGGGGGGTTCGATGTGTTCAAGGTCAGGGGTCTGGCAGTCGCAGTCGGCGTCGACAATGTCGACAGGTGCACGCACTGAGGCGACGAGGGTTGCCCCCGGTGTCGGCTCTGCGAACGGGCCGACCATGACGCCGCTGCCGTACTTCACCCATCCGGGCCTACCTGAATCGGTGGCAGGCGCTGTCAGCGATGCCGCCAACGCCAGGTTCGACTGCTTCGCTATCGACGCTGCACGCTCATGCAACCCGACGGCCAAGGCGGGGGTGCCGACGCGGACGATGGCTTGCAGTTCCAACGACTCGACGGTCGCACCGGTGTCGGGGTGGCGGTAACGATCGGGCCACCATTCACCCGATGCGGGCCCTGTCACCTGGGCGGCTTGGCCGACAGTGATCGACGGTTTCGCACCGCCCAACAGGATGCCCATGCGGACCGGCTCGGGCCAGCCTTCGGGCTGTTCCAGGATGTCGTAGTAGGTGGCGTACACCCACTGGGACTGAGTGTCCTCGTGGAAGTCCCGTGCCTCTTCTTGAGTCATGTTTTCGATGCCAACAGGGTGACCGCCGAGCACGACCGGTTCGCCCGCATAGATCTTCGACCCGTCGGCGACAGTCACCGGTGTTGTGTTGAACCCGGCGCCGTTCACCTGTGACGCCGGTGGCGACCAGCATTCGTCGGTGATGTTCGCGTAGCAGTAGCGCTCGTCGTAAACGACGCCGGCGAACCGCCCGAAATCGGGATGGTCGGGGTCGGTGATCAGATTGAAATGGGTGTGAGCGTCGCCACCAAAAAGCCAGGAAGGGATTTCGGTGAACCATTCTTTCGGTGGCGTCTCCGGGACGCCGAGAAGATCGTCGTCGTTCATTGCGAACCGTCATCCGCCATGTCGAAGTCGGGAACCTCGACAGGCTGTGGGCGCTGGAACACGTCCCACTCCTGCAGCGTCGCCCCGATCTCAGAGACGTGGTTCGACCAGCGTCGCGAGTTCGCCAGAGTGCGAAGCATGTAGCTGTTCTCCAGCAACCCGTCAGTGACGGCGCTGACGACTTCAGCTCTCGTCACAGGTAGCCCGGCGAAAATGCCGTGCTCGACCAGAGCGCTATCGACAGCCGCTTGCAGATTCTTATGGTCAGCATCAAATATCACTACGCAACCTCTTCCAATTCGTTGAGTACGTTGTCGACTTCGTCGTTGTCGACGTCGACGAGGATTTCGATGAAACAGGCGCACCCGTTGTGATCGTTGGGGCGCAAGAAAGCTACGAACGGGAACGCCGCCGGCGACCATGACGCCGCCGCACGGTATTCACGGTTCGTGGACCATTCCTTGCCAGCAAGGTTTTCGTGCGGTGCGAACGGGTTGGCGTGGCGATGCACCCAACGCCGCACACGACGTGTCGGCACCCCGGCACGAACCGCAGCTCCCAACGCTGCGAGACCGACAGCAGCCTTCGCTGTCACACCGACACGGTCGCCTTCGTACGTGACGGCCTGGTCTACGACGTCGACACCGATAGACCCGTGGGTCAGGCCCCACAGCCCGGCACGGCCAGCGGCAGACACGGGGCGGCCGTCGTCTGTGCGTGAAGCGACCGGGCCGAAGCCCGCTACAGCGGACTCCGCGACAGCGGCACCACCGGCGACAGCCAATGCGTCCTCTACGGCGCCTGTCGTCGCCCGCCCCGACACGGCGTCGCCTTCGTCACGTAGTTCGCCGGTGCGGCCGGTGATGCGTGTCGCGGCGACAGCGACCATCGCACCGACA
>CALKPY010000030.1 GCA_937991435.1 uncultured Acidimicrobiales bacterium
GCTCCAGGAAGTTGCAGTGTGTGCCAACTGGCAAAGTCACGCGACAAGCACACGATCCACCCCTCGTCGGTGCTCAGAACCAACCATCCATCAAAGGTCAGATTCATACCGACGAAGGAACCCGTCACGCCCGCTGGGCGCTCCCAACGGGCGTGTTCGACGATAACGCTGTTTGGGTCTGACGGATCGTCGTCGCCCCACGCGATCACGACATCGCTACGGCTGACAAACACAGTGTTGTCGCAGTCGACGAGCGCATACACGCCGTCAACACCGGTCATGAACCGCATGGCAAGCCCCATGGCGTGCGCAATCGCGGCGTCTCCGCGCAGGTCATCGAGGCCCGTTGTGGCTGCCTGCATCTCAGCCTCGTCGAGCGGCGTTTCGTCAGATATTTTCAGCGATGCGAGCACTTCGAGCGTGTCCGAGTCGAGTTTGTGTAGATCGTGTCGGCCGTTACTCCAGATCACCCGCCGGCCATCGGGGTATTCGGGCGAAACCAGACTTCCGAAATGCCCAGGACCAAGGACCGCGTGTTGGATCTCGTCAGGCTCAACCACACGCGACGGCGCCACGGGGCCAGCGGCGCTGTAGCTGTCTTGTTGATCGCAGCGGCCGTGGCCGATCGCGTGCCAACTATCAGCCAAATACGGATTGCCAGGACCAGCATTCATCACATCATCGTTCATCGTCGCACCTGTTGCTGTTGCTTTCAGCGCACTCGCGGTTCGAGATCGAACCGGTTCATGTAGTCGCCAAAACGTTCATACACCTGGTCGCGTTGCAACCCGAAATCTTCGACCGTCGACTTGGAACCGCGCGAAACCGCCAAGGGGTCATCGCCGAGCCAGCCAACCATCGCATCTCTGGCCGAGCCAACGAGGTCCATTTCAAGCCACTCATAGATCGTGGTGATCGCGGCCATTGGGTCTGCCAGCCAGTCGTCATAGAAAACGTGGCAGACATCGTGCCCGGCGAGCGCCCGCATGGGCCGCTCCACCTGTTGCGCGAGACGCGGCAAACAGGTGCTGGTGATCCACTCAATATCGGGAGCGCCGATAGTCAACCCGTGAGCAAAGGCCGTCAGGTTCAAAAATGAGGCAGTGGCCGCCACCGGGTCACGATGGGTCCAGATGAAGCGGGCATCGGGATAGGCCCGCAGCACGTCATCGATGAAGAGAGCGTGGGCAGGCATCTTGAGACACCAACGACCAGACGTGTTCGACTGCAACACCTGCAAAACCGATCGGTGATAGGCGTACGCCGATTCCATGTCGCACTCGTTGAGGTACTCGTGGTACGCCGGCGACGGAGCACGACTGTCCCACATGACGGTCTTGAAATCTTGAGCGAGCAGAAACGTGCACTCGGTTGGGCCGTCGGCCCACTCCCAGTGCGGCGGGGGCGGATCAATGTGATCGACTACCGCACGCTGGAACTCAAGAAGCTCAACACATCGCTGGTCGCTGCGCCGGTCACTGGCAGCAGCGGGCGGCGCCGAATAGACGGCTTCCCAGTTCAGCAAGCTGCGAAATTGAGGATCTTGGTCGAGTACATAGCTGACCGCTGTGGTGCCAGTGCGAGGCAAGCCGAGAATGATGACCGGCGACGAAACTGGCTCACTGGCCAGCTCAGGGTGTTGCCGATGCCAGTCGACGACACGAAGTCGGTTCTCAAGATGGCTGGTGATCTCGGTGCCGAGTCGACCCCGAGCCGAGCTGCGCACACGGTTTGCGTTGAGACCTTCGCACACCAGACCAAGGCCGGTTTGCCAGCCATCAGCGCCGAAGTCATTGAGCGTCGTAGCCGAGCAAGCTGCGTCGATTAGATCATCAGCAATCAAGTGCGTTGGGTCTGTCATGGTTCACAAGCCGGTGGCGATCGGTACGAGCCGCACATCAATAGTTGGTGGGCTATCAGGTTCGACGAACCGCAAGCCCATCACGCCGTGGTCGTGAACGCCAGGGTCAACATGGTTTGTTGCACCGATCGCATCGGTTGCCACCGTGATCGTGATCGTGCCATCGGTGTTGGGTATCGCTGAGTCCATGGCCAAGTATCCGGATCCTGTCGCGTAGTTCGCCAGGTTTTCCATCCAGTGGTTGCACAGCTGAAAATTCCAGTGGCGGCACGCCGGCGGATCGAACGAGATCTCAAGCTGATGTCCTGGCTTTAGCCGCCAGTAGCCGAATTCGAAATGACGGTCATCAGGCGATCCACCAATGCGCCGGTAGTGGTCATTGGTCAGCTGCAGCTGGTTCTCGTTGACTCTGAGGTCGCGGGTCCATCTGGCGTAGTCCGATTGAATGCCAACCACCATTTGGCTGGCGATCGCGAGACGGTTGGCCATATCTGCCGCGGTCGGAATACTCGAACCAGGTGTGGCGTCGAGCGGGGCGATCGACAGATGAGGTTTGCGCTGGTTAGACCGATCGTCGTACACCACCCGCATCATCAGCTCACGGGTGTCCTCGGCCATGGGCATCCACGGGCCGTCGTGCGGTTCGACCGACAGAACAAAGTCGACGTTGCCGTCCGCGTCGGTGTAATCATCAAGCGTCGCGGTATGGGGTGTCACCGCCGCGTTGGGGTTAAACGCTGCGAGCACCGCGATCGCCTCATGCGCCGTTGACCGGGTTCCCACCCACTCGGGAATCGGCGGGGTCCAGGCCGACATGTGCACGTACGGCGCGGTTCCCCGTGAACCCGTGACCCGATACCGAACAGTCGGATCGACCGGCTGCACGACATGATCCTGATCTGGCGATTGCACGCCAATTCCGCCCTTCATCGGCGGCGGGATCACCATGATGCGTTGCGGCTCGGTAGGGCCAGCTCGCTCGATGCCTCGAAACGATGCCATCAACAACATGCGGGTGAGATAGCGAAACCCTTCGACTCGGTCTTGCTCGTTGCCATCGGCGGTCTCAGCCAACACCACTTCGCCAGCAGCTTTGAGCGTGTCGCAGAAATCAGCCCACGATTCTCCACTATGCAGACGTGCCTCTCGCAGCGCGTCACCCTCGTCGCCCATAGCTACCCCTTTGTCTCCCCCGTCTCACATTTGGCCCCGTCTACCATTTGCCGATGACCAATGCGCGACAACCCAACATGTTGTTCATCGTTTCTGACGAAGAACGTCGCAATGATTGGTTGGGCGACACCGTAGTACTGCCCGCCCACGAGCGGTTACGCAGCGACGGGCTCAGTTTCGACAAGTACTTCACACACTCGTCACCGTGCTCGCCGTCTCGAGCAAGCCTGTACACCGGCGCATATCTGCCCCAGCACAACGTGGTTGACAATGTGAGCTTCCCCGGTCACCTTGCGCTCGACCCGAATATTCCAACCATTGGAAGCCTGTTGCGCTCCGTTGGCTACGAGGCGGGTTACGTCGGTAAGTGGCACCTCACGCACAGCGTCACGCCCGATCTGTCAGCACACGGCTACAGCGGTTGGCAGGGCAACGACCAGCACTTCACCGGTAATGCCTGGACCGGCCGGCATTTCGACCCGATCATCGTCGATCACGCAATTGAATGGCTCGATCAGCGTGATGACTCGCAACCATGGTGCCTAACCGTGGCCCTCGTAAATCCACACGACATCATGCACTTCCCCATCGATCACCTGTCGTATCAGGCCACCCACCCCGACGACGCCAAGGCGTTTGAGTTCATTCAACATCTGCGCCTTGGCGATATGGACCTTGTGCCTACTCCCGAGGACTACCCACGGCGATTCGATCAGCTGCCGGCGAACTTCGGCGATGACCTGTCAACCAAGCCCGCGATTCAAAGCGCGTGGCAACATGTGCGCAACACCGAGCACTGGGTTGGGTCAATCGATCTCAACGACACCGAGTCATGGCTGCGCCAGCTCGACTATTACGCCTGGCTGCACGAACAGCTCGACGCCTCGTTGGCGCGACTGCTCGGAGCGCTCGACGACCGCGGCATCTACGACGACACCATGATCGTGTACACCTCAGACCACGGCGACGCATGCGGTAGCCACGGCCTGCGCGCCAAGCTGCCGTGTATCTACGACGAGGTTATGGGGGTGCCACTGATCGTCAAGGGTCCCGGCGTGGTCGCCGGCGAGTCGACCGATGCGCTCGGTACCCACGTCGACCTCGCGGCGACAATCTGCGCAGCGGGTGGCGTGGCAATTGGCGATCAGCCGACCCTGTCCGGGGTCGACCTGTCGCCCGTCTTTGCGGAACCAACAACATCAGTCCGTGACCACGTGTTGTTCGCACAAGCAAGCGCTCAATCCGAAGCCTTGGCCGATACGCGCTACGCGTTGCGCGGGTTCTTCGACGGAACCACGAAATACGCCCGCTACTACGGCATCGGCGGCGGAGTACGCCGAGACGGAACAGTGGCCGACACGCCGATGTCAGTGCCAGTCGACGCCAGCTTCGATGATGTCGAACACGAGTGGTACAACGTCGACGATGACCCTTATGAGCTCGAGAACTTGGCCGGCGATCGCGGCCGCAAGACCGAACTCGTCGAGCTACATGCTCGGCTACTCGACTACGAGGCAGCCGAACTCAGGCCGTTCGACTGACCCGGCTCGTAGCGCGCCAAGATTCGGGAGTCGACCACTCGCGTTTGCACAGATTAAGCCACTGACTTAATCTGGCGGCCGTGACGACACCCGCACTCGGCGACCGGCTGTATCGCCACGTTGAGAGCTACGCAAGCCTTGGCGATCATCGGTCAGGATCAATCGTCGAGCGAGCGACAACGTCATGGCTCGCAGACGAATGCACGAGCCGTGGACTCAAGGTTCGTGTCACAAAGGTGCCGTTTGAACAATGCAGGATCGAATCATCTCTCGTCAGCAACGGCGAAGCTCTCGACCACTTGGCCGTTCCCTACGAGTTCCAAGGCTCAATAGCCGCGTCAGCGGGGCCGGTCTTGCTCGACGTCGGTTTTGGCGGCCACCCCGAAACGCTCGATAAGGCCATCGCCAAACATCGCTTGAGTTCGCCGGACCCACTCGTGTTCGCCACAGCTCACAGCGACGGCTCCCTCGTCGCTGTTAATCGGCGCATTCGTCCCGGATCAGGTGTTCCAACCTTTCTCATTGCTCAACGGGACCACGCTGCCACCGCAGCTCACGGTGTGTCGATCACAGCCAACGCAACATATGCCGCTGGCGAGACGACGACAGTGGTGGCTTCCAACACCGTCGCCGGCCCCAAGATTGTGTTGACTACGCCTCTGAACGGCTGGTTCCGGTGTGCCGGCGAGCGCGCCACCGGCATCGCCGTGTTGTTGCACCTGATCGAGCGATTTTCGCACCTTCCATTGCTCGTAGTGGCGACGGGCGGCCACGAGCTGGGCGCATTCGGCGCAGATCACTTCCTGGCTGGCGGGTTCGCCGAAAATGGACCGATCGCCGCAATTGTGCACCTTGGCGCATCGATCGCTGCCGACGAACGTTCACCCGAAGGGCGACGCCTCGCACAGACCCGCCTGGCTATGACGTCGATAACTGCCGCACAAGCCGAATCGGCACGCGATGCGCTTGTCGCCGCCAGCTACAACCTGGTCACCGAGTCGAGTCGCTGGGTTGGCGAGGCCACAACCTGGGCCAAGACAGGGCTGCCGCTGCTGTCGTTCAGCGGAGCCGGGGCCGACTTCCACACGCCCGAAGACACTCCCGAACGGGCGACATCACCCAGCTCCCTAAGGCTCGCGACCGATGCAGTCGCCGCAACGATCGACGCGTTCGTTGAAGTCGCTAACGGCCTTTCGACCGCCCCGCCAGATCTGTAGTTAGCCAACGCAATTGGAGCCACCTATGACCGCTACAACCAGAGCAATCTCCGTCACGCCAATCGATGCACCCGTCGGCGCCGAAGTCCACGGTGACATCACCGCAGAGCTGAGCGGTGGCGATATCTGGACGTTGCTGGAAGCGTTTCGCGAGCGGCACGTTCTGGTCATCAAGGAGCAACCCGTGACCGACAACCGTTTGCTTGAGATCGCCTCATGGTTCGGCCCCCAGTTTGTACCGCAAGATGACATCCCCGTTCTCGGCACCGACGATCAAGGAGCGGTGACGATTCTGTCCAACCGCGACGAACTGGGCGTCGGAAGCCGGGTTCCGCTGCCTATGCATTCCGACTTTCAGTTCTTGCCGCAGCCGCTCAAGGGAGCCGCACTACACGCAGTCACGGTTCCCCCGGTTTCAGCTGGCGGCAACACATCATGGTCGAACCTTCATATGGCGCTTGAGGAGCTTGACCCCAAGCTCAGGGCCCGCATCGAAGGAGTCGAAGGCATCGGCATCAACCCTTACGCTGGCGGCGGCAAGGGCCATGGTTTCACCGGCGATAACCAGAAATACATCCCGCAGGCAGTTCCTGACTTCCCGCACCGGCTAATTCGCACCCACCCCGAGACAGGCCGACAAACGCTCTATTTCAGCCTGTTCATACACAAACTCGTGGGCTTCGAAGATCGCGCTCAGGACGAAGCTGACATTCTCGGCGCACTGCGCGAGTTCTGCGATCAGGACCGCTTTTATTATGAGCACGAATGGAGTGCCGGAGACACGATCATCTGGGACAACCGATGCACGAACCACAAGCGTGCGGCGTTTGATCAGTCGTTCGAGCGTGAAATGCACCGAGTACAAATTGCTGGCACCAAGCCATTCTGATCAAACCTGTGACACCAAACGCGTCGACTCGAGACCGGTTGATCGCCGCCGGTGAGCGGTTAGTTGCCAAAAATGGCCTCGACAACGTGACTCTGGCGCACATAACCAAGGCAGCCCAGCAACGAAACGCGGCCGCGATCCATTATCACTTTGGCGGCCGCGAGGGCCTGCTCGATGCCATCCTTGAGCGCCATCACCGCGAGATCGACAGCTATCGCTTCGCGGTGCTCGACGACGTCGATCAGTCGCTGCTCACCGTCGACACACTCGTGGCAATGATTGTGGACCCCCTGATCGAACGGCTGCACAGTCCTTCGGGCCGCGCATTTCTCATCATTCAGGCTGAACGTTTCGCGAGCACAGGCGCAGCTAAGCCAAGAGCGACGTCGCTCACCAAAATTGGATCGCTTCTCGCAGCATCGACGCCTGCAACCTCGGCCGCAGCCAGCGCCGAGCGCGGCCGACTAGCCGCATTACTCATCAATCTTCGACTCGGGCATCAAGCTGTCGCACCCGACCCGCTCGATCAGCTCGACACGCTGCGCGTCACCCTGATTGCAGCGGTGGCCGCCATTTTGGGTTCGTCCCCCGCCAACGACCACTAGCACCACCCGTCGTGATCATGATGTGCGGCGCGAGACCCTGACCGGCAGGTTGGCGTAGCCATTGACGAATGATGAAAAGGTTCGTTCGGGCTCGGCCAAGACTTCGATTCGCTCGAAGCGCGGAAGGATTTCTTCCCAGAGCACTCGCAGCTGCATCTCAGCCAGTCGGCTCCCCATGCAGAAGTGAATTCCATAACCGAATGACAGGTGGCGGTCGGCGTTGGCACGTTCGATATCGATCGCATCGGCGTCGATAAAGACGTCCTCGTCGCGGTTGGCCGACAAGTACCACATAAGAACTTGGTCATCTTTGAGAATGCTCTTGCCGCCTAGTTCGGTGTCTTGGGTTGCCACACGACACATGTATGACAACGGCGTCTGCCACCGAATGATCTCGGGAACCATCGACGTCATCAACGCAGGTGCGGCAACGAGTTTTTCGAACTGGGCCGGATACTTATCGAGACCGTAGACGCTGCCAGTCATCGTGTTGCGAGTCGTGTCATTGCCACCGACGATCAGCAAAAAGAGCGTGCCAATAAACTCTTCACGATCCATCTGCGCCGTTGAGTCAGCATTAGCAAGCATAGTGATCAAGTCGAAATTGTCACCACCATTACGTTCTTGCCACATCGGCGCGAAAGTGTCAGCCATCTTTTGCAATTGTTCATAGCGTTCGTCTTCCGAACGTACCGG
>CALKPY010000031.1 GCA_937991435.1 uncultured Acidimicrobiales bacterium
CGGCTTGAGTCGGTCCAGTTTCCGAACAGCACCATTACCGGGGTCGGGTTCGATAATTGTGAGATCCAGAGCCTGGACCTCACACAAAGCAGTGACTTGGCAATTGGCGATCCCCGCACCTTGCGCGGCGCAACGATTGCAGAGAAACACGTACCGCTTATCGCTCTGCGGCTCGCCCAGCTCTCGGGCATCGAGGTTGACGAGACGTAGGTCAGACAGAATAGCGTTTTTATTTCTAGTACTGCCTAGATATAATGTAGGCATGAGGAGCACTCGACTCATTCCGAGCACTCCATGAGGAAGCCGACGACACTAGTTCTGGCGTTTCTGCTACTGGCAATCTTGCTTGCGTCGACACTGCAACTCGTGGTGCTCACGTGATCGCCAGGCCGAATTTACCAAAGGACCATTTTTGCTGCTGATGGCACTTTGGGCCGACAACCGAGCGGTATCGCTATGACGACGCCGCTGCCGCCAACGACCGATCTCGCCACCCCCGAACACGTCGCCGAACTTGTGCGACGCTTCTACGGCGACGTGGCGCAGGACTCGCTACTAGGCCATCTCTTCAACGACGTGGCCAAAGTTGACTGGTCCGAGCACATTCCAATACTCACGGCGTTCTGGTGTCGCGCCCTGTTCAGCATGCCTGGATACAGCGGAAACCCTTTTCGCCAACATGCGCTCATACACAAGCAGAGCAACTTCACCGTCGAACATTTCGAACGGTGGCTTGAACTATTCCACGAGACTGTCGAGCTCGGTTGGGTCGGACCGAACGCCGACAAAGTGCGGGCTCTTGCCCGTAACGTCGCCCGGGTACACAGCACGCAACTGCTTGGCCACGCTCTCGACGTAGCAAGATTCGAGGACTCACGTTGGTAGCCGAGACCCACACGTCTTTTTCCGATCTCGAGCGAAGCGACATCATTGAGTTCATCGTGCACATCGTTGCTCAGGTCGACGAACAGATCGACGTTGACGAGCTCACACTTCAGCGCTGTGGATTCACCGACGACCTTGAGATCGAGCAACTCGCTCGCATTGTCGGCGAAGAGTTCAGCGAGCGCACTCTTGTCGGGCAGGCGCTCGAAGAAGTCGATGCGACCTGGCTTATCACCGACCTTGTGGCCGCCCTCTATCCCGATATCGACTAGCCAACCACGGCTCTAGCGGCTCGGTCCGAACAGGGGCGCTACCAGCGACGCGTCAGGCGCCGACGGAGCCGCCGGAACTCGCCGGCACTACAACGACCCGGCACGCAGCTTGGTTCGGATTCTCAGGGGTCAACTCACCCGAAAGCTCACCGTTCTGCGACGACACGAAGCCGCCGATAAGACCTTTGTGCAACTCGCACACGACACTCGAGTTCTGCGTCACAACATCAACGAACGGACAATTCGACAGCTCAATCACCCCATCGTTGCTTGCACGAGGCTCAAAGCCATCGACCTGCAATCGGTCGAAGAGCTGACGCTCCACCTCGGCAAGATCTACATCGTCGCCACCGGCGCCAGCCGCATCAACCCCGACTT
Organism: uncultured Acidimicrobiales bacterium; assembly: GCA_937991435.1. Classification (GTDB taxonomy): domain Bacteria; phylum Actinomycetota; class Acidimicrobiia; order Acidimicrobiales; family UBA10347; genus UBA10347. Next base: position 1,536 of record CALKPY010000031.1, read on the forward strand.
GAAAGCCCACCTCGAAGGGGCTGGCGTCGGAGCCTATGACTTCGAGCAAGAGCTCGGCGAGCCGTTGGTACGAACCCGATACAGAACCAAACGCGTTCAGCGCGTCGTCGCGAAGCACGTACTGCTTACGGGGGCGACCACGCGTGGTCCGCTGCTCATTTGACTCAGCGACCACACCCGCGTCCACGAGCACAGCTAGATGTTGGCGTATCGCATTGTGGTTAAAGCCAAGAAAATCAGTGAGCTCCGCTACACCGACCGGCGCTGTTGCTTCGGCGATGTACTGAAACAGCTTGAATCTGCTTGGATCTGCCAACGCCCGCGCTTGAGGTTGCATCAATTCGCTTACGTTCATTGGCTGCATGGGCCGATCGTACCTTTTTTTGCAGGCCGAACTAGATTTAGGTGATTTTGCTAACCGACGGAAAAGGAACTGTCGGTCAAAGCCGTGTACGTCCGGAGCATTTTCTGGACCACCATCGTCATGTTCGTTGGCGCATTGCTCCCCTGTCTTCATCGAAATCGGGAGCTGAGCGCCGTGAGCGTCGACTGCACCGGTGGCAGAGAATTCGCGCCGCGGTATAACGACTGTCATATCCGGCTCGCGTAGAGTGCTGACTGCATGTCTACGGTTTATGTCGCCATTGCGATCTTTGCGCTTTCGCTTCTCGGTGGTCTGGCACCCCGGCTTTTCTCGAATCGGCTGAGCAACCGTCGACTCGAAGACCTGACAGGGATTGCATCTGGCCTGCTGTTGGCTTCTGCCCTTTTGGTCGTAATTCCGGAAGGGTTTCACGTCGCCGCCGAGGCCGCTTCCAATGATGCCGACGAGGTCTTCATTCAAGAACCAGTTGTGCTTGGCGCCACCGTGCTTGTCGGGTTTCTCATGATGTTGTTACTCGAAGGTTTCGGCATTGGTCACGCCGTGCACGAAGAACACCACGATCATGCTCAGGGCCACGGGCACGGCCATGTGCATCACCCAACGTCATCAGGCGTGCTCGCTATTGGGCTTTCGGTGCACGCGGTGGCCGACGGCCTGGCCATAGGGGCAGCCGCTGCAACTGGCGAGACCGCATTTTCGTTACTTGTCGGCCTGGCTGTGCTGCTTCACCGGGTGCCCGCTGCCTTCAGCCTTGGCCTGTTCGCCCTTCACGAACCAGCGGGATGGGCCCGCGGTTCTCGCGGCGTAATCCTGTTCGCTATGGCAACGCCGATCGCCGTGATCGCGTCGTATGTGCTCCTAGACGGAGGAAGCGATCAAACCGTTGCTTTGGCGTTGTTGCTGTCGGCTGGAACGTTCCTGTATGTAGCGACAGTCGACACCTTGCCTGCGGTTCACAACATCGATACGGGAATGCGGTCGGTACTCAACGTCATCGCTGGCGCAGCACTATTCGCAATACTATTTTTATCACTCGACGCTGCCGGGCTGCTTGACCACGCGCACTAGCTGCGCCCAAACGATTACTCAAGGATCGAAAACACGATGGCGTCTCCCCAACGAGCCCTGATCGAAGGCCAGCCGGTACTCGTACTAGTCGATGTCCAGGGTGGACCTCCGACAGATGGAGCGACACCTGCCATTCCGTTCATGGCGACATATGACGCAGCAATGAACCGCATTCCCAGGTTGGTCGAAATTGCCCGCAAAAACGACATCCCCATCGTGTTCTTCCAGGAAGCACATCGGCGTAATCTCATCGACTTTGGGCGAGAGCTCGACGGAGCAGAAGGGGTCCATTTACTCGAAGGCGATCCGGGCACCGAAGTTTCAGCGATCGTCGGCATGCGTCGCGATGACTACTTCATTCGCAAGCGTCGCTACTCGTGCTTCTTCGGCACCGAGTTCGAGATCCTGCTCAAAGGGCTAGGTGCCAAGACCCTGATCTTTGTCGGTGGCCACACCGATGTGTGTGTGCACTATTCGTTCGTCGACGGGCACCAGCACGACTATTTCTGTCGAGTCGTGACAGACGCAGTGGCCGGTTCCAGCCTCGACGCCCACAATGCGTCGCTCACGGCGATGGAATACCTACAGACCGGGGCATGTCGCACAAGCGACGAGATCGCCGATGCATTCGAATCCTGGGTTTCACCTATCGCGTCGAGCTGACAGGCTCATGCATAGTCCTGGCCTCAACGCCGCGTGAGGGCTAGGTGGCGACCGAGACTCTCTGCCCATACGTGTCGATCAGCGCCAACATGGCGTCAACGTCATCGGTCGTGACCGAGGGGTTCATAAACAGCATGCGAAATGCGTTTAGTCCGTCAACGGGTTGAAATCCGATCATCGCCGTACCTTCGGCCTGCATTTGAGCTTTGATACGTGCCGGAAGCGAGTGAAGCCGGTGCAGCAGCTCCGGCGACTGCGATCGCAGCTCGGTGCCATCACGCACGATCGAACGATCGGCTTCGGGAATCCAGGCGAATACGACATTGGTGAAGTTGCCCTCGACCAGCGGCACAAAGGTGCCTTGAGATGAACGAATACGGTGTCGCGCATGGTCCGCCATCAAAACTGAATGGTCTATTCGATGGCCAAATCCGACATCTCCGTGGTGCTTCCACGAAAGCCACAGTTTGAGCACATCGATTCGTCGTGCGCATTGAAAGGTTCGATCACCAGAGTCGTATTCGGCATTGAGTTTGTCGGGTTGGAACAGGTAGTCGGCCTTGCCTGCGAAGCAGGCCGCTAACTGTTGTGGGTTCTTCACTAGCAGCGCAGTGCACTGTTGGGTCATACCCATCATCTTGTGCAGATTCCAGACAAACGAGTCAGAGCGAGCAACTCCGTCGAGAAGATGTGCATAGGTCGCAGAAAAAAGAGCGGATCCGCCGTAGCACCCGTCTATGTGGAGCCACAAGTGCTCCCGTTCGCAGATGTCGGCGATTGACTGTATGTCATCAAAAGCCGAAGTCACCGTTGTTCCCGAGGTGGCGATGACGGCAAACGGCACCTCGCCCGCCTGTTTTGATGCCTTGACAGCGGCGGCAAGAGCGGGCACGTGCATCGCTCCTGTCGCGTCGGTCTCGACCTTGATCACAGCGTTGGTACCAATGCCGAGCAACGCTGCCGACTTCGTCGCTGCGTAATGGCCTGCAGCCGACACGAAAAGGGTGAGTCGTTCTCCTGACGAACCAGACGTCACCACATCAGGATTACGTCGATGCCGAGCAAGCTGCAAGGCGTACAGCGTCGCCGTCGAACCGCCCGGGCAGAAAAGTCCCGGCGGAAGTATCGGAATTTCTGTTGTAGCGCCGTCGTCGTAGCCCGCCAGCCGTCCGAGTTTGGATAGCACCGCGCTCTCCATCAACGTAAACACAGGCGCTGCTTCGAACGTTGCCCCGGTCGTGTTCAACGCGGCACCGAGCCAGTCACCAACGACCGACACCGGGTCAGGACCCGCGAAGTTCTGATTGATGAAACGTGGGTGGCTGGTATGTACCGAGTGCTGTACCACGAGTTCGACCGCTCGTAGCAACGCAAGGTCGCCACTCGGCTCCTCGATGTCGGCAAGAGCAAGACCGGCTGCCTCGCCAAAGACCGTGACTAGGTCTTGAGGCGCCGCGAGCGCTACGACTGGATCGTCTCCAGCTGGTGGGTCGAGCACATAGGCCAAGGCACGTTCCGCTATTGCTTGCACGAGCTCACTCATGTGGTTTGAGCCTTCCACACATCAGATGATCGCTGTCTCGATGAAGGGCTCGCCTCGAACAATTCGGTCGTAGCCAAGCGGCGAAAGGTCGAGCGACCGATACGAGCCATACGTCACGAGCTCAGACACGCCGCGCCCGATCGCCGGCGCCTGCTGTAGGCCATGTCCCGAGAAGCCGTTGGCGAAGATGAAGTTCTGCGTCACGTGGTGCGGGCCGACGATCACGTTGTGGTCAACCGTGTTGTGGGCGTAATGCCCCGCCCACTGCGACGTCACCTTTATGCGCTCAAACGCAGGAATTCGATTCACGAGAGCCGGCCACACCTTGTCATCCCAGATGTCGCGATCCATTGCAAAGTCGTCGAACGCAACGGCCGGGTCATCTGCGGGAGTGCACCCAGCCATGTAGGCGTCGCCGTCGCTGCGAACATGCACGCCCGATGGGTCGATCGTTAGGGGCAGGCTCATCGGCAGCTTGTCCTGCGCGTCGAAGATGAACGTGAACCTTTTGCGGGGTTCGACCGGTAGCGCAAGACCAGCCATGGCCGCGGTGGCCACCGCGCTTGGCCCCGACGCATTGACAATCAGGCCGCACGAGATCGACTCACCCGAAGCTAGCTCGACCCCCGATACCGAATTCGCGTCAGTGTTGATCGCGACAACTTCGTTCTCGACATACTCAACGCCGTTCTTGCGGGCCATTCGTTGCAATTCCGAAAAGAGGGTTCCCCCGTCGAAATATCCCTCGTCAACAAGGTTGTGACTGCCGCAGACAATGTCATCGACGTTGTAAAACGGATACGCCGCGACAATTTCAGCCGGCGTCATGATTTGCGTGCCGGCCCCAAAGCCCGATTGGATCTCTTGATTCGACCTCAGGGTCTGAGCAAAGTCTTCGCTGCCTGCCAGGTACATGTAGCCGTAGCTTTCGAAGTGCAAATCGGGCACGTCGGCGTCGTCTCGCATGCATGAGCGCAGGTTGCGCACAAACTTCGCCGCGAACTGTGACATCTGAATGTTGAGTTCGTTCGAGAACTGTTGGCGCATGCAGCTATTGGTGTGCGAAGTGGAAGCGTTGGTGTATGACCGGTCTCGCTCCACAACCAAGATCGAGCCGTCAAAATCTGAATTGTCTGACAGAAACCAAGCGATAGACGACCCAATCATCGCCCCTCCGACAATCACGACGTCGTACGTGTTGCGCGACGGCGCACGGTGAGTTCCAGAGGAAAGACGCGAGCTACTCATCGCCCTAACCCACGTAACCTTTTAGCTCATCATCGGCGCGTGCGGCGGCACAACGCTCGGCAGGATCGCCAAACCCACCCCCGCCGGGCAGCTCCATGACAAGTCGTCTGTCGGCGGCGATTGTCTGTTTGCCTTTAGTCGCAAACGGGGTGCCGTCATCGAGATAGACCCGACCTGGAGCACCATCGGCTCCACCGGCTCGCCCTCTGGCAGGGTTCTCGACGCGGTCAAACATCGCCGAGAACTCAAACTGGTAGCCATCGACGGGACCGATCTCGATGATCTGACCTAGCCCGCCGCGGAACTGTCCGTCTCCGCCGCTGTTCTCGCGAATTTCCTTTCGCCAGATAACGATCGGCCCAATCTGCTCAGTCGCCTCGGCGCTCATGGTCATGACTCCCGACGGGAACGCCGTCGCCGTCAACCCGTCGATCTCGGGGCGAGCGCCAGTACCGCCGCTGTTGAACATGAGCAGCTCAACCGGCGGGAGCAGCGCAGTGGGGTCGGCAGAACGAGCACTAACTTGGAAGTTCCAAAGAGCGCCTGATCCTTCGGCGGGCACCACATGAGGCAACGCCGTCGCCACAGCCCCGAGGCACAGATCGGTTACGAAATGGCCGATTACGTGACGCACAGACACGGGAGCAGGGTCTTCGGCGTTGAGGATGACCCCAGCAGGTGCGCTTACGGTAAACGGGAACAACGACGCATAGTTGTTTGGTAATTCGGGCGCGAGCGCCACGAGCATTGCGTAAGTGAAGTACGCCTGTGCATAGGTGATCGGCACGTTGATGCCGAACTCGCTCAGCGGAGATGTCCCCGAGAAATCAGCGTGCATGCCGTCATCGCTCACCGTCAGCTCGACAGCAAGGGTGATCGACTCGTTGTAGCCGTCAACCCGCATCTCATTTTTGTAGACGCCGTTCGCGACCGATCCGAGAGCAGCCATTGTCGCCTCGGTTGTTCGGCTGAACACAAACTGTGCGAGGGAATCCAACTCGACCATCTCAAACTCTGCGAGCGTTTCGAGCAGGCGTCGTCGCCCCGTCTCGTTTGACGCAGCGAGCCCATGTATGTCGCCAAGGACCTGGTCCTGCTCTCGAACGTTGGTACCGATGATGTTCACGAGATCCCGATTGAGCTCACCTCGCTCGACCCACTTTATGATTGGGATTCGAAGCCCTTCTTCATAGATCTCGCGACCGTCAGGGCCATAACCGCGACCGCCGATGTCGACTACGTGGGCGGTGCTCGCGAAAAATCCAATCAGCTCTGCGCCGATAAAGACCGGGGTGGTGACAGTGATGTCGTGAAGGTGCCCGGTTCCCTTCCACGGGTCATTGGTGAGATAAATATCACCCGGGTAGATGCGCTCGGGGCCGATGTCGTTGATGAAATGTGGCACGGCCGCCGCCATCGTATTTACGTGGCCTGGGGTTCCTGTGACGGCCTGGGCGATCATGCGTCCGTGTCGATCGAACACGCCGGCGGAAAGATCGCCCGCTTCTCGCACCGAAGTACTGAAAGCGGTTCGAACGAGCGTCATCGCTTGTTCTTCGAGAATCGAGATCATTCGATTCCACATGACTTGGAACTGGACAGCTTGGCGGCTCATTGGTCGAACCTCGTAATGCGAAGCGTGCCGTCGATTTGGGAAACTGCTTGATGGTGCGATGCCAAAATGGTGGTGGTCTGCGACTCGACAATGACCGCAGGTCCAGAAACCACCATGGCGGGCTGCAAACGGTCTCGTGAGTAGATAGCGGTGTCGACGGCGACACCACTGACCGGCTCGTACACCTGCCGTCGACTGTCAGCGGTCGCGCTCGCTCCCGCGTCGAGCATTGCAGTTCGCTCGGGACGCTCAATGACCGAGGCCACTCGTACCGACCAGCTCACTGCTTCGATCGGCAGGTCGTCGATCGCACGGCCGAAGAACTCTTCGTACGCCTTGGAAAACACTCGTGCCAACTCCTCGACAGCGAGTTCATCGAATCGAGATGCGCTGAGCCGTACCGGAATCTCCCACCCCTGCCCCTTGTATCGCATCGAGACCTGGCGCTCGGTGACGAGATCCTTCTCGGTTCCCATACGCACAAACTCGCGGGCCTCGTTCTCAAGATCAGCCAGCAAACGATTCACACCAGCGAGGTCAAATGCATCGAGACGTGAATAGTGGCTTTGCACCGCTTCGTAGGCAAACGGGGCCCGCAGGAAGCCAATCGCTGACCCAACACCCGCACCAGGGGGAACGAGCAATTCGTCGAGTCCGAGCTTGTCCATGAGTCGGGTGGCGTGCAACGGTGCTCCGCCGCCAAATGCGACCATCGTGAATCCGTTGAGGTCCTTGCCGTTTTCGACGGCATGCACCCGGGCCGCATTGGTCATATTTTCGTCGACGACTTCAGCAATTCCGATCGCAGCGGTTTCATCGGACATCTCGAGCTTGGACCCAATGCGCTCGCGGATTGCCTCGATGGCCCGACCTGGCGAAAGGGTTATATCGGTCGCACCGAATGTGGCTGGGTCAAGGCGACCGAGAGCAACGTTGGCATCGGTGACCGTGGGGTCAACTCCGCCCAGGTCATAGGCCGCCGGCCCGGGTTCAGATCCAGCGCTGTGGGGACCAATTCGGATCTGGCCGAGGCTGTCAACACTGGCGATTGAGCCTCCTCCCGCGCCGATCTCGATCATCTCGATGACCGGGATCGATATGGGCATGCCACTGCCTTTCTTGAATCGAGTCGTGCGGGCAACCTCGAAGCTCTTCGCTGTCTGCGGGGTGAAGTCCTCAATGATGGCAATCTTGGCTGTCGTGCCCCCCATGTCGTAGCTCAGTACGTTCTTGCGTCCGAATCGAGCGGCGAGTTCCGCAGCAAAGATCGCGCCACCAGCGGGACCCGACTCCACGAGCCGCACCGGAAATGCTGCGGCGGTTTCGACCGAGATCAATCCCCCACCGGAGTGAATGAGATAGAGAGGACAGGTCGCGCCGCGCTGTTGCAACTCGGTTTCGAGTCGAAGCAGGTACGAGGCCATCAGCGGTTGCACGTATGCATTGGCGCACACGGTGTTGAATCGTTCGAACTCGCGCATTTGAGGAGAGACCTCGGCGCTGATCGAAACGAGCACATCAGGTAGCTGGGCTTGAATCAAGTCGCGAAAGCGGTGCTCGTGGTCAGCGTTTCGGTAGCTGTGAAGGAAGCCGACCGCCACCGACTGATAGCCGCGGGCAGCGATTTCACCGATCACGGCAGCCGCTTGGCGTTCATCGAACGGTACGAGAACCTCGCCGCGAGCATTAAGCCGCTCTTCGACGACGAAGCGGTCCTGGCGCTCGATCAGCGGGGTTGGCAACACGATGTTCAGGTCGTACTGCTCGAAACGACCTTCGGTGCGGGTTTCGATCACATCGCGGAATCCGCTCGTTGTGACAAAGGCGGTTGCGGCTCCTCGCCGTTCAATCAGCGCATTGGTGGCGAGGGTCGTGCCGTGAATGATCTGTTCAACGCTGACGAGCGCGATGCCATTGCCGTCGAGGAGCTGTTCGATTCCTTCGAGAATTGCCCGTTCGGGTGCGTCGTGTGTGGTGAGTATTTTCTGTGACGCGAGAGTGCCATCAGCAAGTTCGAGCACGATGTCGGTAAAGGTGCCGCCTACGTCAGCTCCGATTCTGATACCCGTCGCCGTCACTACAGGTCCTCGACCTTCGGGAAGTCCGACGGCGGCATGATGTCAACCGTCGCGGACCGCTGCTGGGCGAGCATTCCCCCATCGACCTTGATGATGTCGCCAGTGATGTAGCTCGCATCGTCAGACGCAAGGAACAACGCGGCACCGGTCATGTCGGCGGGTTCGCCGATACGGCCGAGCGGAACGTTCTCGCCCCGAAGCTGGCGTTGGGCGATTTCGAGTCCGCTCGTGTCTATCGAGCCAGGCATCAGAGCATTGACGCGAATGGCATACGGTCCAAGATCGAGCGCCATTGCTCTGGTCAACGCTTCGATTCCGCCCTTGGTGGCGTCGTACGCCGTAAACGCTCGGTGGGCCCGGGTCGCTCCTCCGGAGCTCATGTTGATGATCGATCCGCCGCCTTGCTTGGCCATGATGCGCGCAATCGGGTGCGAAACAACGAAGTGCCCGGTGAGGTTGACATCGATGATCCGTCGCCACCACGCTTCGTCAGCCTCAAAGAAGTGCAACATTGGACTCACCAATCCTGCATTGTTGATCAGTACATCGATTCGGGAGTGCTGTGCCATAACAGTTTCGACCATCGCCGCAACAGCGCTGCTGTCAGAGACGTCGGCGACCGCCGCCATCGCGGAACCACCCGCATCGGCGATGCTGTCAACAACTGCCTGCGCAGCGGCGTCATCAACGTCGTTTACGACAACGTGGCAGCCTGCCCCACCAAACCGTTCAGCCAGCGCTTGACCGATTCCGCCGGCTGCGCCAGTGATGACGACGACTTTGTCCTTGAGTGATTCATGCATGGGCGTTCTCCAATTGAACGAGGAAATCAGATTTTGCTGAGCGCCGCGATCACAGCGGCAATTTGCGATTCATTTCGGCGGTAGTAGGTCCAGCCCTGTCGACGCGTCGCAACTACGAGTCCCGAATCGACCAGCACCTTCAGGTGCCTCGATCCTGCTGGTTGGCTTATGCCCAGCTTCTCGACGATGAACAGGTTGCAGGCACCATGGTCGACCGGGTCGCCATGTTCTTGCGGCGGGAAGTGCGCGGCAGGATCACGAAGCCAATCGAGGATCTGCAGTCGCCGTTCGCTCGCCAGCGCCTTGAGCGCGACTTCGAGCAATGCAATGACAGGCACAGCAGGCGCTTCGGTCGTAGACATAGCGACATAACTAGCACGCTATGTAACAGTTCGCAAGCACGCGACCCGACCGCGTGGATCGCTTCGATCACATCGTGGTTCAGTAATCCGCCGGGCAAACTAGTGGCGTGTTGAGCTTTGATGACCTACTCCAACAACGCGACGTTCTACTCGTCGACGGCGCAATGGGCACCGAGTTGTTCGCCCGCGGTCTAACCGCAGGTGATCCGCCCGAAATGTGGAACATCGACATGCCCGACGACATCACTGATATTCACAAGGGCTATATCAAAGCCGGTTCTGATGTCATCTTGACGAACTCATTTGGCGGCACCACATATCGAATGAAGCTCCACAAGCTCGAATCACGAGTAATCGAGCTCAATGCCGCGGCGGCCCAACGCGGTCGCGACGCGGCCGACTCGAGCGATCGAGATGTAATCGTCGCAGGATCGATGGGGCCGACGGGCGAGCTTCTTGTTCCGATGGGCGAGATGACTTTTGACGACGCCGTCACCGCATTCGCGCAGCAAGCCGAAGGACTCGCCCAAGGCGGTGCCGATGTGCTCTGGATCGAGACGATGTCGAGTCTCGACGAAGTAGCCGCCGCAGTCGAGGGAGCAAGGTCAGCGTGTGATCTTCCAATTGCTGCGACGATGAGCTACGACACCGCAGGCCGCACGATGATGGGCGTGACAGGCACCGACGCGGCCGAGGCTATGGGTGCGCTCGGCCTTGCCGCATTTGGCGCCAACTGTGGCAATAATGTCGCCGAGACCGAGGCCGCGGTGACCGAATTGATCGCTGGCGCTGGCGAGACTCCAGTGATTACGAAGGCAAACGCGGGAGTACCTGAGTTCAAGGGCGGAGCACTCACCTACACCGGCACACCCGAGGTCATGGGTTCTCACGCGCTACGCATGAAACAGGCAGGAGCCAAGATCATCGGCGGCTGCTGTGGCACTGCCACGCACCACGTTGCGTATATGCGTGCAGTGCTCGACGGTGAAATCACACCGCCCGATATCGCAGCGCCGGGCCCAAACCGCTCGACCGAAACCGACCAGCGCGACGCTCGTGACCGAACGCGACGTCGTCGCCGCCGCTAGCCACGACAGGCGGCGATACCGTCGCGCCTATGGATCCCCTTGAGCGTCTGCAACGCGCGATGAGCCAAGCTGGCGAAGTCGCACGAGACGCAGCCGAACGGCTCGGTGTCGACAAACAGTTGGCTCCATTCCTGCCCGAATCGCAAAGCAAACCACGCCGACCACTCGCTGAGATTCGAGCGGAGCTCGACGGCCTGATCGGCCTCGCGGAAGTCAAACAGCAGGTTGATACCCACCTCGCATTTCTCGACGTGCAACGTCAGCGAAGCGAACAAGGTTTCGAAAAGGTAACCGTCACGCACCACCTCGTGTTCCGTGGCAACCCTGGCACCGGAAAGACAACAGTCGCACGCCTTCTGGCCGAGTTGTACGGCGCCATGGGCCTGCTCGAATCTGGGCACCTGGTCGAAGTCGACCGCGCTGGCTTGGTCGGTCAGTACGTAGGCCACACAGCAATGAAGACGAGCCGAGCGGTACGCAAAGCGCTGAACGGCGTGTTGTTCATCGACGAGGCCTATGCCTTGACGCCCGAAGGTCCCCGTATGGGTGACTTTGGATCAGAAGCGATCGAAACGCTTGTCAAACGCATGGAAGATCACCGCGACGAATTGGTGGTCATCGCAGCGGGGTATCCAACGTTGATGGACGGCTTCCTCGAGTCGAATCCTGGGCTGCGGTCGCGGTTCGCCCGCGAAATCCACTTTCCTGATTACAGCTCCAGCGAACTCGTGCACATCACAGATCTTCTGGCATCAAAGCACGGGTACCGCATCGAACCACGATCCCATGCCCGTCTCGAAGCGCTGTTCTCCAAGGCAGCGCGCAGCGCCAGCTTCGGCAATGCACGTCATGCCCGGCGACTCTTTGAGCAGGCAATCGAGCAACAAGCTCTGCGGATCGCTCAAATCAGCGCCGCGTCATCGCCAGATGAGCTACGGCTTCTGACGCGCGACGACTTCACTGCAGCCGCCGCTGCTATGGGCGAATAGCAATCGCAGACAGCGCTACAACACGCAACGCAAGGCCTCGGCGACAGCACTTGGTTGTTTGACATGCACCATGTGTCCGGCGTCGGGAACGACGGTGCGCCCTGCGACGTGTAGATACTTGTCGAACACGTCAGCCGAAGCAATGAAGCGCTTATCGCGCTCCCCTACAACCACAGCCGCAGGTAGTTCGATCTCGGACAAACGGTCCAGGACCATCGAGTCGACGTGCATCGAGATCTCGTGCTGACCCGGCGGAAGTTCTCGATCCGCAGCGGTCGCACGTACAGAACTGTTCCACTGCTCCCGGCTCTCTGGATTGCGGAAGCCGGGTCCGGCTGCCACAAGCCCGAGTGCAGCCACCAGCTCTGGGTTCTCAATCGCCAGTGCGAGAGCCAGATATCCGCCGAGCGAGTGACCCACCACCGTCACGGGTCCGCCATCACAACGCTCGGCGATTACCGAACGGAGATCATCAAGCACGAGGTCGCGGCCGTAGGTTCCTGGCCCGGTGCCGACGCTGTCGCCATGTCCGCGAAGATCAACTGCGATGCAGCGATGCGACTGCGACAGTTCGGCCACAACGCCGCCCCACACCGTGCTGTCATTCAGCCAGCCATGCACGAACAGCACAGATTCTCCAGTGCCCGACTCTTGACTGTGGATTGTCGCTGGTTGGTTCATCGCACTGAAGCTACTGGTCACGGGAGCGACCCGGCCACTAGAGTCCCTGCTAGTGGTTTCGACACTGTCAAACGAAGACCTGCTCGCTATGCACTGCGAGATGATCAAGGCTCGCACCGCCTCAGATCGCTTATGGAGCCTGCAACGCCAAGGTCGCATCGGCACGATCGCACCGATCGACGGCCAGGAAGCCACAACTGTCGGAGCCGCCCAGGCCCTCGACCCCCTCACTGATTGGGTACTGCCGCAATACCGGGAGCCGCTTGCGCTCGGCCGATATGGACCTGAGGTGCTCAACAGGTTTGTTGCGTGGGCGATTGGCCATCCTGACGGTGGCCACATCCCGGAACCGATTCGGGTGTTCCCTCCGCAAATTTCGCTGGCGACCCAAATACTTCACGCCGTCGGCCTTGCGTGGGCCATGAAGCTGCGCAACGAACGAGGCGTGGTGCTCGTGTTCTTCGGCGACGGCTCATCATCTGAGGGCGACTTTTACGAGGCAGGCAATCTGGCCGGCGTACTCAAGGTGCCGGTGATCTTTGTCTGCGCCAACAACCAATGGGCTATTTCGACGCCGACGACCAAACAGACCGCCGCCGCCAGTTTCGCGGCCAAGGCCGATGCATTCGGAATTCCAGGTGTCACCGTCGATGGCATGGACCCCGTTGCCATGCACGAGGTCGTTCAGGCCGCCCGCGACCGGGCGCTCGACGGCAGGGGCGCCACTCTCATCGAGGCGGTCAGCTATCGCCTTGGCGCACACACGACTGCCGATGATCCGACGCGCTACATACCCGCAGCCGAACTCGAAGAAGCTCGCCAGCGAGACCCCATTGTCATGTTCGGTAGACAGCTCGAGGACCGAGGGCTGTGGAACAGCGAGCTTGAACACGACGCCCACGCATCGGCCGAGCAGGCGATCGATGCCGCATGGGCGTTTGCGACGAACCTTCCGCTACGACAAAGCGACCTGTTCGACCATGTGTTCGCTCAGCCAACACAACGCCAGCGACTCGAGCGCGCCTCGCTCGAGGCGCATCTCGGAAGCACATCATGACCGACGCATTCAGCCGCGAGATACAGGCGCCGCTGGGCAACGCTACCGACCAGGCCGCTGCCCCTATAGCTCCGATCTCGGCGTCGCCTGTCACCGAAGACATGACCATAGTGGCGGCAATCAATGCCACCTTGGCCGCCGAGATGCAACGCGATGAACGCGTAATGGTGCTCGGCGAAGACGTGGCGATCAGCGGCGGTGTCTTCCGTGCCACCGACGGTTTGCTCGACAAGTTCGGCAGCGACCGCGTCGTCGATATGCCCCTTGCCGAAGCCGCGATTCTCGGGGCGTCGGTAGGCCTGGCCGCGGGCGGAATGATTCCCGTTCCTGAGATTCAGTTCCTCGGCTTCAGCTATCAAGCGATGCATCAGCTCGCCGGACAGATTGCGCGCTTCCGGTATCGGTCCCAAGGGCGGCTACCAATGCCGATCACGATTCGGGCACCATTCGGCGGAGGGGTCCGAACCCCCGAGCTACATAGCGACTCGCTCGAAGGACAACTCACGAACATTCCCGGGCTCAAGATCGTTGCACCCGCGAGCGCGGCCGATGCCAAAGGGCTTCTGTCCGAGGCGATCCGCGACCCAGATCCGGTCGTGTTCCTCGAGCCGTTACGCGGCTATCGCGGAGTCAAGGGGCCGGTGCCAGATGGCGACTACCGTGTTCCGTTCGGTTCGGCGCGTTGGGTCATGTCTGGCAGTGATGTCACGATAATTGCGTGGAGCTATCAGGTCGAAGTTGCACGACGCGCCGCCCGGTCGCTCGCCAAGCAAGACATTTCGGTGGGGGTACTCGACCTGCGAAGTCTTGTGCCGCTCGATATTGACGCTGTCGTCGAGGCTGTCGAGCTGACCGGACGTGTACTCATCGCAGAAGAGGCTGCCCCCACCGCAGCATTCGGAGCAGAACTAATCGCCACCATTACCGAGCATGCGTTCTACTCACTTGAGGCTCCGCCGGCCCGAGTGTCCGGCTTCTCCACGCCGTATCCGGTCGGCATGCTCGAAGACAGCTATGTTCCCGACCAGAAGCGAATCGAAGCTGGCGTGCTTCGACTGCTTGAGCTCGAACCGTGAAGCACGACTTTCACCTTGCAGACATTGGCGAGGGGCTCGAAGAAGCTGAAATTTTGCAGTGGCTTGTGATCCCGGGACAGCTCGTCGAGCGCGACCAACCAGTTGTCGAGATCATGACTGACAAGTCCAATGCCGAGTTGCCTGCGCCGGTCGCCGGCGTCGTGGTCGCGCTGGCCGGCGATATTGGCGACATCGTTCGCGTCGGCGAACTGCTGGTCGTGTTCGACGACGACCCCTCGAGCGATCTACTCGAGGCCGCTGACTCACACGCCGAACGCCGCCCAGACAATCTCAGCCCAGACAATGCCAGCCCAGACAATCTCGAAGCCCCGACGATCGCCGATACAAGACCCGACGAATCAGCCGAAGGCATCGCGCCAATCGTTCGACCCAAGGCGTCGCCCTCGACGAGACAACTCGCAGCATCGAGCGGTATCGACTTAGCTCAGATAACAGGAACCGGACCGGGCGGACGCATTCTGCGCAGCGATCTCGGTCTTGCGACCAACGATATTTCTGCTCAAATTGCACCGATCGATCAGGACCGACAAACGATTTCGACGGTCGGCGCCGGTTCCGTGACCGACAACAATCTTGAGCCAGGTAATCCAGCCGACGCACCTCCTACCGCCTCGCGACGACACCAAGTCGCCAGCGTCGCTCACCGCGGCGATGAGCAGCCCACATCCGGCGAGATTCCATTGCGAGGGGTGCGTCGCTCGATCGCGACGCACATGACACAATCCTGGTCAACAATTCCCCATATTCACAGCTTCGACGAGATCGACGCTGAACCGCTCTTGGCACTGCAGTCCCAGCTGCGATCCCACCCCAGCCAACGATGGACTGGCCTGACGCCACTGGCCTTCTTTGTTGCGGCCATGGCCAAGGCGTTACGCAACCATCCTCTCGCCAACGCCTCGATCGATGTCGACGCTGAGCTCATTCGCGTACACGACAACATCAACATCGGGGTGGCAGTTGCCAGCCCAAATGGACTCGTCGTACCGGTGTTGCGCACCGCGGACCGATTGAATCTTTCCGACACGAACCGTCAACTTCGTGTCCTCGTCGATCGAGCACGTGGGGGTGAACTCACTCACGATGACACTGTGGGCGGCACCGGAACGATAACGAACTTCGGATCGCTCGGTGGCCAACAGGCAACGCCGCTAATCCGACCTCCCGAATCCATAATCGTTGGGTTTGGCGCAGTCGCGGCTCGACCATTCGTCATTGAATCGGCCGTCGTTGCCCGTATGACCATGCACGTTGTCGTCGGGGCGGATCACCGGCTGCTCGACGGAGACGTCGTTACCTCGATCCTGGCCGACATCGCGGCGCTGCTGACGAATCCACTCGACCTACTGCTAAACGACTGATGGTTGTCGGGGCGGTGGCGAGCCGAACCGAGCTGGCCATCATCGGATCCGGTCCAGGTGGCTACGCGGCAGCGCTACAAGCCGCCGACGCCGGTCTCGAGGTCACACTGATCGATTCGGGACCGATCGGCGGCGTGTGCCTCAATGTCGGATGTATTCCGTCAAAGGCACTGATCCATACGGCAAATCGACGGTGGCACGCCATCGAGGCCGCCGCTTGGGGTCTGACGTCTTCAATAAGCGTCGACATGGCGACCCTCAGCGACAAGCTTGTCGCTACAACGAACACCCTAAGACACGGCGTGACATCGCTACTTCGCGACGCTGGCGTCAACGTCGTAGCCGGACACGCCCACTTCGCCCGCCACGACCGGTTGAGCATCGCCCACGGCGATCTGGTGTCGCATCTTGAGTTCGACAATGCGATTCTGGCCACGGGGTCACGCCCGATCGAGCTACCTGGCCTGCCATGGGGACCGACGACCGTCGATTCAAGCAAAGCGCTGCGTCTGCGCGAACTTCCATCGTCAATTCTGCTCGTCGGCGGGGGCTATATCGGCGTCGAACTCGGCACCGCTTTCGCCAAACTCGGTTCCGACGTCACAATTGTCGAGGCCGGTGATCAGCTTTTGTCTGGGCTTCCGTCAGAGCTTGCGCGGCCTGTAGCCAAACGTCTTGACGAGCTCGGTGTCGTCGTGTCGCTCGGTCGGCACGTCATTTCAATTGATGAGAATCGTGCGACCCTAAGCGATGGGTCAAGCGTCGCGTGCGAGATAGCTATCGTCGCCGCTGGTCGGCATCCAAATACTGACACGTGCTCAGCGGAACAGGCCGGCATCAAACTGACCCCGACCGGGCACGTCGTCGTCGGCCCGGATCTATCTGCGACCGACTGCATCTACGCGATCGGCGATGTGACACCAGGTCTCGCCCTGGCCCACCGGGCAACAGCGCAGGCCGAGGTCGCAGTAAAAGCACTATTGGGTAACAACGTCACTTTTGATCCGGCGGCAGTCCCTGCGGTTGTATTCAGTGATCCCGAGATTTTGTCTGTCGGCGTCACTCCACAACAGGCGACAGCGCACGGCTGGCCCGTCGCCCAGTTCCCCCACATTGCGTCGGGACGCGCTATTGCAGTCGGAGAACCAAGCGGCGTCACCATGATCGTCTCCGATCCGCACGGCACGGTTCGCGGGGTGCATGCCGTCGGCCCTCACGTATCGGAGCTCGCAGGCGAAGCGGCACTGGCAATCGAGATGGCAGCGACGGTCGGTGACCTCGCCGCCACCATTCACGCACACCCAACGATTGGCGAAACGCTCGTTGAGGCCGCGCTCGTCGGACTCGGCCGGCCCTTACATGTTCGCCAGGCAACCCGATGAACGATGCGCAGGCCGTGGCCCATGACGAAGCCAACCGCGCTGGGCACGATGGCTACATCGATCCCGAGTCTGGGCTCTTTGTCATGACGGCTGCCTATCTGCAGAGCCGGGGCGCTTGTTGCGACAGCAACTGTCGCCACTGTCCATGGCGGTGCGACTGACGGGTGTCAGCAGCCCGGACCGGGCGGTCGTGTGTCGACGATATTCTTGTCGACAACCTCAAGGTGTACGTGGGGCCACGAAGGCGCACCCGTGAACTCATCAATTTGTGATTCAAAGGGCAACATTCGTGCACCCGAGGCCACGAGCGTCTCGCCAGCAATGACCCGGTCGCCTACGGCAACGGCCACGTCGGTGACGTGAAAGAGTCGCACCTGCCAATTTGGCCGGCCGTCAGGTTCGATGTAGACCAACGCATCAGGATGCTCGCAGTACAACACGTAGCTGCCCGCTGACACCACTGTGCCGGTTACCGGTGCAACGACAACCTCACCGGGTGGAACCACGATGTCGGCCGCCGAACTCGATGACGTACCTCGATACCTGGTCTCGAGCACCATCGAGGGCACACCGAGCGAACTGGTGTCAATCGCCTTAGAGCCTGGATGCCCAGCTTCGTGGAACCCCACGAGTTCTATCTTCGCGACCGGCAACACGAGGTTCACGCCGTCGGCAACCCCCAGCGGTGCGTAACCGATGCTGCTCACAAGACGCTCAGAATTGGAAGCCACTGCAGTTGGTACAGCGGACGGCTCGCTTGTCGGCACCTCGACGGTGGGCGCCGTGGTTGGTGTTTGCTGCTCGATCGTCGTGGCGGTGGCCGTCGCCAGGAGCTGATCTTGTGCCGTTGTGTCGTCGACTGGGGTGGCTGTTGCAGTCACCGGGCTGGGAACTGGGGTGGGAACCGGGGTGGGATCAGGGACCACTACGATCGTCGGGCTAGGCACCGGCGTGGCTGTCGCTGCGGCCTGCGCCTGCGATGCGTCGACCAGCGGAGCGTCAAGCGACCCGGGAACCGCGGTCGCAGTCGGTGCAAGCGTCGGAATCTGCAAAGGCTCGGTCGTGGCTACTGGCGACGCCACAGGTGGCACAGCTTGCGTATCGATTGCCAACACCGTTGGATCGCTTCCGCAGGCAGTCAGCGACGCCAGCATCACGAACAAAGCGCCGATTGGGCGCACAAAGCTGAGGGGCACGGCACGACGGTAGTTGCAGCCGCGGGTTCACTGGTGTCACTTGACTGGAACGTGCTGTCTTCAGCCCTGCGGACCGCCAGTGAAACGAGTGCCCGAAGGGTCTACAGCCCATTCGGCACTCCCCTGCCAGCGGTCCTCGTACACGAGCTCACTCAACGGGCGACGACGTACGGGGCCGTGTTGGCCTTCCGGGTGTCCAAGAGTGACAGTGGCGGCGATCGCCACGTTGTCTGGAATGTTCAGAGCCTGTCGAATCTCGATCTCGCGCGGCTGGTGAAACATCGTCATCGCCCCGCCAAGACCCAGTGACCGTGCTGCGAGCAACAATTTCTGAACTGCCGGATACACCGACGCCCCTTCGCTCGGCGACGCCTCGCGATATCTCACCAAACACGGCAAGACGATCACAGGAACCGATGCGAACGAATCAACATAGTGCTCCATGCTGGCGATCATTCGCGCCGTCGGTGACGACTTCGTCGTCGCCGTAAAGTCGCCTCGCGCTGACTTCTGGCTCCAAAGTTCGCTCGCTCCGTCAGCCAGTAGTCCCCGAGCCTTGACTGCAGAAGGGCCGTCGCGGAGCACGACGAAACGAAACGGTTGCCGATTGGACCCCGATGGAGCCCGACTCGCGAGGAACATCATCGTCGCCAGTTGACTCTCGGTCACGGCCTGGTCGGTGTAGCGCCGTATCGACCTCGTTGTGGCGATGCCTTCGGCCAAACTCAGCTCGACCACGGCGTATCCCGTCGCTCACGTTCGAAAAGCGAAGCTCGCTCAGTCACCCTCAACCGCCTCACCTTGAACCATTTTCTCATGGGGCGTTATCAATAGCGTCGGCACTCCCAGACCAGCCGCCGAGCGAACCGAAGACACGTGACGTCGTGGCTGAACGGCTGGTCGAATTGGCGAAGCGTTTTCGCCGAACAGGTTCACCGTCGATGCCAGGTCGGTACTCACGAACGCCAGCCCCCACCACGTCGCTGGGCCCTCAGATACCGACTTTTCTGGGCCCACAACCTCGGCGATCACGTCTCCGAGCCAGAAAAACGTCTGTAGCCGGATCGATTCTCGGAGCTCAAGACGGCGTTGGCGCCGTGCGGGCACGCCTTGCGCTTCAAAGGCAGCAACTGTTCGGGCAACATCGGGCGTATTGACCACGACGTGATCGATCGACACGACCTTATTCGAGTGAGCGTGCGCCGGTTTGGGCTCTGCGCATGAGGTCGCTGGCCTCAGAACAAGCCCGTCGAGCTCATCTATACCGTCAATCGCAGCCCACATCGAGGGTTGACCCATCACGAGTGAGGTCTGCCCGACAGGTACCTGAGTCCCAGCATTTGACAACGCGAAACCAGCTAGCTGCCAATTTGCAGCTGTCCCAGTCACGCCGACGCATCGCAGTTGTGCTGCATTGGTCATGGACATCAATCCGAGGTCGACGGTCGCAACCAGGCGACCCAAAAGGCCGAGGCAAGTACAACTACCGACAGCGCGCCGATGAGCCCGCCCCAGAACCAGTACGGAAGAAAAAGCTCGTCAGCGATGCGCTGAGTATCCGATGCTTGGAAGCCGTTGCGTTCGAAGCCATCGATGAACAAATAGTCACGCCCCGACCATGCCGAAAGCGCCAATTGCACAGCCAACAGCTGGGTCAGGGCAACCCTCGCCATCGCTGGAAGATAGCGAGCAGCAAGTCCCAACGCCGCAGCTATCACCAGCATCGACGCGAAACCGAAGGCGTTCCTTATCCATATAAGAGCCGACACCGCCACGACGACCGCCAGCACGACGAGCACCGAGGGTGCAGTCGCTGTGCGACTGCCGGCGAGCATCACGATTGCGCCAAGCACCGCCGGACCAAGAAGCCCCAGAGACGACACGACAACTTGCGACCAACCATCAGCCCCCGAGATGAGCGCCTGACCCCCGAGTGACTGGTACAGCTCAAGCTCGTGGAATTTGTTGCCGGTAACGAGAGCGCCGACCCCGTGACCCATTTCATGCGCCCACGTCGCGAACAACGCAAACGGATAAATCACGCTTCTACCGAACGGAACCTGACCCAACACCAGGCTTGCAGCGACCGCCGCGGCAAACAATCCGGCCATGGATCGACGGCTAAGGCCGGAGCTATTGTGACGTTCGAGATCAGTCATGGGCGAGAGCCGGAGCCACACGAGTGGGTCTCGCGGCGATTGCCCCGGCAACCAGCACAATACCGAGAGTCTCTCGCAGCGAAGGCACCTGCTGCAGCGCGACGACGCCGATTAGCGAGGCAATGACCGGCAACATGGCCTGAAGCAGCGCGAACCGGCCACGTGAAATCAGCCGCAACACTCGTTGGTCAAGCGAGTACGGAACCACATTTGATAACAGGCCCGTCACCGCCGCAAGAGCCACCGCCCACCACACAACTGAAGAACTGGCTGCAAGCAGGCCGGCACCAAGCGGCGCAAGTGCGAAGCCTCCGACCACCATGGCGACGGTCAGGCCAAGACGTGCTGGGTCGACCTGGGCGACCCGCGATCCGAGCACGATGTAGCCGGCCCAAAGGGCGCCAGCGGCCAAGGCCAATGCTGCGCCGAGCCCTGTGCCCTCGGCCGACAGATCGACGAGCAAAAGCACCCCGACAACAGCGAGGAATACGACGCCCAGTCCGCGCAGCCCGCGAGCTGCCGACGCAGCGACGAGAACGGGCCCAAGAAACTCCATAGCCACCGCGTTGCCGAGTGGCAGCCGATCAAGCGACATATAGAAGCAGACGTTCATGCCCGCCAGAACTATCCCAAACGCGGCGTACAGCCGCAGATGGCAGCGAACATCGCTCCACCGAGGTCTTCGCAGAACAGACAGAATTACTGCCGCGAATACGACCCGAAGGCAGACAACCACAATTGCCCCGAGCTGATCGAACAGCACGTATGCGAGGGCGGCTCCGAGATACTGCGAGACGCCGCCAACAAAAAAGAGAACTTCGGGCTTGCGGTTCCCTGCTGGCGCCGACAACGCTGATTGCGAGCCAGCTTCAGGTGTCAGGCGAGACCCTCAACGAACGACAGCTGATCGATGCTGTCAATCGTTCGGTAGTAGCACGTCGCTCGACTGTTACCGTCGGCTCCAGTGGTGTGACATGCGCCAGTCCGCTCCGGGAGAACCCGATACAGCACCGAGTTCTGCTCGCAGTTGACACGAACGTCGACGAGGTTGAGGACATCACCAGATGTAGCCCCTTTGCGCCACAGTTCGTTGCGGCTGGTCGACCACAACACAGCTGTTCGCTCCTCAAGCGTGGTGCGGAGCGCCAGTTCATTGACGTAGCCCACAAACAGCACGTCACCGGTGTCGGCATGCTGCAACACCACGGGAACGACTTCGCTGCCGGTAGCAGTCACAGCGTTCAGCTTGGTGAAATCAAGTTCGACTGATAGGTCTTGTTCAAGTGCTTCGCTCACGCCAGCATCTTACGACGCGTGGCGATCACCTGTGAACAGAATTTCGAAGCCCCCGTGGCGACGGCTTCTACCTCAAGCCTCGTTAACGATGTCGACCCGAGTACCGACGGGTACTTCGGCAGCAAGCGCTGAGATGATGTCGTTTGGCAGCCTAATGCAACCGTTCGAAGCGTATTGACCGAGCAGGTCGGGGCGATTCGTACCGTGCATTGCCACCTTTGGAAGACCGCCTTGGCTACCAAAGGTATTGATCGCGTCGCTGAACACGCCGAGGCTCATCAGCCAGGGGCCATATGACGAACTTGGGCCCGGCATGATTTCATCGATGTAGGTGCTCACGACCGGGGTCTCACGACCGGAGTCGCCGGTCACCACTGACGTGTCGGCGATGACTTCGTCACCATTCCACACCGTCACCGTGTTGTTACCGAGGTTGACCCGAACGTAGTAATTCGACTCGGACCATTTCCAGTCGTCGGTCTGGACCCACCCAATCAATGCCGGGCGAGTTGGAATCTTTACTTTGGCCCACGAATCGCCCGGTTCTCCTTCGACGACCAGCAGCGCAAGGTCATTTCCGAAGAAGGTCGGATTTACGAACCAGTCGTACTGTGGATCAACCTGCCCGTTGAGATAGGTGTATGTGACAGGAATGATGTCGCCATCGGGCCCGTCGTACACGAGGGGCCGCACAATCGAATCGGTCGCCGTAAGTACCGACGTTGCCGTCGCGTAGCTTGGCCGCCCCGTCGGACCAAACGGCGGGGTTGGCGTTGGAAAGGCCACTGCCGTCGGGGTTGGGCCAACGGTTGGCATCGCCAACGGAGCAGTCGTAACAGCAGGTGTAGCTGGCACTGTCGTCGCTGCCGTCAGTTCGCGATCGACGGCCAAGTCGGTCGATGATTCGTTGGTTGTAGCGGTCGAACCACATGCTGTAGCAAGCATCGCGGTGGTCGCTACGGCGATAGCGAAGCGCCGACGCGCCGAGCGGATTGAACGTGCGGGGGCCATGCCGACACTCTAGAACGTTGCCTCCGCATCACGGGTTCAGGGTCATAGGCAATTGAACCCATTGTCCAGAAGCGTTTGTGCACGCGTTGCAGTTGGATAGCTTTGGCACTTCCATGGCCACTCGCATCGACATTGAGATCACCAGCGACCGCGGAGACGGCACGTTCACGTGGCGTGCCGCTGGCGCGAAACAACCCAAAGGCGTATTCGCCTCTTCCCTGCTTCCTTCAGGAGCGAGCGTCGGTGACGTTCTGCGGGCAGAGGCCGAGTTCTCCGTCGACGGACCCGAGTTGATATCTCTGGCCACGACGAAAGCGCCGAAACAAGACACCGTTGAACGTTTAGAGATGATTGCATCCACCGACAATGTCGGCGGTGTGACAACTCACCTGGCTGGCAAGTCTGGTGGTCGAGGGCGCGGCGGAGACCGAGGCCGTGGCGCAGACCGAGGGCGCGGCGCTGACAGAGGCCGCGGTCAGGGCGGAGACCGCCCCCGAAGCGACGGCCCACGCGGCGATGGCCCACGGGGACAACGCAATGACCGAGGCCGGTCTCGGGGACCGCGTCAATCAAGCGTTCGACCATCGCGTACGCACCGTCAAGCCTGGATCGCCAGCCTGCCTGAGGGTCGCCGACCTGTTGCTGAACAGCTCATGCACGAGGGTCGCGATGGCGTGGTCGCTGCGCTCGAGCGGCAAAATCGAAACGCAGCACGTGAAGGACGCGAACCCATTGATCTCGGACCAATCCTGAAGATCACCGATGAACTCGCGCCTCAGCTCGAACATGCCGAGTGGCGCGACCAAGCCGATGCCGCAATCGCATCCGCCGATTCGGCCGACCTCCGCGATCTGCGCAAAGTGCATGCCGCTGGCGAAGCCCAGGCGACTAGCCCTGACGCTGCAGCAGCGCGAACCGCTCTTCGATCAAAAATCGTCGCACGCGCGGACACTGAACAAGCCGCGTGGTCGCGCGAGATCCGCACTGCCCTCGATGAGGGGCGTGTGGTGCGGGCGTTGCGTCAAAGCGGCCGGCCGCCCAAGATCGGTGTTCCGTTGCCGCAGGACCTCATTGAGGCCCTCACCAAGGCAACCCACGAGGCTCTCGACCCCGACGAAGAGTCAGAGCGCTGGTCAACGGTTATCGATGCCTTGGCTGGGTCTCCGGTTCGCCACTTGATCGAACCTGAAGCAAAACTCGAAGATCCCGATGACGATCTACTCGACATGCTCGACCGCCTGGCACATCGCTTGCCTACGATTGCGGCGATGTACGACATCAAGCCTGAGCCTCGGCGCAGAACACGCCCCGATCGCAACAAGAACTAGCTACGGAAAGACCTCACACGACCACGATCTGGTCAGGTGAGGCTCAGTTCAGCCGGCTACTTACCCGCATCAAGCGAGTGACCATGCCAGCGCGCTCAAAGAAGTTTTTGGCCGAGCGATTGCCAGGCAAAACCTGAGATTCAATTTCGACGCAACCACGTGCTGTTGCCCAGGCGCGAGCGAAGCCCAAGATGGCGTCGCCTACACCAATCTCGCGCATGTCAGGATGCACATACAGCTCATGAAGCATCGCCAGCTTGCCGTAGGGGCCCGCCTCGGTCGCGACCAGCGCATATCCAGCTACGGCGTCGCCAACAACGCCTACGAGGCACTGAGCCTTCGCTGTAGCTCCATCTGCGTTCCGGGCATTCACAAAGGCGGTGTCAATTTCACGGCCACGTGCCTCTGCAATGGCGGCGTCACCACCGCGGGTTCCCGCAGTTTCCGCAATCGCCAGCCCGCGGAGTGCCTGCAACACAACAAGATCGGCAGTACTTGCCAGCCGAGCGGTGATGAGGTCAGGAGCGAGCAAGACCGTCGAGCCGGTTTTGAGCTGCGCGAAGCACAGTCACACGTTGTTTATTGGCCCGTTCGTGGGCAATGATCCACCGACACGACGCTTCGTCGCATGCCGCCGTCAAGGCGACAATGTCGCGTGCGCTAAGACCGTCATATCCGTCGATTGTCGGACCGGACACCGAAGCACTGCGGTCGGCGACGGTGCCAGCCGGCGCGGAGCCGTCAGCACCTGCATGACCGGGATCTTCGACGCTGGCTTGACGGCGCACAGAAGCAAGAGCGGCGCGCCCAAGCGACCGGCTGAACTTCATCTGTTTACGGGCAGAAGCCGCGAGTTCTGGCACGACTGATTTGTAATCGAGGATGAATCCGATCGGCGCAAAAACCGTCAAGTCGACAAAACGTTCGGTCAAGGACCGGTCGTCGGCTGTCACAGCATCTCGAGCGACGGACAGTCGCCTACACCTGACGGGCAAGTTGCGGTCGACTTCTTTCCGAACTGACGAGCTGAAACAATCAGGAAGCATCCGTTGCAGGTCCACTCATTGTCGCGCTTGGGCGCAACATTGTCACCCTCAGTAGCGGTAATAAGCGGGGCGACAACCTTTTGATCGTCGTCTTCTTCTTCTTCTTCTTCGAGATCGTCGCCTGAGGCAAGCTTGTCTTTGAGAATCATGTCGAGGTCTTCTTCGACGTCATCGGGATCTGGCTCGTCTTCATCGTCTTCGTCGTCGTCAGCCGCCGCGGCTTTGCCGGCTGGTGCAGCTGCGGCATCGTCGTCGTCTTCGTCTTCGTCTTCGTCCGCGAACTCTTCAACGAAGTCGTCGTCGAAGACGTCTTCCGCCAAGTCGCCGTCGGGAGCTTCTGCCAGATCGGCGTCATCTTCGGTGTCAGATCCGAGCTCAGGCTCGTCGATCTCAATCTCGTCTTCGTCAGCAGCAGGCACGGACATCTTCCCTTCGATTGGGTCGCACCGCGGGGACTATAGACACCCAGCACGTGCGAGTGCGGAATCGACGGAAAAAGCCTGTTCGCAAACAGTCATAGCGACTGGTTAGTGCGGCGTTGTTCGGCGCGGCGTTCGGCGTCGAGACGTTCGAGCGACTGCTCTCCGGAGTGATCGACGAACGTCATCATCTCGGCGATCGCGTGGTGGCCTGCCTCCTCGGCGATGAGCCGATGCATGTCTTGGCAGACCAACCGATACGCCGGGTGACCTTGTGGTGATGTACGTAACTCCAACATGTGCATGGCTTCGCGAGCGTTCATGTCCATCACGAATCGAAGCCGATAGGCCAACGAAACGGCATAGGGCGCATCAGTTGGGAACGGACCGCGCAACAGCTCATGAAGTTCGGCGGACCGATCCATGACCTCGCGGAACGTACCGGTCACGCCCGCTGCATCTACGGCTTCGGGCATTTCGTAGCCGTGATCTGGTTGAAGGGTTTGCCAATCAACAGTCATCATTCGATGTCGTTGCAAATCGCGAAACGCGCCGTAGTCCGCGAGTACATCGAAACGATAGAACGGGCGCTCAAGCGCGCGCCCCGGTCGATGGCGGCGATTCGTACGTTCGCCCGCATACGCCCGCAATACCGAGACTCGCTCGTCGACCGACATTTGGTGCACCCGCCGAAGGATCTGATCCTCAGGCAAGTTCAGATGTGGGTACAGCGCCGCAGCGACAACCTTTGCCTCGCCGTCAGGATCAAAATCAAGCAGCCGGACTCGTGGGCTCGGCTGCGGCTGCTCATCGCCAAAGATCGAGAGCGCAATGTCGCTCGTTGCTCGATGATTAGCCTTGTAGTACTCGCTCGTAGCGACGCCGCGATCTTCAATATCGACTCTTTTGAGGAACGAAGGTATGACTTTGCGAAGTTCAGTCAGCATGAGATCTGCGTAGCTTCGAGATTCGGCCAAGGGGTGGGTTCGCATGCGTAACAGCAATGCCTCGTACGCCTGTCCGCTGGCATAGATGCCTAGGTTCGACAACGATGCGGCTGGCAACATGCCGCGGATCGAATCGAGGGCCTTGGCTTGGATCGCAGTTCGGTAAACGAAGTCTGAATCACCCGGCTGCTTTGGCGTCTGGGCACGGAAGAACTCTGTTAGTTCGGGTATAAGCGTCGAGTAGGCCGAGAACATACGGTCCATCTCAGCCACATAACGGGTACCAAGCTCAGACTTGAGCACCCCGGGCGGCCGAAAGTAGCGATACCTTCCACCAAGCCGCGAGTCATACGCGATGTACCGGGTGCTCTGCTCTAGATACGACATCAGTCGACCCCACTCGAGCACCTTGGTCAACAAGTTCGAGGCTTGTTCACAGGCCAAATGCACGCCGCCGAGCTGAGCAACTGAGTCATCGCCGTACTCAAAGAACACGCGGTTGTACAGGTCTTCGGCCCGTTCGAGTCCAACCGTCGCATCGATTGTGATGTCTCCCTCGATATCGAGGTCGACAACGAACTCGTCAAGAAACAACCGTCGTAACGACTTCGGCGACCGTGAATATCGGGCAAACAGGGCGCCTTTCACTACTTCAGGAAGATTGACCAGCGCGAACACGGGCTGGTCAAGGTTCGTAAAGTAGCGGCGCAAAATATCCGCTTCGGCCTTGTCAAAGTCTTCGGCGATGTACGCGCTCACAGGTGCACGACTCTACGTGGCCCAGCCCTCCGAGTCGGACATACCAGCACGACGACACGATTCCTGTTTGATTCGAGCGCCATCACGGCAGTGCCACCAATGCCACACCTTGCTCGACGGTGCAGCGAACTTGCGTGGCACTGCCAGCAGTTTGACCATCGATAGAGATGCGTCGCGGGCGCTCAAAGCTCAGCTCCACCGTCGCCCTTCGGCTAACCGTAATGGCGGGGTGAGGTACGTGAGTTCCGGTCGGGCTGCGCCGCATGGCTTGCCACAATTGCCTTGCTCCCATATCAAAGGCCACAACGTCTGCAAGACCGTCACCGGGGTGCGCCCGCGGACCAATGTTTCGGTTGCCGATCCAGGCAGCATTCATCACCGCATGTACGGGTCGGTCCCTTACCCAGCGACCGATGACAACGTGTGCAGCAGCCAGCTCCGGCGTGTGCCCATCGAGCTCGACTCGGATCAGGTCGACGGGCACGACATGGGACTGCCGAGATTGACCCGAGACACGAGACGCACCGTCACCCGAAATGCCGAGCGTGCGGGCAAGATCACCGCCAGTAAGCCAAATGGGCTCAGCTCCTCCACCGTCGCGGACCCATGATGCGAACGATCGATCATCAGTAAAAGTGTGGGCAGCTGCGCTGACACGCTGCGGAGCTCCCCACTCAGCGCCACGTTCAATCATCGCCGGGTTTGTCGTGTTCGTGGTCTAGCCCGTCTTCGTCGGTCCAGCTCGCTGCGACATGGCGCGAGCTTCGGATCACATCGCGATCGATGCACTGAGCCGCCTGCTCGGCAACTTCGCTCAAGGCACCGTCTGCGACTTGGGCTACCTGTCGACACAGATCAGCGACTTGGCGCACGTTACGCACGAAATCGCCGCCCCGCAGCTCTTCGTCGAGCACATCGGCGAGTGGATCGCCCATCGCCCAGCGATAGACAATGTCGGCCAATCCGGGATCGGGCCGCCGCGTGAGCACTTCGCTCAGATGTTTTGTCTCCTGCAACGTGAGCGCATCTGCGGCTCGTTGCAGGTTCATGATCGCTGCACGCGTGTTCCGGGTCGGCCAACGAAAGGCTGGGCCGGCGCCCGTTCCGCGTTTCTCGTAGCTCAGGCTCGACAGCGCCGCCGCGAGCTCCGGCGGTTCGAGACCAACGAGCATCCCTTCTGCGATCGCAGTGGCCAAAACGGCTTCGCCTTCGCCAAAGACGCCCATCAGGAGCATGCCCTTCGAGGTCAAGCGCCAATCTTCGACAAAACCCAGGTGGGTGAGAACCTCGACTACTGCGTCGAACTCATCGGTCAGGGCTTGATCCTTGCGTCGTGAGCGCCGCTGGCGCTTGGCGAGCGCTCGATCGAGCCGTTCCGATTCGCGCAGCGCGGCGAGATGCTCGTCGAGCCGTGGACAGCCGCCCACGCCAGTCTCGATGAGACCGTCGGTGCCCAACGAGGCGACTTCGCGACCCAACCGCTTGACGAGTTCACGATCGTTTGGGTCGCCAGCGACCGCGGCACGTATCGATTCGCCTATAGCCAAGGGAGACGGCAGGGTTCCCGTGCGCCACTCCCCGATTCGAGCGCCAGCGTCGACCGATCGAACGACCACACCACCCGATCGGTGAGCAACCGAGACAACCACACCGACCTTGGCTTTAGGCAGCCTGATTACGTCTCCGGGCCGCAGTTGGCCCAGCTCTTCGTCGGCGGCCCAAGCCGTGCCATCGTGTTTCCAGGCACGCACGTCACCTCGGTCACAAATCAGCGCGGCCTCGATCGTGTCGCGTTGCTTGTCGAGTGCCGCAACATCGGCGGCCAGGCGGTCGATCAGTTCAGTCCGCTGATACTGAGCAAAGGATCTGCGCATGGCATCGCGTGCGCTGTCTGCATCAAATCGATGCACGAGGTTGGCGACCATGTTGTAGTTCGGCGTAAAGGCCGAACGCAGCGGAAAGTCCCGGCTCAGAACCAGTTCAGCGACTTCTTGCACATCCATTCGGGGTCCCCAGCACAGAACCGACGTCCCTTGGTCGTCAAGCCCACGCCGACCAGCACGACCGCTCAGCTGCGTGTACTCGAGCGGTGTCAGCAGCTCATGGGTGTCGCCGTTGAACTTAACCAAACGGTCGAGCACGACGGTGCGGGCGGGAAGATTCACTCCCAGCGCCAGGGTCTCGGTCGCAAAAACTACCTTGATCAAGCCAAGCTCAAATGCATGCTCGGTGGCTTCTTTAACTGCGGGAATAAGGCCCGCGTGATGGACCGCAATGCCGCATTCGAAGGCAGCCGACCAGCGATCTAGCTCAAGCGCGTACCAGTCGTCGTCATCAAGAAATCCGAGATGCTCGTTTATTAGGTCGAGTAGTGCGTCAGCTTCGTCATCGGTGGTGTAGACCGCCCGGGCTTTTGCGAACTGATCCAGAGCGTCGTCGCAGCCTTTACGCGAGAAGATGAACCAGATGATCGGTCCGAGGTCGTCGTCAATCAGGTCATCGACGAGGTCAATGCGTTTGGGCGCTGACCAAGCCCCCTCGGGTCGATCGCTCTTAGGCCGACCGCCTCGCTCGCCACTCCGTCCGCCCGACCGTTGCCCCGACGATGATCGGCGTGCTTTGGGTTGTGCTGTTAGGCGCCGGGCCGCAGGGCTCAGTCCTTTGCCCTTGGTTAGATCCATCACTTCGACTTCGCGTCGGTCCCGATGGGTGGCAGCAATGCGATGTTCCAAAGGAACGGCGCGCTCGTATGCGACCACGAGTTCGGTCGCTCCGCGCACGGATCTCAACCACCCCGCGAACTCTTCAAGGTTCGACACAGTGGCAGACAGCGAGACAGTGCGAACATGCTGCGGAAGGTGCAGCAACACTTCTTCCCAGACCGGTCCTCGGTGGCGATCCTGGAGGTAATGCACCTCGTCAAGCACAACCCAACCGACTGAATTGAGACCTGCGCTCTGCTCGTAGAGCATGTTGCGCAACACTTCAGTTGTCATTACGACTATTGCGCTGTCACCGCGTATCGAGGTATCGCCAGTGAGCAGACCAACATTGTCATCGCCAAATCGACCGCAAAAATCTCGGTACTTCTGGTTCGCGAGAGCTTTGATTGGCGATGTATAAAAGGCGCGCTTTCCGTCGTTGACAGCCTGACGCAACGCATGTTCTGCGACCACGGTTTTGCCGGAACCTGTCGGGGCGGCAACCAACACACTGCGTCGTGCGTCTATGACCTCACACGCTTGACGCTGAAACGGGTCCAGTTCAAATGTGGCGTCGGTACTGAGATCGACGGAAGTCACCCGATGTTCGAAGCGGCGTTGTCGACGGTCTCGTTTTGGCGTCGCTGACGCCACCACCCGAACAGAATTGAGACTTCGTAGAAGAAATACATAGGGCCAGAAAGAACAAGAAGCGTGATTGGATCACCACTAGGGGTCAATACGGCTACAAGCGCCACGATGCCCACGATTGCGAACCGGCGCCCTGCCCGAAGCATGGCGTTGTCAACAATTCCGAGCAGTTGCAAGAAGATAAGGATGATCGGAAACTCAAACCCGATGCCGAAACCGATCATCATCTTGACGACAAAGCCGATGTATTGACTTGGCTGATACAGATTGATGAAGTCGGGCCCGCCGACATCGACGAGAAACTCGAGTGCCCGGGGCAGACTCCAGTAAGCCAATGCAGCGCCAAGAGCGAACAGCAAAAACGACGCAACGACAAAGACGAGGCCCGACCGTCGCTCATGTTTGTAGAGACCCGGCGCAATGAACCGCCACACCTGCCAGAGCACGACGGGCATGGCGAATGCGATGCCGGTGTAGCCAGACACGGTCAAACGCACCGAGAACGGTTCCAGCGGACTCGTGGCAAGCAACCTGCACCC
This sequence comes from uncultured Acidimicrobiales bacterium, assembly GCA_937991435.1. Classification (GTDB taxonomy): domain Bacteria; phylum Actinomycetota; class Acidimicrobiia; order Acidimicrobiales; family UBA10347; genus UBA10347. Next base: position 33,009 of record CALKPY010000031.1, read on the forward strand.
TTCCTCGAATCCGCTTTCGATGTTCAACTTGCAGTACGGGTCAAGCAAGAAGTCGAGAATTTGGCGGTAGAAGATCCACGCAACGATGGCGGCGATCGCAATGGCGATGACCGAGATCACGACGCGGCGCCGCAACTCTGTCAGGTGCTCGATCAAGCTCATGCGACCATCGGCCGCCTCTATCTGCGGCGTCACTCTTCCTCGTCGCTGCGATCACGCGTGTTCAGTGGTGACAAGGCCTGACTCATCTCGGCGCTGGTTCCGTTGATGTCAGCCTGAGCCGCTTCAGCTGCTACATCTTTCGATGCTGCCTTGGATTTCAGGTCGAACGGGTCGGCGACGATTCCGTCGGCGTTGGGCGCGTTGGCAATCAGCGAGTCAGGCCGAGCTGCGGCCTCGAGTTCTGTTTGAAATCCTTTGGCGATCGATCGCAGCTGCGAAACCGTCTGGCCGACCTGTCGAGCAACCTCAGGAAGCCGGGTAGGACCGAGCACGACCAGAGCAACGAGCAAAATGACGCCCAGCTCCCAGCCGCCAATATTCAACATGCGACGATCTTACCGGTCGTCTGTCACCGCCGATCAGACTTCAGCACGAGAGGTGCCGCTGCGAACCGCATGTTTGGCTAGTCGTCGACGAAGTTTCCAAGCGCCGCTTCTGTCGCGTGGTCATCGCAAAGCAGGCGGTGAAAGTCAAGAAGGTCATCGTGCGTCAACGGCCTGAGGCCGGTAGTCACAATTCGCTCGATCGGCGCTGACCAGACGACGACTTCGGCGCCATTCGCCACCAAGAGGTCCAACGTGCGACGTTGAGCGAGTTTGCTGTGTTCAGCTCCGCAATCGGGACACGCAAACAGGTAGCCATGGTCGCCATCATCACGGCACAGCCGCACAGTCACCGCATCGATCGTCAACTCGATATCACCGCAGCGGTTGCATGTAGCTCGAACTTGGGCCATTGGAATCTCCTTCCCAACAACAGTCGGCGCCGATAGCGCGTTCATGAGGATTTTGAGCCAAATTCCGTCTGATACATGCTTCGAACGGCAACGATGGCCCTATGGCTGCACGTATTCCGTCGAAACGAGCGTTACCAATTGTGTTCGCGCACCGTGGGGCGTCAGCGGTTCGCCGCGAGAACACCCTCGACGCGTTTACCTACGCCATCGAGTTGGGTGCGGACGGGCTGGAAAGCGATGTGTGGGTTAGCGCCGACGGGCATGCGATCCTCGACCATGATGGCCGCGCCAGCGGCAGGCTGCGCCGAACGGCAATCGCATCGGTTGCCCGACACGACTTACCGGCGCATATGCCGACGATCGATGATCTTTTCGGCGCGCTCGATGGCGCTGACTTTGAGTTCTCCGTCGACATCAAAGATCCAGCTGCGGTCGTCCCAACGGTCGAAGCACTTCGCCGGGCCAGCGAATTCTCTGGGCGAGATGTGGCGGGCGCATCGTGGCTCTGCCACCCCGACCTCGAACTGCTCACGACGTTGCGGTCACGATTTCCTGACGTGCGGCTGGTGCATAGCACTCGCCTTGCCCGCCTTCCCGCAGGGCCAGAGGTTCACGCGGCGCAGCTCTATGAGCTAGGTATCGATGCCGTCAACTTTCGAGACAGCGATTGGACAGGGGGGCTCACCACGCTCTATCACCGGTTCGACCTGTTCTGTTTCGGCTGGGATGCCCAGGTTGAGCGGGTCGCCAGGGAACTCTACGACATGGGCATCGACGGCGTGTTCGGCGACCACGTCGATCGCCTTGTTGCCGCTCGGGCCGAAGTTCTCGCGGCCGATTAGCGGAGCTTGGCGGTGTTCACAACCAGTCGATACGGCTGACCGGCCATACCCGCACAAAGGCACGTCCGACGACGGTGTCGATCTCGATTGGACCAAACACACGACTATCTTGTGACCCCGTGCGGTTGTCACCCATGACGAAAATCGTCCCTTGCGGCACGACGCACATGTCCGCAGCAGGCTGCTCTTGGGCGCATCCAGGAATGCCAGATGGGCTGCGCGGCCGGGTGCTATCCGGTTGCGAGATATAGGAGGTCTCTTCGACCCGTAGCCCGTCGACGTACACGTTGCCGTCACGGAAACGCACGGTTTCTCCGGGCAGGCCAATGACACGCTTTATGAGGTCATTCGCATCGCTCGGCTGATTCGGCGGCTTCGCAAAAACGACCACGTCCCCGCGTGAGATGTCGCTGAATTGATAGCTCAGGCGGTTCACGATCACGCGATCACCCTTGTCGAGGGTTGGCGCCATCGACAACGACGGGATGTGGTACGCCTGAACAATGAACATGCGCACCACAAAGGCAACCACTACGGCGATGATGAGAACTGGGCCCCATTCGCGAATCGCTCGACCAAACGCCGAGAGTTCTGGATCTTCGGGTCGCGCCAGCGGTGGCGTCGCGTCGGACACAGCACCTGGGGCTGCGCTTCCCGAGGCGGCAGCTGGCGCCGAATACGCAGCCTGAGGTGGCGCATGAGCGTGCGCAGGAACAGCGCCGGCAGCGGCTGGAAGCGTGAGCGTGGGCGAGCCCGCTGAAGGCGCTCCCCGATCCTGCGGCGGTTCAGTAGCTGCTCCCGGAACGTAGGACTGAATTTCGCTCGTGCCAGAATCGGCACGTTCCGAGGTGGAAATACCACGAGTTGCGTTCCGCTGGGTCTGCACGAGCGGCACGATGGTCGGCACTGCGGCGGTCACTGGACTTGGGGCCGTCGGCGGAGGTGGAAAGACGGCTAGGTGTGGCGGCGCTGCAACCTCGGCGCTGCCGGAGTCTTGTGGTGCTGCCACTGGGACTGAACCATGACCTGGCGGCGGGTTGAGACCACCCGATGCGCTGGTGAACGCGCTCGTAGCGACCGGTTGCGCTGCCTCGGCCTGCAGCTGAGGGTCCACAGCGGATGCGTCGTTGCCACCGAGGTTGTCCAAGTCCGAGCCGCGCCAAGAATCGCTGCGCGGGGGGACCAAGTCGTCGTCTGACACGGTCGCAGGGTAGCGCTGCAGCCCGGGCGAAGGGTCGCGCCTAGGCCGGTTGCCGGTTAGTTGGCCGCGTACTTGGCGAGGATTCTGCGGGCCGTAGCCGAACGTGAGTCTCGATCAAGTTCAGGTTCCGACGCTACAACGCGTGCCTCTGGTCCGAGTTGGACAAGAAGCCGATCAAGCCATCGATCGCTCGACGCCGCCAGCGACACCAGCTGAAACCCATCGTCTCGCACCTCGACAGACTCCGCCGGAAATGCTTCCGCTACCCAAGCCAGTGCCGGCGACAATTCGAGGGTGACCCGTCGGTCGTGCTCACTGGGAGCAAATGTGGAGATCTCTGTGGCCGTATGCGGATCAAACGTTTCATCGAGCGATTCGATTTCGAGAATTCGATCAGCACGAAAGGTGCGCTGCCCGTTGCTACGTCGGCACCACGCCTGCACATACCACTCGCCTGCTTCGGAAAACACGGCGTGAGGTTCGATGAGGCGATCGGATGTGCCCGCTTCGTGCATGCTGTGATAGAGCAACTTCACGACGCATCGATCGCGCACCGCTGAACGCAGCTGGTCAAGTGTGGCGGCCGGGACACGCCCAAGACTGACGTCAAGCTCCTCACCCAACCGCAACCCGACGAGGGCGCCAAGCTTCTCGAGGGCCCGTTCAAGCGCGGAGTCTTCGCCCACCGTGGTGCCGAGCAGCCCGAGGCCCGCAGAGACGAGACTCAACGCTTCTTCCGGCGTCAGACGCAGCGGTGAGCTGAAATAGTCGGCAAGCATGAACCGAACACGGTCGTCTTCACCATCGATCGAGACCTCGACCATGCTGTCTGGGCTGTACGGGTACACGCCGACATAGTTGACAACGCTGGTCAAGTCTGTGCGGAGACGATCGATCGGATAGTCAAACCGTTCAGAGATCTCAATCAGCGGAACCTCCCCACGATTCAAAACCCACGGGATGACCGCAAGCAATCGACGAAGGCGGTCTGTCGCAGTCAGGCGTGTCATCAGGCCATTGCCTCGAGCCAGTCAATGATGTGCTGGCGAAGCTCTGGCGGCTCGATGACTTCAGCACCATCAAGGAAGCTCAGCACGAGCGAACGGAAGCCGTTCAGATTCGAAACTTCGAGAGACACCAGGATCGAACCATCGTCGTAGCGTTGGCTTACGACATCGTCACCGAGCAGATGGCACGCCCAGGAAGCATGCTCGGCGTCGATACGGACCTTGGCATGGTGCCTCTCGGTGGCATCGTTAGCAAACTCCCACGGCTGACGTTCGTCACGCCCGAACGTGCGATCGTTCGTTGCGCTTCCGGGCGACTCAGCCACGACATCACCCTCAACACGATCGAGACGGAACCGACGCTCTGCTTGACGATCGATATCCCACCCGTTGAGATACCAATGGCCCCGCCGAAAGTCGAGCGACCACGGTTCCACATGGCGCTGTGCATCGCGATAGCCGAATCGCACCGCCGCTCGGTCCGCTATTGCCTTTTGCATCAACGTGACTGAAGGACCCAACTCAATCGCTGCAAACTGCGGCGCGAGTGCCTCGCCCTGGGTCGCCACACCACCCAGCTTCCACAGAGCGTCTTGGGTCGTCGCACCATCAAGCTCAATCACCTGCATCGCCATCGAAATCGCAACGACTTCGTCGGGGGCGAGGTCTAAATCGTGCAAGTAATAGTCTTTGCGGTCAATCCGGTAGCCGTCTCGTTGGCCCTCATCAGGTGTCGACACAATCGTCAGAGGCACACCCATCGACCGCAAATCGTCCTTGTCCCGCTCAAACGCTCGACGAAACGCAACGGGGTCGGTCGGGTACCCCTCTACTCGCTCGGCAATGTCGGCAGCCCGCAACGGATACTCGGTGTTCAACAAGGTGGCGACCAGATTCATGAGTCGTTCAAGCTTGTCTGCCACGGTCAGAGACTCTCGATCAGCTTCTCTACGCGTTCGTCATGCGCCTTGAACGGGTCTTTACACAACACGGTTCGTTGAGCCTGGTCATTGAGTTTGAGGTGCACCCAGTCAACGGTGTAGTCACGGCGCCGCTCCTTGGCGCGGCGAATAAACTCGCCACGCAGGCGGGCACGGGTGGTCTGCGGCGGCGTGTCGACGGCCGCAGCAATCTGCTCATCGGTACACACTCGTTGCACGAGTCCACGACGTTGCAGGCGATAAAACAGGCCGCGGTCGCGGGAGATGTCGTGATATTGCAGGTCAACCAGCGCCACTCGCGCATCGGACAACGACAGTCCGTGCCGTTCACGGTATTTCTCGATCAAGTGGTACTTGATCACCCAGTCAGCCTCAGTATCGAGAGTGAGCGGATCGTCTTCGATCTTCGTGAGGCAGTTCTGCCACATATCGAGCGCCATCTGTTCATTGTCGTTGAGCTCATGATGCTCGGCGTAACGAAGCGCGCGATTGAGATATTCGCTCTGAATCTGCAGCGCCGAGGCTTCGCGCCCGTTGGCGAGCCGGACTGCTCGGCGACAGGTCATGTCGTGGCTGATCTCGCGGATCGCTCGAATTGGATTGTCGAGCGTCATGTCGCGAAGCACCACCCCAGGATCTTCGAGCATGCGCAGAAGCAGTGATGCGGCCCCCACCTTGACGAATGTCGCGTACTCGCTCATGTTCGAATCGCCGACGATCACATGCAGCCGGCGATAACGCTCGGCGTCAGCGTGCGGCTCGTCGCGCGTGTTGATGATGGGCCGAGACCTCGTCGTGGCACTCGACACACCCTCCCAGATGTGTTCCGCCCGCTGGCTCACGCAGTACATCGCGCCGCGCGCAGTTTGCAAAACCTTGCCCGCGCCGGCATAGATCTGGCGGCTCACGAGAAACGGAATCAGAACCTCTGCATAGTCGCGCAGCTCGTCTTTACGCGACGTCAGATAGTTCTCGTGGCAGCCGTAGCTGTTGCCCGCAGAGTCAGTGTTGTTCTTGAAGAGATAGATGTCGCCAGCGATTCCTTCTTCGCGTAGCCGCTCTTCGGCCGCTGTCAGCAGCTGTTCCAGAATACGTTCGCCGGCTTTATCGTGCGCGACAAGTTCAGCGATGTCGTCACACTCAGGGGTTGCATACTCGGGGTGCGAACCAACGTCGAGGTAAAGACGGGCTCCGTTTGCAAGAAACACGTTCGAGCTTCGGCCCCATGAAACCACACGTCGAAACAGATAACGAGCAACTTCGTCAGGACTCAATCGGCGTTGTCCGCGTTGAGTGCAGGTGACGCCATATTCGTTTTCCAAGCCGAAAATTCGGCGTTGCATTCAGGTAACCAGCTCGGCGAGTTCGGCCTCGAGGACACGACGAAACGTACGTCGACCATTGCTTCGACCAAGTGCTGCGACCTCAAGATCGTCGGGCACAAGCTGACGATCGGGGCCCGAAAGGGCGCGTAAGGCCTGTTTGACGGCCGCACCCAACTCGAGGCGCTCATCGAACGACTCTTCGAGACGTTCGCCGATTGCTTCGGTGTCGCCGCCGAGTGCGGTGTAGCCCGTGCGGTCATACACGGTGCCGTCATAGAGGATCTGAAACATCTGATCGTCGGCGGCTTCTTCACCGATTTCGACGACCAGAATCTCAACTTCCATCGGTTTCATCTCGTGAGTGAACGTCTGGCCAAGGATCTGCGCGTACTGGTTCGCCAGGCTCAACGCGTCGACGTCGTGACGGCTGTAGTTGAAACCCTTGAGATCAGCGTGGCGAATGCCGGCAATGCGGAGTTGGTCAAACTCGTTGTACTTGCCAACGCCAGCGAAGCCGATGCGATCGTAAATCTCGCTGACTTTGTGCAACGTGTTCGACGGGTTTTCGGCAACAATAACGATGCCGTCGGCATAGGTCGTGGCGACGAGCGAGCGACCCCGGGCGATGCCCTTGCGGGCATAGTCGGCGCGGTCTTTCATGACCTGCTCAGGCGCTACATAGAACGGTGTACTCATGTCAGTCCTCGGTCCGGCGTCACGACGGGGTGCCCTGAGCGATCAGGCGATCGACCAGTTCCTGGCTACGGGACTTCACTTCGTCGTCTTCGAGCTGTTCGTATCCGCCACTCGTCACCGTCGCAACGACGGGAAATAGGTTACGGATGAAGTCCGGGCCGCCAGTCGCTGAATCTTCGTCGGCGGCGACGTACAGCGCTTCGATCGCGAGATTGACGGCAGCGTCTCGCGTTTGGCCCTTGCGGTAGCCGAGCTTGAGCACCGTCGAGGCATGAAGGCTGCCAGATCCAGTTGTGCCGTACTCGAGCTCTTCGTACCTGCCGCCGCTCACATCAAACTGGAACAATCGACCTTCGCCAATGCGCAGGTCATAGCCGGCAAACAGCGGCACGACGACCATGCCGGCGCGAGCCATCGGCAGATTCTGGCGAAGCAGGGCGCTCAACTGGCTCGCTTTGCCGTCGAGGCTCAGCTCCTTGCCTTCGACCTTTTCATAGTGCTCAAGCTGCAATTGGAAGAGTCGTACCATTTCGACCGCTGGACCCGCGGCGCCAGCGATAGCAACCGCCGAGTGACGGTCGCTGGGAAACACTTTTTGCATCGTGCGGTAGCTGATCAGATGACCAGAAGTGGCCCGACGGTCACCTGCAACCAGTACTCCTCCATCGAATCGCATCGCGACACACGTCGTGCCGTGAGGAAGATCGAGAACGTCACCGTCTTGTAGAACGGGCTGGGGGTTCTGCTGTCGTACAAGTTGAGCGAAGTCCGATCCCGGATCGTCGCCCACGGGGAACAGTGGCAGGTTCACGCGGCGCAGGTTACCGGTTTAGCAAGCACAGACAATGGGATCACCCAAGCGATACTCATCACTCGCCGCCCTTTTGCACATAGGACTTCACGAACTCTTCGGCATTGGTCTCGAGTACTTCGTCGATCTCGTCGAGAATGTCGTCAAGACCATCTGCGAGCGAGGATCCCTCAGCCGCAGGTTGCGACTGATCCTGTGGACGTTGCTTGGATGGGGCCGGTGTCTGTGGTCGTTTTTGGTCTGCCATGGTGCTCCGTTCGGTGCTTCAGGTCTCGAGAAGCGTTGTACTCAGCTATCGAGCTTGCTGAGCAGATCCTTAACATTGTCGCATTGATCAATCAGATCGCCTACATGGGCGCGACTGCCGCGGGTGGGTTCCATCATTGGCACCCGTCGAAGTGGCGCGTCACCGGTGTCGAAGACAAGGGAGTCCCAGTTGGCGGCAACAATTGCGTCAGGGAATCGTTGCAGACAGCGGCCTCTGAAGTACGCACGGGTGTCGTGGGGCGGTTCAGATCCGGCGAGCAACGCTTCGTCGTCAGTCACCAATCGGCGAAGGCCGAGTCGAGCGGCGAGTGAGCGTTCGGGTCGCATGTCGTGATACTGAAGATCGAGAGCGCGTAAGCGCGGGTCATTCCATTCGATGCTGTCACGGTTTCGATAGGCGTCGATCAGCTGACGTTTCGCAACCCAGTCAACTCGATCGGCTACCTGCACCGGATCTCGTTCGAGGCCCTCGACCACCTCCCGCCACGCACTCAACACATCGATGGCGTCGTCTCCGCCAGCTCCGGCAGTGCCGTAACGCTCGATGTAACGTTCGGCCGCTTCGATGATTTCGGCCTGTATCTCAATGGCTGTAGCGGTCGTGCCGTCTGCGAGCCGCAATGGCGCACGAAGCGTAAGATCTTGGCTCACATTTCGAAGCGCGAGCACCGGCGATCGGAAAGCGATTGACGGCTCGAATTGGTCGTCTTCGCACATAGCGAGCACCAGAAGTGTCGAACCGACTTTCAACCAGGTTGCATACTGCGACATGTTGGCGTCGCCGACGATGACGTGAAGTCTGCGGTACAGCTGAGCATCGGCGTGAGGCTCATCTCGCGTGTTGATGATCGGACGCTTGAGGGTTGTTTCAAGGCCGACTTCTTCTTCGAAGAAGTCGGCGCGTTGGGTGAGTTGATATGGAACTTCTGCGATTCCCGTTCCGGCGATCTCGCTGCCGACTTTGCCCGCACCGATAAAGATCTGCCGGGTGACAAAGTGCACCGTTGCATTGGCGACAATTCTCGAGAACGGCGTAGTTCGGTCCATGAGGTAGTTCTCATGGGTGCCGTAGGAGTTGCCCTTGCCGTCGCTGTTGTTTTTGTATGCAATGAGTTCCTGGCCCCCGCCGAGCATCTCGCCTGCCGCCTGCATCGACTCGGCAAGAATGAGTTCGCCCGCCCGGTCATACAGAACCGCTGAACGAGCGTTGAGGCATTCGGGCGTCGACATCTCGGGATGAGCATGGTCGACGTAGTACCGAGCTCCGTTCGTCAACACCGCATTCACCAGATGGCTGTCAACCGTGGGTGGTCTTGCCCCGGTTGGGGTGAAACCACGCGCGTCAACACCCGGGGTTTCGTCTTCGAAGTCCCATGACACCCGCTGGGTGGCCGCACGTCTGCCGGTCGCTTCGCAACGAGCGAGATAGGCGTTGATCAGTAGCGACGACGCAGTGATGGGATTGGGGTCATCGACGCCGCGATGAACAATGCCGTATTCGGTCTCGAGACCGACAACTTTGGAGATGGCCACGAAGCTCTACAGGTACTGGCCGGTAGCGACGCCCTCGATCGAGCGACCTCCGCCGTTGTCATCACGATCGATGAGCGTGCGAACAAACACAATGCGCTCGCCCTTACGGCCGCTGATTCGCGCCCAGTCATCAGGATTGGTCGTATTGGGTAGGTCTTCGTGTTCTTTAAACTCTTGGAACACCGATTGCGTGAGATCTTCAGGTCTGATCCCCCGCTCGTCGGTCTCGATGAGTCGCTTGATCGCCAGCTTCTTTGCTCGACGCACGATGTTCTCGATCATCGCTCCCGACGAGAAATCTTTGAAGTACGTGACTTCTTTGTCGCCGTTTTGATAGGTGATCTCAAGAAACTCATTCTGCGGCTCCTCGCGGTACATCTCCGTCACGGCCTGTTCGATCATGGCCCGAACGGCCTTTTCTGGATCTCCGCCACCGAGGCCGTCGACCACGTCGACAGCGAGGGGCAGCTCCGCTGTTAGGTAGTGACCAAAGATGGCATGGGCTGCCTCGGCATCGGGGCGTTCGATCTTGATCTTCACGTCGAGGCGACCCGGCCGCAGGATCGCTGGATCAATCAGGTCTTCGCGATTCGACGCTCCGATCACGATGACGTTACGCAGCGCTTCGACTCCATCGATTTCGGCCAGAAGCTGGGGAACAATCGTGCTTTCGACATCGCTGCTGATGCCGGTGCCTCGGGTGCGAAACAGCGATTCCATTTCGTCAAAGAAGACAATGACCGGCCAGCCTTCTTCGCTCTTCTCACGCGCCCGTTGAAACACGAGCCGGATCTGGCGCTCGGTTTCACCGACGTACTTATTGAGTAGTTCGGGGCCCTTGATGTTGAAGAAGTAGCTGCGGACTTCGCCGTCGCCGCGTTGTTCGCTCACTTTGGTGGCGAGCGAGTTCGCTACCGCTTTAGCGATCAGAGTCTTTCCGCATCCCGGCGGGCCGTAAAGCAAGATTCCTTTGGGCGGTGGAAGCTCGTGTTCGGCAAAGAGGTCCGCATGAAGAAACGGAAGCTCAACCGCGTCGGTGATTGTTTCAATCTGCCTGTCGAGACCACCGATATCGGTGTATGCAACATCGGGCACTTCTTCGAGGACGAGATGCTCGACCTCGGGTCGTTGCATCTTCTCAAGTCCGATTTCGCACGACGCGTCAACACGCAGAGCATCGCCAACGCGAAGACGGGTTTCATGCAATGCCTCACTCAGCACGACGACTCGTTCTTCTTCGGCTCGGCCCTTGACGACACATCGCGTGGTGTCGATTACCTCGACGACCGTCACCACTGACCCTGCACCCCGTGACCGGCGAGCGAGCACGATATTCATCGAGTCGTTGAGAACAACTTCGGTGCCTGCGGTGAGTGTTTCGTCGAGATCAGGGTGCACCTTGACCCGCATCTTGCGACCGGCGGTAAACACGTCAATGGTGTCGTCGTCGTTGCACTGAACAACGATGCCGTAGCCCGACGGCGGCGACGACAGCTTTTCGACCTCGTCGCGCAACGCCGCGATGCGGTCGCGTGCTTCGCGTAATGTCGATGCCAGGCGCTCGTTTTGCGACATAGCGCGAGCGAGTTGGCCTTTGATGTCAAGGAGCCGTTCCTCGAGCACCCGCACGCGTTTAGGAGCGTCTTGTAGACGTCGCCTCAGGATCTCGACTTCGTCATTGAGAATCGTGACCGCTGGGGTGTCGTCATCAGACGCGAGCGACTGCACTTCCGGCGAATCTCCAGCTTGCATGTCGTCGATGATGCACCTCCGCGCATGGACATTGTGACCCTACACGCCGCTTCCCATCTCATGGGTACAGCCTTGGGCGTTTGCGACTGTCGCACATACACTCCCGTAGGCTCCACGAGGTCACTCGCGACCCGAACGTGTTCGTCTCAGAATCAAGGAAGTAGCCATATGAAGGTCTGGATCGATCAGGATCTCTGCACCGGCGACGGCATATGCGAAGAGATCGCGCCTGAAGTCTTCACCCTGCTCGACGACGGTCTTGCCTATGTCAAAGAGGGCGACACGGTGTACTCGGATCCGGGCGGTCCCGACGGGCTCGCAGTCGTACCCGACGGGCAAGAAGAAGCCACGATCGAGTCAGCCGAAGAATGCCCCGGCGAGTGCATCTTTATTGAGGTCGGCTAACGTTCGCCGCTCCCCTGTCACATCACCACCGGTCTAGGCGGCGCTGAGCAACGATGACCGTTCGTGACCGAATAGGGCTCTCCGGCCGCACAGCCCTCGTCACCGGCGCGGCTGGAGATATTGGCCGAGCGACAGCGCTACGCCTCGCAGACTGCGGGGCGACCCTCATTCTCGCCGACATTGCTGACGGCGTCGAAGAGACTGCTTCGCTTTGTGCGCGCCTCGAAGACCGAGGCAAGACCCCAACGGTTGTGCGCTTCGATGTGGTAGACGAGGCTCAGGTCAGCCGGACTTTTAGCGAACTGTCTGCTCAAGGCATCGTTGCCGATCTCTTGTTCAACAATGCTGGCTACCAGGGCCAGTTCAGCCCTTTCGCGGGCTACGACTCCGCTGATTTCCGTCGAGTCCTCGATGTCAATGTCACCGGCGTTTTCCACGTACTCAAGCACTTCGCAAGACTGCTAATCGAGCGCGGTCAAGCTGGAGCAGCCGTCAACACTGCGTCGCTCGCTCAACGAGGCGCCCCAAATATGGCGGCATACAGCGCGTCGAAAGCGGCCGTAGTGGCCCTGACCAAGACCGCCGCCAAGGACCTCGCTCATCACGGAATCCGCGTCAATTCGGTGAGCCCAGCATTTATCGGTCCGGGTGAGATGTGGGATCGTCAGGTCATGTTGCAGGCCGAGACTACGAGCCCGTTTTTCGCCGATGACCCAGCCGCGGTGGCGAAACAGATGATCTCAACCGTTCCGCTCGGGCGGTACGGCTCGCTCGATGAGGTTGCTGCGACGGTGCAGTTCCTGTTGTCAGACGAGGCGTCGTACCTGACGGCCATCGATATCGAAATAGCCGGCGGAGCCAACTAAGCCGTTAAAGCGCTTGTTGGCAGAGCCTCACTCCTCTTCGTCAGCCGTGATCGTTTTGCGAGTCGAATCGGGCGAAGGCGTTGTTGGATCGTCTGGTTCAGTTACGAGCTTGCGGCCGGTCGTCAGGAAACCTGTGTGAGCAACCATGCGATGATCGGGCCGGACCGCCTGCTGTTCCGGCTCGATATGCCAGCTTCGGTTCATGACCTCAAGGGTTTCGGACAATCCGAAACCGTGGCGTGTGAGCGCCGCCCGGAAACGGGTCGCCTGCAAGATGCTTGGCGTGTACGCCAAGATGATGCCCCCGTCGCCCAGTACGTCACGAGCGTGAGGCACGACGTTCCACGGCTCAGGAAGGTCGAGCACCATACGGTCAAATGGACCGTGGTCGATCGGCTCGTATGCGGTGCGAATGTGCACGTCGTAGCGTTCGAGCGCCTCGGCGCCGAGGAACTGTTCAATGTTTTTGACTGCACGGTTCGCGAAGTCCTCGCGCAGCTCATAGCCGGTGATAACGGCTCCGGCTCGCAACATGGTCATCGACAGCGCTGCGGAACCAAGCCCTGACTCGAAGACGCGGCATCCGGGACCAATATCTGCGTGCATCAGGATCGGGCCCAAATCCTTGGGGTAGATCACCTGCGCGCCACGCTTCATCTTGAGCACATAGTCGGCAAGCGTTGGGCGCACGACGAGAAATGCTGAGTTGCGGCCGCTGCGCACCGTACAACCTTCAGACGCGCCAATGAGGTCGTCATGCAGCACCGCACCTGCGTGGGTATGGAACTCGCCGCCGGGAACGATCGTCGTCAAATAGCGCCGCTTCTTGCGGTCAACCATCATGACGAGCTCGCCCGCTTGTAGTGGTCCGGTCATGAGGTCAGCCTCGGATTCGGCACGAGTTCGACAGGTTGCCCCGTCGCTCGGGCAGTAAGTCGACAAAATGCGCAGAGCCCGCTTGGGGTCAAAGCGCCGCAGTGTTCGCACGGGGCCAGTTCCACGCCCGATTCCTGAGCCGCGTCGGCGAATATTGGCGCAGCCTGCGCAAGGAACTTCTGCACAAATGCAGCCTTGGTTCCAGGAGACCCTGATTCGATCAGATTGAGGGCGTCTTTGTAACGCAGGTGGGTATTCCCGGCTGCCATCGGGCACTCGTCGAGCATGTAGTCGATGCCCACGACGACGCAGTAGGCCGCCATCTCGCGCTCGTCGAGCCGTATCAGCGGCTTGACCTTACGGGGGAAGCCCTCTCTCGCTTCGAGAACCGGGTGTTGGCGAGCGAGATAATCGGTCTGCCAGTGCATCGTGTTGCCAAACAACACCGCAGCTTCATCATCAAGATTGTGGCCCGTGACAAGCACGTCGTATCCGCCGTCAAGGGCAACTCGATCAAAGATATGCCGCTTGGACATACCGCATGCCGAACACGGCACTCGTTTTGCAGCGCGAGCGCCTTGGGGAACGTTGAAGCCATAGGTGTCATCGAGATCAACCTCGACAAGGTTGAGGCTGTGCGCGACCGCGAAGTCGCGGGCGAAAACCGCAGACGTGTCGCTGTAGTCGGTAATTCCGAGGCCTATGTAGAGACCATCGGCGTCGTATCCCAGCTCGTTGAGAATGTGCCAAATAGCCAAGCTGTCTTTGCCCCCGCTAACTGCAACCAGAATCTTGGCTTCGGGGTCGAACATTTTGAACTCGTGAATTGCCTTGCCAACTTGGCTCTGCACAAAGCGCACGAAATGGTCGGCGCAAAAGTTCGCGTTGTGGCGCCGCAGATCGATGAGGGCGGCACCGCGACAAACCCGGCACTTCATCGATCACCGCCGCTAATGACGTTGCGGATCTCGATTGTTGCGTCGTCGGCCAGCATCGCGTCGATCGGCACGAGCGTGCCGTCTGAGATTACGAGCACAGTCTCGCGGTTCAAATCAAGTTTGTTCAGCATGCGCTGCACGCTCATTGGACCCTCAAGTTCGAGGGTGCGCGTTGGATTGCGCAGTTCAATTTTCATGATTCGTCAGCTTCGCTTCGAGCGGCGAGTTGCACGTTGGTCGTGAGCGACCACCAAACGCTGGCCTGCTTTGAGCTCTTCGACAAACACCCTCTCGGGTTCACCGAAACCCAGCACACTTTTGATTCGGCCGAAAACCCACACGATGCCAGCAAGCGCAAGCCAGCCTTTGCTGCCACCAAACAGACCTGCGGTGATGCCTTTGCGCTTGATCAAACGGATCGGTTTCAAAATGCGGAACAGCGAACCGAACATGCGCTAGAGACGCCGAACTTCGACGACGGTGCGCCCCTGCTTACCCCGACGAGATCCGAGCACGAAGACCAAAATCAACAGCAGGATTCCGGCAGCGATGCCAGCCTTGGTCGCGGTACCTTTGGCAGCTCCAGTAGCTGTCTCAAGTTCGTCTTTCAACTGTGAGACTTTTTGCTCAATATCATCTCGACTGATCGCTGGACTGTCAGCGATGCTGTCCTGCTTCTGCTTTTTCTTTTTCTTCTTCGACATCAGTCCTCCTGCAGCCACTCGGGCGTGCGAGTCATCGCAACAACGCAAGCGGCAATCAGCGCAACCACCAGTGCAAACACAATGAGGTATGGGGCCCAGCTCCAATTTCCATCGCTCCAGTCCATTGACTGGAGCAGGCGCAACAGGCCCAAGCCCACGAGAAATGCGCCGATTGCCAGACACATCGCTCCCGCGATGCCAAAGCCCGCCCACATCCCGAGCCGCTTGAGCGGATCGACGGTTTCCTGCTTGGCGTAGTTCACGACCATGTCGCGAAGTTCGTCAACAGTTTGTTTTGGTGATTGATCTGCCATCTATCGTCGCTCCTCGCGACCGGCAATGCTACCCAAGCGGCCGGGTCCTGCCGATGTGCTCAACCCAAGTCCAACTCTGCCTGCAGGCTTTCGCGTGTTTCGGCCATCAGCCTGGTTATTAACGAAATGCGTTGATCGGTCGAGGTTGCTTGCAAAACGCGCTGCCGATCAAGCGGACCCAGCGGCGCAAGGTTGGCGACTTGCCAGCTCGCAGCGAATGGTTCCTCGAGCCAGTCGACCGCTGGAATCGCCTCAAGCCGATGCAGTTGCACTGCAAGGCTCCATACGTCAAGCAGTCCGAACTGTGCTTCTGCAACGAGACCATCTTGAGCCTCGGGGTCAGAAGCGGTGGGTTCATCGTCAAACTGCTCAACCTGAGCGCGCGGATATGGATCGTCGGGCAACCATCGCTTGATCTCGATTCGCTGCGTGCCGTGTGCTTCGACAATCGCCCGACCATCGGGCATCCAATCGATGTTGTCGAGTGCCAGCACAGTTCCGAGACTCGTGCGCTGCTCGGCGCCACCAACTTCAGATCCGCGAGCGATCAGAACAACTCCAAACTCGCGAGTCGTGCCCTCGATCTCGTGCATCATTTGTCGGTAGCGAGGTTCAAAAATGTGAAGTGGAAGCGTTTCGCCCGGAAACGCAACTAGGCCGAGTGGGAAAATCGGAAAGTCACCAGAGTTGGCGAGCGATCGCGACGTGTCGCTCATTGAGACGGAACCGCTTCGATCACCGCGGGATCAACCGACGCAGCCACGAGATCAAGTGAGGTGATCAACGATCGTTGGAACTCAAGATCGGCCGAGGAAGGTCCGCCTTCACGATTAATAATCGTGGCAACCGCAACGGTCGAAGACTCGTTCACGGTTCGTCCTACGAGCCCACTTGCTCGGCCTACAACACCGCCAACCAGCCGCATATCGGTCACCATTTCAGTTCCTTTAAGTGGCTCGAATACCCCGGGTAGCCCGACCGAGGGCAACGATTCAAGCGTTGCATGGTCTTCGGGGATACCGGTGATCATTGCGGCTAGGTCGACGCAGCTGATCCGCGTCGAGGGATCGAGGCCACTCGCATCGCTCGGCGTCTCATCAAGCGAAGCTCCTGCCTCGAGCGCAACATCGAGCAAGACTTCGAGCCCTGCCCTCGTCGTGCCACGCGACACCGCATCGAAGCCGAGTTCCTTGTTCACAAGTTCAGCCGCGCCGGCATCATTCACCGCCAGCATCTGGAACATGATGTCGGCGAGTGGCGCCGACTTCACGGTCCCGAACGGCACTAAGTCAGGGATCCCGGCCTCGACATCGACGCCGGCCGCAGGCTGAGAAATAACTACCCCAAGGCGCTCAAGTTCATCGTCGAACACGCCAGCTGCATGGACGGCGGGGTTTTCGGCACGTTCAGCGACACCGCCGGCTGCAGCAGCCCGATTGACCAATCCGTCGTTCACCTGGAGGGCCGAAAGGGGGCCAATCGCTCCAGACTCAAGGTACGAGACGGGCCATCCCGAAAGTGACCGTTCCGAATCGAAGCGGGATTCGACCCCAACGACTCCCCCGTCGACCTGGGTTAAACCAGCATCGACAAGCTGGGCGGCGAGTTCCTCGGGAGCCGTTCGCGTGATGAGAATCGGACGAAAGCTTCGAGCGTGGTTGTAGGTCATAAAGATCGGGTCGCCGCCCCCCACAAGATAGAGGTTTCCCGCAACACGGCCGTCGGCAGTGGGGCGATCTTCGACAAGGACCTGGGTCAGGAAACTGCGTCGAGGACCGAGACGATCAATCGCAGCATGAGCCGTCAGCGCAAGCAGCGAATGCCCTGGTGCAAGATCCTGGTCTGGCCGCAGCGAGTACACAACTCGCCCGTCGACGAGAACAATCGCGCAACTCAGCGGACTCAGATTGGCTTGAGCTTCGGCAATCTCATCACCAAGCACCCGGTCGACCGCTCCCGCCGCTACCGCTTCAGGTAGCCGGCGACCCGAAATCAGCAGTGCCTCGGCTGCCGGGACAGCGGTCGGGTCGGAGTTCAGCGACCTCGACGCTCCAAGTTGAGAGGCAACGACAAGGCAGGCGATGCACGCTCCGAGAAGCAACACAGGAAGCGCCAGCCGTCGCGCGATACGGGCTCTCGCTAGTTGCTGTTTCGCCATCGAGCGACTTCTCCCTGAACACGCACGGGACTGGCCAACCTAGTGCGACGAGGAAGCTTGTCGCCGTCACATCACGCACATGTCGCGGACGCGCCTTCAAACCCTACGATTCGCGACTACTCAAGCGCCCGCCGGTTACGGCGATCGCAGCCAAGTCAGGGAGAAGTATTCATGCAGATAGTCGCAGCCCTTTTCATCGACGACATCGATGTACGGCAGGTCGAAGGACCCGCGTCGCGCTTGGATCTCGGCGGAGTTCAATTTTCTGCGGCTGCTCCGACACCGCTGCCACTCACTTGGGCACCGCATCTGGTGGTCATTGTGCATGCCCCGCTTTCGAGCGACGGAACTGGCGTTCTTGAGGTGGTGTATCGCCGCGACGGAGAACAGATCGCTCGCAACGTGCAACCGCTTCAGATAGACCCTGGCAAGTTCAGCTATCGGCTCGTTCGTGGCGAAATCGACTTCGAGGATTACGGCACTGTCGAAGCACATTGCCGCATCGGCACAGACGGCGTTGTCACTGTGGTGCCGTATACCCTCCTCCCTCCGGAGTAGGTCCGGACACCCTCGTGCCTCCGGAGTAGGTCCGGCTTCCGCCAGCTCCGAGAACGCCGGGTTGTGTCGGTGACATTTCGTTCAGGCACGCTGGCGCCTCCAGCTAGAGTGGGTCGACGTCATCTGACGCAATTCAACTCGCAATGATCGGAGACGCATGAGCGTCGACCACTCAGAACAGCGCGGAATCGCAACCATCCAAGGCATTGCCATGGATGCTCCTCACGCCGCCCGTTCGGGCCACCAGGGAACTGCGATGGCGCTCGCGCCGCTCGCTCACGTGCTCTATACGCGTGTGATGTCCTACGACGCATCAGATCCGAGCTGGCCAAACCGTGATCGATTCGTGCTGAGCCCTGGCCACGCATCGATCTTGCAGTACGCAATGCTTCATCTCTGCGGATTCGGACTCACACTCGATGATCTACGCGATTTTCGCCAGTGGAATAGCGCAACTCCGGGTCACCCTGAAGTTGGTCACACCGCCGGCGTCGAAGTCACCACCGGGCCCCTTGGTCAAGGCTTCGCGAACGGCGTCGGTATGGCGATCGCCGAGGCCCGCCAACGTGCGCTCCTTCCGTCCGGAGCGATCGATCACTTCACCTACGTGGTGTGCGGCGATGGCGACCTCGCCGAGGGAATCAGCCACGAGGCTGCGTCGCTTGCGGGGCACCTAGGCCTAGGGCGACTCATCTGCGTGTATGACGACAACCGAGTGTCGATCGACGGCGCAACCGATATTTGGCTCACCGACGATCCCGTCGGTCGGTTTGAGTCATATGGTTGGCATGTCGCGAATCTCGGCGAGAAGGGCAACGACCTCGACGCCCTCGAGCACGCATTGCTCGACGCCCAATCCGTAACCGACCGTCCGACGATGCTCGTGCTACGGACTCACATTGGTGACCCCAGCCCGACGTTACGTGATTCTCCATCGGCCCACGGTTACGCATTCAAAGACGCCGAGATCGCAGAAACCAAACAAATTCTCGGCCTCGACCCGGAACAGACTTTTCACGTCGACGATGATGTTTTGGCCATGTATCGCGCTGCGGGAACACGCGGCAGCGGCGTTCGAGCGACGTGGCACGCGGCGCATGCAACAACCGACCTGCACACCGGCCCGACGAGCGATGCATGGCGCGCAGCACTGCCCACGTGGACTGCCGGCGAGGCAGTTGCGACTCGCAAGGCGTCAAACGCCTGCCTCGACGCCATAGCGCCGTACTGGCCTGGTCTTGTTTCCGGCTCGGCCGACCTGACTGGCAACACCGGCGTCAAGCTCACCGACCAGACGATCCTTACTGCTAGTTCACCAGAAGGAAACCAGCTCTATTACGGCGTTCGCGAACACGCCATGGCCGCGGTAATGAACGGCATGGCATTGCATGGCGGCGTAGTACCTGTCGGTGGGACCTTCCTCGTCTTTAGCGACTACTGCCGGCCCGCGATTCGTCTCGCCGCTCTGTCACAACTCAAGGTGATCTACTCGTTCACCCACGATTCGGTGGGCGTGGGCGAAGACGGCCCGACACACCAGCCTGTCGAACATGTTGCTGCTCTCCGTGTGATCCCCCAGCTGCAGGTCATTAGGGCCGCCGATGCCAATGAGGTAGCTGGCGCCTGGGCTGCCGCCCTCGACCACGACGGCCCGACCGCGCTTGTGCTGTCGCGCCAAGATCTCGTTGTTCTCGATGGCTCCAACGCAGCAAGTGTCGCTCTCGGCGCATACGCCGTTGTCGAAGAAGCCTCGCCTGACCTTGTTCTTGTTGGTGCGGGCAGCGAAGTCGCTCTGTGCGTCGAGGCCGCCCGGCGGCTCGCCGAAGCCGACGTTGCAGTGCGGGTTGTCTCGATGCCGAGCTGGGATCGATTCCTCGCATCGGACAGCTCGTACCAACACGAGTTGCTTCCATCAGCCATTCCAACACTCGCTGTCGAAGCAGGCGTGCATCTCGGTTGGCATCGATGGGCCGATGATGTCGTCTCGATAGATAGGTTTGGCGCATCCGCGCCCGGCGCCACCGTCATGCACGAACTCGGCATGAATGTAAACAATGTCGTCGACCGAGCAACGACGTTGCTTGACTCCTGACAGCGACCTGCGCACCCCTGCACGATTACAGAATGAGCACTGAACCTATGAGCACCCTGCACCGCGTCTACGAAGAACAACAACAGAGCCCGTGGCTCGACAACCTGCGGCGCGACTGGATCTTGTCAGGAGAACTCGATCGTTGGGTAGAGCGCGGAGTACGCGGTCTGACATCGAACCCGACGATTTTCGAACGAGCAATCAGCTCAAGCGATGCCTACGACGAGGAATTCCGCGAGCTCCTCGCCAATGGGTTGACGATCGATGCTTGTTACTGGAGTCTCGTGATCACCGATATCCGCGGTGCGCTCGCAGCGTTGGCACCGGTGCACCAGGCCAGCGACGGCGTTGACGGGTGGGTTTCTGTCGAGGTCGCTCCGTCACTTGCCCACGACAGCTCCGGCACGCTCGCCGCCGCCATCGAGCTTCACCAGCGAATCGCTGAACCGAACCTTTACGTCAAGATCCCCGGCACCGTGGCCGGACTCGACGCGATACGGGGTTCTATTGCCAAAGGCATTCCCGTAAATGTGACGTTGTTGTTTTCGCTCGATCGTTATGCCGAGGTCATCGAGGCCTATATCTCCGGACTCGAAGCCTGCGCTGGCGATCTCAGCGGCGTATCAAGTGTGGCATCGTTCTTCATCTCTAGGGTCGACAGCGCAGTTGACGCTGCACTCGACGAGATTGGTACGCCCGACGCGCTGGCGCTGCGAGGACGAATCGCTGTTGCGCAGGGCCAAATGGCGTGGAGCCTCGCTCAGCAGGCTTTTTCAGGGCCGCGCTGGCAGGCGCTCGTCGATCGCGGGGCCAAGCCCCAGCGACCGTTGTGGGCATCGACGTCCACGAAGAACCCCGACTACCCCGACACGAAATACGTCGACGAGCTGATCGGACCAGGTTCGGTTAACACGATCCCCGATAAGACGCTGACGGCGTTTGAGGATCATGGCTCAGTTGCTCGCACGATCGACATCGACCTCCCCGGCGCCCAAGCCACCCTTGATGCTGCTGCGGCGGTTGGGGTCGACCTTGCGGCCATTTCCGCCTCGCTCGAGGACCAGGGCGTAGCATCATTCGCCGCATCGTTCGACAGCCTCATCGCCACCCTCGAGGCGCGGGCCGAAGATCTACGGTCGTGACCACTCCGCTTCCGAAATATCGATCGGGCGACCAAACGCTCGACAAGCAGATTGCTGACCTCGTTTCAGCGTCTCAGGCTGACGTTCACGACGATCTTCTCTTTGAGATGATCGTCTCCACCATTCGGTTGGTTCGCGAACACAACGGTCGGGGTGATCTCAAACTCGTAAACGCGGCACTCAAGGAACTGCGCTACGCCATGAGTGTGTTCGCGCCGTACGCGCAGACCCGGAAACTGTCGATCTTTGGTTCCGCTCGCACGCCACCGGGCGATCCGGCCTACAAGGCAGCAGTTGACCTCGGCGCAGCAATTGCAGAACAAGATTGGATGGTCATCACCGGCGCCGGGCCCGGAATTATGGCTGCTGGTGTCGAAGGTGCTGGCTCCGAGCACAGCTTCGGCGTGGGCATAACGCTGCCATTCGAGGAGCGCGCGGCAGCAACCATCGCCGAAGATCCCAAGCTCATCAATTTCAAGTACTTCTTTACGCGCAAGTTGACGTTCATGAAAGAATCACACGGCTACGCGCTACTTCCTGGCGGATTCGGCACGCTCGACGAGAGTTTCGAGCTATTGACGTTGCTACAAACAGGCAAGACAAGTCCCGCTCCCGTCGTGCTACTTGATGCCCCCGGCGGCGACTACTGGCACAGCTGGTACAACTTTGTGACGTCACAACTGCTTGGTGATGGCTTGATTGCACTCGAAGACATGTGTTTCGTGACGCTCACCGACTCGATCGACGATGCGGTCTCCGAGATCACATCGTTCTACCGCACCTATCACAGCATGCGCCTGGTTGGGTCCCGTCTCGTGCTTCGTCTGAACGAACCTCTCGCAGCCGAGAAAGTCGAACGACTCAACGAGACATTTTCTGACATCATCACCCGTGGCACGATCCAAAATATCGAGCCAACAGCCGCTGAGCTGCGAGATGGCGACAACGTGTCCCTTGCTCGCATCGCATTTGAATTCGATCGTCGACATTGGGCACGTCTACGCCAGATGATCGACGAAATCAACGATGCTGTCCGGCCCGCCCCGACCGCTGATTGAGCAGGTCGTCGCCGTCAACGAACAGCTGCTTCGATCTCACCAACCAACCAGTCCCAGACCAACGGAATTGCTTCGTCTGTGAAGTGCACGCCATCGCGATGCAGTGCAACACCGTCGAGTTCGTCCTGATACTCACCGGTCGGGCAGGTCAACTCGCGAATATCGACCCAATGAACGTCGTAGGTCCAGGACTCAACAATCGACTGGGTCAACGCATTGACCGCAGCCGTGCGCTCAGGGTTGGCTCGCACACCGACCGTTGGTTGCAGGTCAGGCAGATACGTCAGGCATGGCAAGCTAACAACAACGATCGGAAGTCCGGAAGCCGACATCGTCTCAAAGTTCTGGTGCCACGATGCACGGGCGTTTGCTTCGTAGCGCGGTGACCCAAATGGGGCAACGGATTCGCCAACAATTGTGTCAGCGGCGTCCCAGCTCGACACGCCGATGACGATGACATCTGGCGACTCCTCGATGATGCTGGCAGCCCATGACTCGACGCGATCGGAACAGTAGTCGTAGGTCGCATCTCGCAGCGTTCCGCAGCCAATGATCACGTCGGCAGAGACAATCATGCGTTCCAGATGGCGCGGTTCGTCGTAGCCCAACGCAAGGTCCAAGTAGATGGAGTCACCTAGGAAGTGGGCACGTAGCGGGGCGACGCTCTCGCCGTCACCGGGCTCGACATCGGTATCGCCGACGGCCTGGACAGCTTCGTCGAGCAACTCTGCACCATCGGCTATGGCCGGTGCCGGCATGGCCACGGTCTCTTCTATCGCTGTCGAAACCGAACGGTCAGCGCGACTTGCTGCCGCAATTCGAGTCGCATCTCCAGCGGCACCTGTTTTGACCGAAGGGATCACCATGAGCGCAACCACAGCGACGAGTCCGGCAGCGGCAACCAGCAGAAGCGGAACGGTTCTGGAATTGGCTGCCTTGCGGATCGGGTTCTCAATAACCCAGAAGGAGACAGCTGCTACCACGCCGGTTACGGCGAGACGCATAAGCAGTAGAGACGCTCCTTCAAGGCCCGTGCGCTCGATGTCAAGCCACACAAAGATCGGCCAGTGCCACAAATAAATGCCATACGACATACGACCGATCGCCGGAAGCGGTCGAAGTGACAACACAGTGGCCAGCGATGAATCAGGCCAACCCCGCACACCCCATATCAGCATCGCCGACAACGCCGCCGCTATGAAAAACCCGCCGCGATACATCCAGAAATCTGTGTCTCTCACGGCAACCGCCATCACGACGAACCCGACTAACCCAACAAGTCCGACTGATCGTCGGACAGAGGGTTCTGTGCGCCTTGGGTCGCGAACCATCCAAAACGCGAGGGTTGCTCCGACGAGTAGCGACTGACCGCGTGAATCCGTGCCGAAAAAGGCTCGCGACGGGTCATCCACGTCTGCGACAAGCGCCATGATGGCGACCGACGCAAGCGCAACGCAGCCGCACGCGACCGCAGCCGTCGCGGCCCTAACGCGAGACCGCGCCCACAGCCAAAGAACCAGAGGCCATACCAAATACCACTGCTCCTCGATCGCGAGACTCCAGGTGTGCAGAAGCGGGCTGGGCTCCACAAACAAGGCGAAATAGGAAGTCTGTTCGGCGATGTTCCACCAATTTGCGACGTAGAGCAACGTTGCTGCCGCGTCGGCCCGTGTGCCGTTGAGGCCAGCGCTTTCGGTCTCGACCCAGCGCGACACTACAATGACAACGCCGACCAGAGCCACCAGGGCTGGCAGCAGTCTTCGCACGCGCCTCGCCCAGAAATCGACCAGGTCGAGGCCTCCGGTCGCATCGTATTCTCGTACCAAGAGAGTCGTGATCAAGTAGCCACTGACCACGAAGAACAGGTCGACGCCGAGGAACCCGCCCGAAGCCCACGAAAGATCAGCGTGGTACAAAACGACGGCGATCACCGCAAGAGCCCGAATGCCGTCGAGGGCGGGGTCATATGTAATTCGCGATGTCCTCATAGCGTTGCGACGCAGTCGAACAAGCCAAGCATCACCAATCTTCGGCCGATCTGTCTGAAGACCGGAGCAGCGCCGCCGCCTTTTCGACCGAGCGGCGAGCTCGCGTGATCAGTTTCTCGTCAACCGGAAGCTCATGCCCACCCGCATCGATGCTGTCGCGAAGGCGCCTCATTGCCAGGTCCGCGAGGTCTTCGCTCAGTTGGTCGAGTCGGCTACACAAGCTTTCCATCTCCGGTGACATGGGTTCAGTCTTGCAGCTTCGAGGCGAGACGTTGGCAGTTCCGTGACGTCGGTGCATTGCACGGTCAACGAGCCGAGGTCGCGGCGCTCATCTCGGCCTTCGGTACACGGCTAGCCTCGATCATGTGTCTGCATCGACTCAACGCAATGTGACGTCTGCTCGCGACGTCGAGACACACCTACGGTCCTGGCAACACAATGCCGCACGGGGCCAACCACTCGAACCCGTCATCTCTTCCCTATTCGAAACGGCGGGACTTGACGACGTTGCTGCCGTTGCCGACTCCCGGTCGCTCGTGGCGCGACATCGCCATCGCGACGGATCGGCGCCCCGAATTGTTGTCATCGGCGATCACGCCATTGATGAGCTTGCACCTGCGCTGCCGCGAACGCCGTCTGCTACGCGCAAACAACATCTCGTCGGCCCTGGCATCAGATCCAAAGCAGCATCGCTTGCTTCGGCGACGTTGGGCTTCATGCGGGCCGTCAATCACCATGATCTTCGGGCCAGTCTGATCGCGATCAGCCTCGGCTCCCGCGACAGCCCTCTTCGCATGCTGCGGTCGGCCGGTGTCGATCGCGCCGATGCAATCATCATGACCTCGGCTGTGCGTTGGCACGACCCACCTGGGTCACTAACCACCGGCGCACGCGGGGTTCTCGTTGCGCGAATCTCGGTCTCAAACAATCGCAGCGTCGTAGACGACGTTTTTGCCGGCGCTATTAACAACCCGTTGACCAAACTGGTTGAACTAGTCTCATCGCTACGTCTTGCCAACGGCCGAATCGCGCTTGCCAATTTCTACGAAAAGGCCGTAGTGCCAGGAACCACCGCTCGGGCCAATCTCAGCTCGCCACGTCACGATCCGGC
>CALKPY010000032.1 GCA_937991435.1 uncultured Acidimicrobiales bacterium
AGGTGTTTGCGTCAGTGGTTTGCGCGGCACGTTCGAGGAAAGTCATGCCGATATTCAGGTCGGTGAGGTTCACGCCGGGACCGTCGTGATACGGGCACGTGGGGCACGGTTCGCCGCCATCCACGCACAGAAGTCGATGACTGCCGGATCGCCCCCGCAGCCGTTGTCGAACACCAGGTCACCGTCATCGTTGATGCAGATCTCGGCACAAGGAGGCTCGGCGGGAGCGGCGAGCTGAATCTCGTTACCGCAAGAGTCGGCGATCGTGGTCGTCAAATTTTCGTTGACGAGAACCGTCGCACCTTTCAAACCACCGATGGCGTAGTCGACAGTGACCTCGTCGTCGCCAGCGGTGTGGGTGAAGGTGCAGTCGTCGTTGTCGACCAGCTCGGAGACGGTGTCGTCGTCGCGGACTGGAATCCACCGACAGGACTGACAGTCCCACACGTAGACGACCGGGGCCGTCACGTCAGTCAAGTCGTAGAAGACTGCTGAGTCTTCCTTGGGGGGTGCGACCGGGATGCCTTTGCCCGAATACACCGGGCAGCAGTCGGGCTCAGGGCACGACCCGTTGGTGATGATCTGGCCCATTACTTGCACGCTCCTGTGGTGAGGTCGCGGCTGCCGACTGGCTTATCGAGGCAGAACCATTCACGTGCCGCAGGATCTTCAGTGACTTCGATCATTCCGAGAGGTACGCAGATCTCTACGAGACCTTCGTGTTGACGCCCACAATGGCAACGCTGTGTCGAGACAGGTGCGTTGGGGTCGAGTTCGCCGATACAGAACTGCCAGCGCTTGCACACCGGCCGAGCGCCACCGCATGAGAGCGTCGAGGTGACATGCGCCTGCAGAGTGCACGGCGCAAGCGGGAGGAGATCTTCCTTGCGGCCGACCGCAGGGTCAACCCCGAACAGTTCGCCGACAGACGGCAGCCCGCAGGTGACCGCTTTGCAGCATTTGTATTCGACGGTCTGGGCGATGTTCGCGGTGATGAGCCGGTCAGCAACGCCGTCGCCAGTCGAATCCCACCACACACCCGAATCGGGGATAGGGATCTCGACCGTCAGCGTCCCTGTGCAGTCGCACGGTGCGCACGGCGGGCAACCGGACAGGCCGGTGCCAACCTCATGCGTCAGTTGGAAAGCCATTTACTGGACCGCCTTCGCTGTGAATTGGCCGGATTGGACAGGCGTCGAGTCGCCCTCAGTGGATTCCTCGCGGAACCGGAGCCGGTACCAGGGGTCGGTGCCGGGGGTGTCGTCGGTGTAGGCAATCGTGTTCGAAGATTCGTTGTGACTGGTCGCGTCACGGATGTACCCGGTCGCTGACGTCGCCAGCGGAGTCCACGTGCCGCCGCTGTTGTTGGACCGTTCGAGAACGAGCGCCGGGGCCGCACGCTGACGTGTCGCTGTCGGTGCCAGATCTGCTTGATGGACAATGGCCGTGACATCCACGAATGTCGGCGTTCCGGTGAACTGGAGGGCGTTGGCTGTAGCCGACCATCCTGCCTGGGTGGTTGTGCCGGTGATCGCAGCGACAGCGTTCTCGTTGGCGTCCTGTCCGGGGTTCACGTCGGCAACCGCACGCACCGGCGCTGCAGGGATGACGAGAGCGTCGACGGCCCGCGTGAGCGTTTCAACTTTGCAGCGGAGTCGACTGGCGAGAGTCATCGGACCACCATCCCGAGATCGTCATGCCAGGAGAACACGTCGACTTTCAGACCATGGCGTGCACCGATGCGAGTGGCGATCGGATGCGCCCACGCCCGCGGTTCACGGATGCGTACATCGAGGTCCGAATCGTCGGCCCAGTTGCCACGCTCATAGGAGCCCCACAGCCTCACCTCGCCGAACTGGCGGGCCAGGTGACGGAGGCAGTCGGCGACGTGCGCGGGAAGCTGGTCGAGCGACGTAGTCGTCCCTCGTCGTTCCCGCTCGGAGCGTGGCACAGTCGAACTCACTGTGTCGGAACCGCCGGGTTCAACGGATCAGGTGAAAGCCCGTCGATCTGCCCGCAGAACGGGCCTTGCGATGCGTCGCCGACGTTGGTAAACACGCCGGGGTCGACACCGACAAACCTGTTGCCATACGTGTCCGAACCGAGACCGGATTCGTTCGACATCCAGTTAGTGACTGTCGACCAGACAGTTCCACCTGCGCCGTCGGTATAGCCCTGCTCGGACCACCAACCGACCGCAACACCGGCAGGTGATTCGATGCCGAGACCGCTGTTGCCTTGGCCGCTGATACCGGAGGAACCATGGACGATCTGGATGCCGGAACCGGCAGGGATCACCGAGTTCATCGCAGCGAGAACCGCGTACTCGTAAGTGGTCGAAGGCGTCGGGCCACCAGCGAGCGCCGCTGCCGATGTCGCCCATGGGTATGTCGTCCCGTCGATGATCACTTCCCCACGGAAGTCGACGACCACCTCAGCGATAGTGGTGACGTCCACTGCACCGGGTGCAGTGTCGTTGTGATCGTTGTAGTTGGAGATCGAATCGGCTTCGCTGTTCGAACCCATGTATCCGGCGACAGACCAGCCGTATGCGTAGCAGGCGCGTTCAGCGACCGGGGTGCAGTCAACGCACTGGCAGTGCAGGCAAGCGTCGCCGAGGACTACTGCACCGACAATCGGGGCGCCCATCTCATCTACGTACTGAGTGGACTGGAACGTGCCGTTGAGAAAGTGCAAGACCGGGGTGACTGGCTGCCCTTCCGTGTCGGCGCCGACGAGACCGCAGAACGGTTCGGTCGACACCGAATGCCACGCATCGGGCTGCATCGCATCGGTGGGGGATTCCAGTGCCGAGAGGATCTTGCAGAGAATGCTGTTCGTGAGTGACATCAGTTCGCTTCCCTGTCGGTCTTGGTTTCGACCCGTTCGGCTTTGTCTTCGCCTTCGCCTTTCACCGGACCGTCGATGATTCCGAGCTGTTTGCGGTAACCGGCGAGCATCTGCGCCGTGCCGTTGTCTCGCGCCGCGATCCGTTCACGGACCTCTTCAGCGGGCAGCTCCAAGGCTTCGGCACCGCCGAGGCCTTCGATGGTGCGGGCAGCGACCAACACGCCTTCGTGTTTGTATTCTTTGGGCATTAGCAGCAGCTCCCGCAGTCGCAAATGTCGGCGAGGTTCACATCGTCGGGGGACAGTTCGATCGACTGAGCGATGACCGTTTCGCATTCGCCAGAGATCGTCCCGAACGCTGACGTTTGCAACGCCACGCCTGCGAGAATGTCGCCGAGTGGGATCGCGATATCTACCCAGTAGTCGGCGGTGACATCGGGGTGCGGTGTCACGTTCGGTCCGACGTGAGGTCCGCTAGCGCCGAGGCCGTTCGAGGTCGCCACGACGGTTCCGGTGGCAGCAGCGCCGGTATAGCCGCCGACGTTGAACCCGGTGTGTCCGGTCGAGGCGTCGATCTGGTGGGTGAAGTTCCAGCGGACCAAGATCTGGGTGGCCGGGTCCGCTGCGGTCAGACATACGGCGGGTGCCGCTCCGAATGAGATCGGCACCGCAAAATCTTCGGGGGGATTGCAAGCCTGGTGGGGGAATGTGACAGGTGCCCCGCCAGTGGTGAAAGCGGCGGGACCGATGTCGAACGCCGGGCAGGCGTTCAAGCCGTCGCACGCCCCGCACGGTGCGTCAGTGATCGCACCGGCGACCGGACGGCCGAGCGCATCGACATACAGAGTTGTGGTGACAGCACCGTCAGCTACCGACACGACCGGGACGACTGTGGCCGGGGTTCCGTCTACGAGTGCGCAGACCTCGGGGAGAGCGACCGCAGATTCTGGCCTGGCGGTGTTGGTGGCGATGATCTCGAGTAGGTCGTCGCGGCGGTCGTCGTTGCAGCCGACAGTGCGGAGAGCGTTCTCGCATTCGCCTTGATGGCATTGCGCTGTCAGCGAATGGAGCTTGCCGACCTGGGCGCCGTCGTCCCACATGAACGTGCCGGGACCGGAGAACTGGCCTGAACCGAACGAGTCGGCCTGGCCGGTGATGACACCGCTGCCGGTGCCAGCAGGGTTGCCGTCGCCGTCGATGACCTGCCATGTGATGTCGACTGACCCGCCTGCGGCGAGGCAAGCTTCGATGGTGTTGACCACCGCTGTCGCATCGTCTTCGCTGCCGGAAACACCGATCTTGATGGTGGTCGGGTTGACCGAGATGTCAAGATCGGTCGTGTTATCGGAGTTCGTGTAGGTGACGACCTCGCCGTCAGGGCAGCATTCGGTGAGGACCGAAGCGAGGATGTCGGCGGCAGGGTCACACGGTGTTGCGCAGCACGCACCGGCAGGGGCCTCAACGGCGTTGCCGTCGCAGTCGCGCCAGTAGACGTCGCAACCGGTCGACCGGAACAGGGTGGTCGGCTCGTTCTCGTAGCCGATGATGTCCCTGTTCGCACCGACCCACGCCGGGTCCGACGAGGCGGTGATGGCGGCGTTGACGATCGGGGATTCGCACCCCGCACAGTCGAGCAGCCAACCGGAGGCCCACAGCTCGGAGACGTCCGGGTTGGCGATGTTGTTCTGAATGTCGCCCGGAGCGCTGGGCGGGTCGTATGCGGGGTAGGCGGCGAGGTTCGCCACGTGCCCGGCGTTGCAACCTTTCGGGGAAGTGTGGTTGGCGCAGACGTAGACGACTTTGCAGCCCGGCAGCGTCGCCTCGACAGCGGCCTTGAACCCCGTGTAGTACGGGTCGGTGAGGACCGGGAGGACGGTAGTGTTGCCGTCTTCATGGGTGAACGTGATCTCGTAGGCGTTGCCGTTCTGCAAGTGAACGGCGGGGGCCCCGACCCAGTTGCTGTTGTCGAGAATCCCGTACTTAGACCCCGGCAGCGTCACGCATTCGAACTCGGTGCCTTCAGGGCAGGCCGGTGGTTCCGCCGTCGGCGGGAGAAGCGTGTCGCAGTCGACGATCTCGCCGATCGGATCGTACGACTCGAGAGCGCCGTCGACAATCTCGAAGTAGGCGATCGTCTGATCGGGGCCACACGTGGTGACCTGGATGAGAATGCCAGAAGCGTGGGTGATGTCGTCTTCGTCGGGGTCCGAAGCGAACTCGATGTCGCACCAGTTGCCGTCGATGAACTCGAACGTGCACACCGGTACAGGCGGCTCGGGAATCGCTTCGGCACAAGAGAACGTGCACACCGGAAGATCCGCAGGCGGTACCGGGAGTATGCAATCGTCGAGCAGTGTCGGCTTCTCACCGGCGCAGCATTCGACACACAGCCATCCACGCTTCTCCGGTGTCGCAATCGCGTACAGCGGGAGTGTGACAACCCTGCCGCTCTCGCGGGTCGCCGTCGCTCTGACCGGGATCTTCAGGTCGGTGGGACAGTGGACACCGTTGATATAGCGGGCGAAGATGCCAGGCTGGGCGGGAGCGTCGGTCGGAGGCGGGAGCAGACCGCCGCATCCGGTGGTGCAGCGTGGGTCGTAGGTGCCCGCATAGATGGCGTCCATCGCCGCGGCGATGGCGGTGACCTGGTCGGACCAGCCGGCGACAGGGCCAACCGTGAACGTGTCGACCGAGCCGTCAGTGTTGGTGATCTCGAAGTCGATCGCCTCGGAGAACAGCGTCCCGGTGTTGTCGAGCTGGACGACAACCGAAGACCACTTCGCACACTGTGGGTCACCGCAGTCGGTGTGAACATCGGCCACAGGGGCGCAGGTGCTGCACGTGTTGGAAGCGTCGAGACCGTCGACATTGGAACCGGCAGCGCCGTTGCCGCATGGGACCCAGCCGGTCGTGTCTACCGGGGCGCCGGTCTCACAGTCGGTGTAGATCGCGGCGATGCCGGGGCCGTGGGTCTTGTCGACCGACGTCGGCACCATATGCCCGGTGATCGTCCACGACTCGTCGCCACCGGAACACAGCTCGGCGTTGATCGGGTAGCAGACGCCGTCGACAATGAAATGGCCGGGGAGGTTGAGAAGGCCGTCTACACCGGAAACGCCAGCAGCGCCCCAATCAACGACCAAATCGCCAGACCCGCCAGGATCGGCAACCAGCACACCAGTGATCGTGAATACACCGGAAGCGTCGGCAGTGGCCGGTGCGAAACAGAATTCGCCGTCGACCGTAGCGGACGGCGTCCAGATGAACGTCCACGGGTCGCCGGCAACATGGTCACCGGAGTTGATGTCGCAGTCAGCGGAAACGCCATTGTCGATTTCGAACGGTGCGGCCGGTGCCAGCATGCAGACGGTGTCCACGGTGGCAGCGGCGCAGTTCGTGCACGACTGGAGCGGAACTGTCGGGGCGCC
This sequence comes from uncultured Acidimicrobiales bacterium, assembly GCA_937991435.1. Classification (GTDB taxonomy): domain Bacteria; phylum Actinomycetota; class Acidimicrobiia; order Acidimicrobiales; family UBA10347; genus UBA10347. The sequence continues at coordinate 6,278 of CALKPY010000032.1, forward strand.
TGGAGTGAACACCCCGGCAGAGTCAACCCAGCCGAGCACCTCAAGAGCGAACACACCGTCGTCGGTGTCGACGCCTTGGCCGCCCGCATGGTTCTCGTCTTTGCAGAACAGAATGTCGATCGGTTCGCAGTCGACCGTGCACCGAGTCACCGACGTGAGGCCCGACGCTGTGACGTCGATCTCGTCGATTGCGATGTTGCCGATGTCGACCGTCAGATTTTCGAGGCATTCACAGATCGCCGCAGAGAGATCTTCGAAACTGCAGTCAGGTGCCCCGCCGCATCCGGTGTTGCAGATGGCTGGAACGTGCGGGCAATTGGGATTGGCCATCAGTTGGAACCCTCGGTGTCAGTCTTCTTCGACGTCTTCTTTTTCGCCTTGCGAGAACGCTTCGCCGGCTTCTTGGCGGCCGGTTTCGCTTCAGGCTCCGAGGGTTCCGAGGAGGTAGTCGAAGGTTCGTTCTCTAGGTCGACAACCGACAGCGCCGCAGCGATGTGGTCGTCAGGGTTCAGCGGGAGCGGCTCGAGTTCTGCGAACTCGGCGGCGAGCGGAGCGAGCGGGACAAACGGCTCGCCCTCTTCGGATACGGAAGCGACGGCGGAATCGCCCTCGACAACAAGACCGCCGTCGCCTTCGCTCTCATCGACGGCCACGACAGTGACCGTCACATCTTGATCGGTGACTTTGGCGGGGAGGCTCTCTAGTGAGCGATCACCCTCACCGGCGAGGATGAGTTCGCCCCGTCCTATTAGGCCACCTACAGCTTCAACGACCGGCTCGCCTTCAGGAGCAACAGGCTCAACAACCGGTTCTTCGCATTCGGCGCACGTCGTGACCGTCTTTGGGTCGCACGGGCAGCAGTCGGTAACGTCGACGAGCGCGGCATAGACGCCGCAGCAGGAGACGCGAACCATCCCGTACGCTTCCCAGCACGGCTCCCACGTATTCGTCGCCGTGTCCAGCGCCTCTTCGTATGTCGGGAAGACGTTCTTGATCTCACTGAGACACCAGTCGACAGCGCGGGAAATGTAGACCCAGGCGCAACCGGCCGGAGCAACAAGGCCACCGGGACCGACATTGTCATAACCAGCCGATACGATCACTCGTTCACCGGCTGGGCCTTGGTATCGGCCGTTGACAAACGTCAACAGCCCGTCACGCACGTACGCACCGACCGCTATGGCGGGGATGTGAAGCACTGTCCCCTTTGTGGCGGCGAGATGGCCGTACGCCTGGGCGGGGCCGACACAAGCGCAACCGCTTACATCGGTGGCACAGGAGACGAGCGAAGGTCCGCCGCAGGCTCCGTCATGGAGTTGTGCGGCGAGAACATCGCCGACGCACGCCTCGAACTGGTCGGCCATCTGCTGGCTGACGATGTCGCGGTACGCCTCAGATGCCTTCTCGATGCCATCGCATGCGAGACGCATCTGAATCTTGAATGCCGGTGTGAACACTGCGCACGGGCAGTCGCACGGCTCGCACACCAACGGTGGCGGCGTGTCTTCTGGTGAACAGTCGAGGCAATGTTTCGTACAGTCCCGCTGCGGTTCGGCGCAAACGGTGTCCATCCACTGGACGCCCTGAACCCAGGCGGGCTTACCGCCTTCGAGGCGGGTGGCCTCAGCTGGGAATTCGCACTCCGGGGCCGACGTCCGAAAGTCAAGGACTCTCGGTGTGGGCCTAGGTGCTGGGACGATCAGCGACACGTGAAACTTTCTTCTTGCTCAGTGAGGCCGCACGCCAGACCCGACACCCCCGGTGAGGGGAAGGGTGTCGAATCTGACGGCGGCTTCATGGGGCGGGGTGTGAAAGGTCCGAGTTCCGGTTCAGCCCCTGCCCAAGGCGCAGGGGTCGCCGACCTTGGGGGCGCTGATCGCCGCGGCAGGCCCAGCAGGGCACAGGAAGCCGGGGTCAGCGAGGTTGGCGCCAGCGGGGAAGTTCCCGTTGATCGCACCGTTGATGTCGCCGAGCTTGAGGAACTGGGACTTGGTGCAACCGAAGTGAACCGGGGGAAGGTAGTAACCCTCGGTGAACCACTGCCGCTTGTTCTCACGGTGAAGCTCAGGGGAGGTGTTGTCGAGGCCCGAGCTGATCTCGCCGGTGACACCGGTGACGAACTCGCTCATCGGCACCAAGCCGATGAACTCGCCCTCGAAGAAGCCTTCCATCGCCACAGGGGCGGGGCAGGCCGGGGGTGCAGTGTCCTGCGGGTCGCAGTACATCGCGCACTCTTCGACCTTCTCAGGAACAGGCTCGCCGCAGCAGACGTCGTAGTCGATGGTCTCCAACGCACCGGAGATACCGGGGATGCCGGCGATCTTGGCGAGAGTCGAACCTTCATCGACGCCACGCAGACATTCGTCCGCAGCGAGAGCTGCACGAAGGCCCGGTGACATGACGAGAGTGAGCGCTGCGGACGACTGGCGAGGGTCACGCTTCACGTTCGCCAACATCTTCATGACGTGGACGGGGAGCGCAGCACTGAGGCCGTAGTTCGCTGTCCAGTCGGGGGCGGCGTAGATGCTTGACTGCGCCATCAAACCGGACAGCATGAACTGCTCGACCTGGCGAGCCATGGCCACCTCGGCGAGATGAATCATGTTCTGCACCGCGAACGGCATGCTGATGCTGAAATCGTTGGGGATGCAGATGCAGCCGATGAGCGCCTGAACGTTCACTGCCCGAGTCGGCATGATGCAATCGTCGATCTCGTAGCAAGGCTTCGGGCGAGTGCCGTCGTCGCAGTACGCGGAGGCGGCAATGTCGGCGAGGCCGAGAGCCTTATAGAACGACAGCGACCCGTAACGGATCGGCTGACGGTTCATCGCATCCCACAGCGGCATGTCCGCCGTGTAGCAATCCGGGATGGTCCGCTCGAACTCGGCGGGGCCACAGATCGCTGCGGTAACTGGGGTGTTCTTCTCGAAGAGGATGTCGAGGTTCACACGCTCGTCGTTGCCGAGCTGACGGCTCTTCTGCTCAGGCGTCCACAGGTTGATCCCGCAGACCGTGTCCCGGCTGTGCGCCGAGCGAGTCATGAGCGCACCGAACTTCTCTTCGATCTGGTCCCACGACATCTCGTTGCCGAGCTTGGTCTCTTCGCCGTTGCCGAACGCAGCGACAATCGGGGCGGTCTCTTTCACCTTCACCTGGGTGGCGGCGTCAACACCGCGGCCGGGGGCCACAGCGAGATCGCTGTTCACTGCGGCAGCTACAGCCTCAGCGGCTGCGGCCTGGTCGACAATCTCGACCTCGCCGGCAGTGTCGATCGGTGCGTCGGCGTCAGCAGCGGGGGCGTCGCCTTCGACGACTGCAGCGTCAACCGGAGCGTCCTCGGCGGGAGTGTCAGTGTTGACGGCTTCTGCGACGTCGAGTTCGGGGAGGTCAGCGGTTGCTTCGCTGAGCGCTGCGGCCATGTCGGCACGGGCCTCGCCGTATGCGAGGGCAACGGCCCTCAGCTCACGGACAGCGGCATAGTCGGCAAGCGACTTCGCCTCATCCTTCGCCTTGGTCCAGGCGGCCTTCGCATCGTCGTACTTGGTGTCGAGTCCGTCAGGGGAAAGGTCGCCAACTTCGCTGGCGATCTCCGCTAGGCGGGCTTCGATCTTCTCATCTGCGGAAAGTTCGACCTCGGCCTGCTCGGCTGGGTCGATGTTCTCTTCGGACATGTTGGGGGGTCTCCGTCGTGTGCGATGAACCACTGCCCTGAACGGGTGTGGTGCTCTCGCTTCGTGCACGAAACGGACCCCGAGGTCCTGCCTGTTTCCGCCGCTTCCCTGACCCCCGAGGGTGGGTTGCTGCTACGCAAAGCCGGTCTTTAGCCGACCGGCGAGCGGCGCGGCGTTTGTCTTCTACATATCCTTATACAGTGAATCCGTTCACTACGCAACGTGAATCGGCGGATTCGTTGC
>CALKPY010000033.1 GCA_937991435.1 uncultured Acidimicrobiales bacterium
CAATAGACCGAGAATGATCGCGAGCTGTCGTAAGAAGTCGTGATTCCACAGCCACGACAGACCTTCTCTGAGTTCCGATCGGAACTTGGCAGGTTGTCGCTGTGACGTAGTGCTCTTCGGAAGCCAGGTCACAATGAGCGCTGACAGCGCGAACGTGAGGGCATCAACGAAGAACGGGACCGAGAAGGCCACCACGAGGAGCAGCGCACCAAGCGGCGGCCCGACGAGAGTATTCGCAACTTGCTCAGCGCTCCACAACCGACCGTTCGCCCGCTCGAGCTGATCAGTCTGGACCAACTCAGGCATCACCGTTTGTGCCGCGTTGTCATACAAGACCTCGGCGAGTCCCAGTAGGAAGGTCGCCGCCAGGATCGCCACGTACAGAAAAGTGTCGGTTGAGATCGCGGCGGAATCGACTTCGTCAGGACCGGGCAATCCGGACTGTTTTGAAGCGACGGCGATTGCAACACACAGTGTCAAACCCGCTCTAAGCCAGTTGGCTGAAGCCATGAGCCGGCGACGCTCGATGCGATCGGTAATGACACCAGCTGGAAGCGAAAACAGAAGCCATGGCAGGCGCTGCATGACCACAACGAGCGAGATCAGCAACGGATTTCTCGTCACTGCGGTAGCGAGCCACGGATACGCAATGGCGCCGATGCCGTCACCCAGATTGCTGATGGTGCTGGCCGTGAACAGTTTCCAGTAAGGCCGCCCCAGCGAGCCGGTGCCAGCACGACTGGAGGAAGCAAAACGTGTCACTACCAAGTATCGCAGTGCGGCGTCCTCTCTGTCAGGTTCTGGTTGTGATGAGCGTTTCCGCCGTTCTCCGAAGATTCATGATGCGGCGCATACTGACACGCGGGAAACTCGGTACTCGCGACTGACCCTTGAGCGACCCAGCTTGAAGGGGGAAAGGCCGAACAACCGAGCTGACGTCGACTCACGGTCGACGTCAGCTGCTAGTCGAAGCTCGAATGCCGCGGTTTTAGCTGAGCGGTTTGATCATTTGGGCATATTCCTCAAAGGAGTACGGCTCGATTACACCCTCTCGCACGATGACCCGCCGCAGCGAACTCGCACCATCAATCGGTGATGTACCGTCACAGTTGGGCCGGTTAAAGAAATCCATGCACGGCTCTTGCTCGCGGTTATGGAACAGGCCGCCAGTCCACTGTGCAGACGAATGATGAGCTGCGTACTGGTATGCAGCGAAGAGCATGTTGCGGTGGTGCGCATTCCCCGGGAGCAGGTAAATGTCATCGCCGTCAAACATTGATGGGGTGAAATGGAGCGGATCGTCACCGTCACTAGGCAGGGCGTCATAGTCGACTAACGAATAGCGTCGCACAGGAAAAGACATTGGCCCCTCGATGGTTCGGCGATACAACTCATTGAGCTGGACGAAGTGATACATGGCACGTCGTATGACATTTTCGAGCCCGAAATAGGTGTGGAACGTGTCTGTTCGATAATTGCGAATGGTGTGCTCGACCCTCGTATCTGCCGGTGCAACCATGATGCTGCCAGCCAGGTTTTCAGGTCGAGGTTCGAACAGTCTCGACCCAATAACGTCGTCCCACACATATGCGAAGCCGGTCACGTTGGCCAATGTCGGCGAGTCGAGGTGCGCCACTGAAAGGTACATCGACCCCCAGTCTTGGGAGAGCCCCATATCTGTGGCTACCCGATCTGCAATCGCCTCAATCGCAGAAGCCATATGCCAGTAAGTGCCGGCGTAGTTGCCGTTTCGCATAAGCACTCCGACAGTTCCTTTTGGATTGAACTCGTTCGCTACGCTCCATGGCATTTGTGTGCCTGTTCCGTCGAGCAGGTTTTCGTTGATGTAGCGGCTCATCGCCTTTGCGCTGGTTATCTGGGTGAACGTATTCACCTGGGCTTCCCAGGCTGGTTGGTCCAGCACGACGATGACCGCAGTGTCTTGGCCTCGCGTATCAGGCAGGTTGTAGTTCGGCGGGTCGTCGACTGCGCCGCGGGTCGTCCAGGTTTGGATCCATTCGAAGTTGCTGTTAAGTACGTCGACTCGGGTGACCGGGTCTGGGCAGGCGGTGTCTTGCAATACGACGTCGCTTTGCATTGCGTAGACCTGCTGCTCCGCTGGTTGGCGTTGCAGGTTGCTGTCCGCTGCGGGCGTAGTGCGTTTGCTGGCAGGGCCGCGGCGGCTCGTTAGGTCTGGGTCAACCCTGTCGCCATTGGGAGAGACGGTTGGGGGTGGTGCAGTGTCGGGGTCGCTATCAGGATTGGTGTTGCGGTTGAGGTTGAATTCGTCGGGGTCGAGGTAGGTCGTGTTGTCGCCGAACAAGCCTTTGATTTGTGCTGCGTGGACTACGTCGGACATCAAGAGAGCGGTTTCGTTGCGTTCGCTGCAGCGGAACAGTTCATCGCGTTCGAGGGCGATTTCGTCAAACGACGGTGCGTTGGCCATCGCGACGTCGAGCGCGTCTTGGAACAGCGGTCCGAGCAGTTGGTGACGGTTGTTGTCGCAGTGACTTTTGATAAGAGCAACGAGGTCTGGCAGCGAAAGTTCGTTGTACGGGACCTCGATGTAGTCGCCCATCGGCGCAGAAATAGTCGAGAAGGACCCGGCAAGTTCCAGCGGGTTCAGCGTGTATGTCCCATAACCGTCTGTGGTGGTGTATTCGAGTTCGTTGCCGATATGTAGCGCGTAGTCGAAATAGGTTTGCGTGTACTCGTCGATCTCGGTTTGGGAGATGTCGCCGTCAAGGTCGTAGCTGTCAAGTACCCACAAGATGGCGTCTCTTAGAGATTCGGCTACCGCCTGCCCGTTCTCAGTGTCCCAGTGGACTTCATAGGCCAATGCATATGGTTCGAGATGTGCTGTTGTGCCAATGCACAGAGAGATGTCGCTGAGGCGAGTGTGTTCGCCGAACAGCTCGTCTGGATCCATAGGAGGGTCTGGAGGTGTGGTCTGTCCACCCGGCCCGGTCGTTGTGCCAGCGGTCGTTCCGTTCGTACCGGTGGTACTTCCGTTCGTGCCGGTGGTGGTTCCACCGGTAGGTGTATCGCTGTCATTGCAGACAATTGGGCTACCGGTGTCGGTGTATCCGCTGTAGCGAGTGTACGTGCACGTATTCCAAGCGCTTCCTTGGAACGAAGACGTCAAGGGCGAATGAACCCAACCAATGTACTCCCAATTTTCGTCCCACATCAGATACTGATGGGTCTTGTAGAACGTGATTCCGCCTTGCTGGTACACGTTGTTGGGTTCGTGCACTAGCAGTGCAGTTAGGTCCCAATTGGTGCAATTGAACAGACCGAACAGACCGCATTGATAGGTCCAATAGCCCCAGTTGTCGCACAGGGCGTACGACGTCGAGGGCCCCACTCGCAGATAGTCGCGGTCGGCGGCCGATGTGACACCCGCAAATCCGTAGGTCGGGCCAGTTCCATCGAGAATCAGGCCATACGGGTCGGCAGACAAATCGACCGACGCCGTGGCAATATCAATCTGTCGAGCAGAGTTTTCGCGCTCGGGATCCGGATCGAACCCGGTGCCCCACCAGTGTTTTGCGCTGCCAGCAGCCGTGCCGGCACCTGAGTCGTGCCATTCGCAGTCCGCGGGTACGCCCTGCTGTTTGGATTCCGCTAGCTCTTGATTGTCTCCCGGTGACTCGTCGCAAAGGCAATACGAGTCGGCCAGGGTCCATTCGACGAAACCTGGCGCATAGTCAAATTGGAACGAACCTTCGAGGTCTAGGGTCCATACTTCGACGGCATCTGAACCCGGCCACCACACGATTGTTTCGTAGTACTCTTCGCCTGCTCCGCCCAGGATGCACGACGCTACGCGAGCTTCCGGCGGGACAAAAATGGCGTCCCATTCTGGGTCGTCAAAAGCGGAGCTGTTCGAGACAACCACGGGTCCTCCCGGGACGCCGGCGAGATCGGGTCGTTGATCGCCAGTTTGCAGCTGCGAAAATCCAGCGCCGGTAATTAGCACCCACCCGCTCGGATCCATGTCCGCTGCTTCTTCCCACTCGCAACCGCCAACCGCCGGCTGGGCGGAGGCTCCAGTCGGCCCAAGGAGCGTGTCCCGTGGCCCAATTACCGTCGCTGACATCAAAAGACCGGCGAGTACAGCGAAGCGGACAACCGAACCAGAGGCGGTCATCTTTCGAATACTGCGAGGTGCCTGCGACTCCAAGCCTTGACCGTGGCGCGCCGCCATAGTGGATAGCGATTTTGGTCCCAACAGGACCGACCCAAGCGCGGCGAGAAGATTACGAAGTCGAAACATGTGTGCTCTCTTTAGGGCCCGTGTCGGCTGACCGACGATTCAGAAGCAGATAGAGTGTGCTCTAATGGACGATAATGGAATCTATGCTTTGTCGTCGACAAAACATATAGAACTCGACAACATCTCCCCCAGATCCCCTATGTGGGATACAGTCGCGCCCCGCAACCACTGCCTGCATGATGGAACGTCGTGCATTCGTCGTGTCGAAAGCGGTCATGAACTCCGTCATAGACACAACGGCGACAGACATGCTGGTTCGCCGACACGCTGGAGGAGTCACGGTGTCATTACAAAATTCAGGGAACGGCGATGCCGACACCAAAATGGAGATCGGCATCTTCTGCCCCGATCCCACGGTGAAGGGCCTGGTTGATCGAGTCATAAAGGCCCACTCAGATGGTTTCGGTCACGTCATGATTCCGCAGCTGTTCGGCTACGACGCTCTCACTGCGCTTGCGGTGGTCGCGAGTCACGTGCCCGATATAGATGTTGGCGTCGGGATCGTGCCGACATACCGGCAACATCCCATGATGTTGGCTCAACAGGCCCTGACCGTGAACCAGGTAGCAGCGGGCCGGCTCACACTCGGCATCGGCGTATCTCACCAGATCGTGGTCGAAGGGCTTTGGGGCTTGTCCTATGAGCGACCGCTCCGGCATATGCGCGAGTTCATCGATGCAGCAATGCCGCTGCTTGAGGGACAGCCGGCTGCTGCTGAAGGTGAAACGATCGTCGCCCGCGGAGCGCTCGAAATCGACGCACCTCGCCCCGTTGTTGTGCTGGCGGCACTCGGCCCGAAAATGCTCGACCTTGCGGGCCGTCGAGCAGACGGCACGACAACCTGGATGGTCGGCCCCAAGACGCTTGCTAATCACATCGTGCCAACGATCAACGAGTCGGCAAACGACGCTGGGCGCCCGAGTCCACACGTAATCGTGTCGTTGCCCGTTTGTGTGACGGCTGATCGAGGCGATGCCATGGCTCGCGCTGCGCAGGAGTTCACGATCTACGGGCAGTTGCCCGCATACCGGGCGATGCTCGACCGAGAAGGCGTGCGCGGACCCGAAGATGTCGCCGTCATAGGTTCGGCTGACGAGGTCGCCGAACGGCTTAGCCAGTTTGCCGATGGCGGAACAACCCGATTCATGGCCAACGAAATCGGCACCCCGAACGAGCAAGCCGCTACCCGAGAGCTGCTCATAGCGCTGCGCTGATCACGAGGCGATACGACTTCAACAAATTGGAATCAAGCTCCGCGACCTCAACGTTCCAGGCACACGACCAACAGTCAAAAACGAACAAAGCCGGCCCCTCGGGACCGGCTTGTTACTTGGTGGCGGGGGCTGGATTTGAACCAGCGACCTTCGGGTTATGAGCCCGACGAGCTACCTTGCTGCTCCACCCCGCACCGCGAAGCTACCGTCACGGCAACGTTCCGGCAACGTCGCACACGCCACCGTTCGATAGCCGGGGCATTACGGCACCCCCACACGCCAAGGCCGAACAAAGGATCCAGCATGTTGCAACACGATGTTCTGCCCGAAGCACTTGACGTTGCTGACGACTATGGGCTCAACGAACTGGGCGAGAACCACCGCTCGCTGACTGACGTATTCGGTGAGATTGCTACGGCTCGCACCTGGTGGGTAGCCACCACCCGCCCGAACGGAAGCCCCCACGCCGTTCCCGTGTGGGGGGTGGTCGTAGACGATCACATGCTCTTTTGCTCCGATGCGAAGTCGCGCAAGTCAGCGCACCTGCGAGCCAACCCGAAGGTCGTGGTGCACCTCGAAAGCGGCGACGACGTCACTATTGTCGAGGCCGCCACACGGGTGGTCGAAGCGAGTGAACTTCCCGTGGGATTCGTCGAGGTGTACAACGCCAAATACGACCACGCTCCCGACCCGACCGCCGCGGCGTTCATGACCCATGAAGTACTTCCGACCAAGATCTTCTCGTGGCTCGAATCAGACTTTGCCGCTACCGCAGTCCGCTGGCGATTCAACACATGAACACCCGGTCCACGCCACAATGAACACATGAAGCAGTTCAGCGACCGCGTCGCCGCCATCACCGGAGCAGGTTCAGGAATCGGACAAGCGCTCGCCCACCGCCTCGCCGCCCAGGGCGCTCATCTGGCGCTAAGCGATATCGACGAAGTCGGAATGGCTGCCACCGCCGAGCGATGCGAAGCATCTGGCATCCGTGTCACAACCCGACACCTCGATGTCGCCGACCGGTCTGCCGTGCACGCCTGGGCCGACGAGGTCGTTGCCGACCACGCCAAGGTCAATGCCATCTTCAACAATGCCGGCGTGTCGGTGTCAGCGACTGTCGAGGAGCTGACCTATGACGACTTCGACTGGTTGATGAACATCAACTTCTGGGGTGTGGTGCACGGCACCAAGGCCTTCCTTCCCCACCTCGAGGCGTCAGGCGAAGGACACATCGTCAACATCTCAAGCGTGTTCGGGCTCATGGCGATTCCGAGCCAATCGGCCTACAACGCCGCCAAGTTCGGCGTGCGCGGATTCACCGATTCGCTACGTATGGAACTCGAGATCGCCAATAGCTGCGTCTCCGCAACCACGATCCACCCCGGTGGCATCAAGACCAACATTGTGCGCAACTCTCGGCTCAGCGGCCCCAGCACGATCGACGAAGCTGCTGCCGAATTCGAACGCCTCGCTCGGACCACGCCCGACAAGGCAGCCGACCAAATCCTCGCCGCTGTTGCTCGAAATCGACGCCGAGCACTCATCGGCCCCGATGCACTCGTCTTTGACGGCCTGTCGCGTTTGCCAGCTGCTGTCTACCAACGGATCCTGGTTGCAACCGCCAAACGCCAAGCCGCCAAGAAACCGGCGAAGCCGACTCTGGTCAGCAAGTAGGCCTTTACAGCGTGGCGATGCGCAAGATTCCGTAGAAGATCGCAAGCGACCCAACCACCACGGCCGGAAGCCACTCTTTAAACCCATCTCCCGCTCGCTGGTGGTAATAACCGGCCCCAATGGTCATGCCGACCAAGCCGACCGTCGAGAGCATGCCGATCGTTGCCAACTTGCGAGCGAGGCCGATCACTACCCCGATTGCGCCTGCGACTTCGAGGGCACCAATGAGCTTCCATATGGGCGATGGGAAGCCAAGGTGCACGCCCGCCTCGGCCAGCTGGCTCACACCTGCGATCTTGCCAAGACCAGCAGCGCCGAAGGCAACCGCTAGCAAGACGCCCAAGGTCACCAGCACGATGAACACGGTCTAGAGGTAGCCAGAGTCAGGAGTGCTCGGAGCCTTGACCGCTGGCGGAGCACCCGGAGCGGGGGCGCCACCTTGGCCCAGTGCTCGCTGCTGAGCTTGGGCTTGCATCAACATCATCTGCTGCTGCATCATCTGCGCCTGCGCCGTGGCCGTCGCCTGCATGCCACGCAACAGCCCCTGGATCCAACCAACGAGCTGCGCGTGAGCAACCCGCAACTCGCTCTCGCTAGGCGTCTCTGAGCCGCAACAATCGTTGAACTCCATGAGCTCGTCGCGAAGATCCTCGCTCAGGATCGTCTGCAGTTCTTCGACCGTTTCCGTGTGAATTTGTGCAAGCCGCACAAGACCTGCCTGATCGGTCTCTTGCTCATGCAGCTCCGTGAGCACGGCCTGCAACATCGTGCCGAGTCGAATCAGCTTGGCCGGATCTGTGACATCGGGTTCAGGCTGACGGGCAGCAGCAACAACGGCCGCGGCCGCAGGGTCACCGGCAGCCGCTGGGGAATTCGCATCACTCATGTCGCCAACGCTAGCGAACATAGGGCCGAACCAAGAACAAACCTGAGTGGCGGACCTGAAGAAACGCTGAAACCTCCAACGGGGGTCTTCAGCGAACGTTCAGCAAGCGATCGTCATTGTGGCCCTCAACACCTCGACAGCCGGGGTGAACACCGAAAGGACCCACTCATGGACCGCACTACCGCACTCGGAGCAGCAGCCGGAGTCACTCTGGCCATCGTCGGCGGCGTATCTGCCCTGTTCTTAACAATCAACAATCCTGCCGACGCCACGCAGGTTGGTGGAGCCACCATCGTCGAATACGTGGACGAGTACGGCAATCAAATCGCTGATCCGACGGTGGCCGCAGCACCCGAAATTGTGCTCCTGAACCCCGATGGCACTGTCGTCGAGATCATCTCCACCACACCTGAACCGGGAGACTCTGCGCCGTCGAACCAAGGCAGCGAGCCAGACGGCTACGGCCATGACCACGACGAGTATGACGAACACGAAGACGAGGACTACGAGGAAAACGAATATGAGGAGGACGAGTATCACGAGGACGAACACGAGGACTACGACGAAAACGAATATGACGACCACGAAGACGAGGGCCATGAAGACGAGGGCCAGGACGATGACTGAGCCAGCAGCCACCAACGAACCGCAGACAACGTCGCCGGCCGCGGTTCGGCATAGGGCTCGGCGCAAACCTGCCGCCAGTGCCAGCCGGCTGGCACTGGCGGGTGGCGCCCTCGGCCTGAGCTTTGGCTTGGTCGGAGCGATGACCGCCGCCGCCCAAGCATCGCAAGACGCTGCGCAACCGGCAGCACTGACCGTGCAACGGGTGATCATGACCGAGGCTGCGACCGCCCCGGCCCAGTTCATCGTGATGTTGCCCGAAGCCGTAACTGCACCAGCGACCACAATTGCGATCCCGACCAGACCTAAGCCAGCTGCGCCATCTTCGGAACAGGCACCGGCCGTTGAAGCGGTGAGCGAGAGCAGTGGAAGCTGATACCACAACCCGGTCCATCGCCGCAGAAGCGGAGACCTCCGAAATTCACTTTCGGGCGATGGGCACCAGGTGCCATGTGCTGATTACTGGGCCAACGGGAGCCGAGCTGAACCGGTACGCCAGCGAACGTATCGATCAGCTCGAACGACGTTGGAGCCGCTTCGTGGCCGGTAGCGAGATCAACCAACTCAACACCGGAGACACCACGAGCGTTAGTACTGAAACCTGTGGGCTCATCGAACGGGCGGCCATCGCCAGCAACGCGACGAGCGGCATATGGAACCCGTTGATGGGTCGGCGCATAAACGAGCTCGGCTATGACCGCCCGTTCCAGACCGGTCTGCCCGAGGCCTCAGCCGAGCCACAAGCAACTGATTTCTGTCATGGCAGCCAAATCTGCATCGACGCGCAAGCCAACAGCGTGACGCTTCCAGCTGGGTGCGCAATCGATGTCGGTGGTATCGCCAAGGGCTTCGCCGCCGACCTTGTCAGCCAAGAGCTGATGGCCGCGGGCGCTTGGGGGACCATGGTCAATCTTGGTGGCGACCTGCGGGTGCGTGGCATGCCCCCGACCGGGCTCACTTGGGTAATCAACGTTGGCGAATCAGCAATTGGCCAGCCGCACATCACCACCGTGCACCTCACCGAAGGTGGCATCGCAACGAGCACAGTCGCACGCCGTCGCTGGCGGTCCGCCAACGGCATGCGCCATCACCTGATTGATCCGCGAACCTCGCTTCCATCAACAGGTTCGCCCACATTGACAACCGTGATTGCAGGTGAGGCCTGGTGGGCTGAGGTCGCCGCAACCGCCCTGACAATCGCTCCGGAACAAGCAATTGACGAGGTCGTAGCGCTGCAGGTTCACGCCGACGGAACCACGACCCGAACCCATGACTTCGAAAGGTACGAATCATGAACAACCAAACAGAACTCTGGTGGTATGTCGCCCGATCGGGTGGCATCGTCGCCCTGATCCTCACTGGCATGTCGGTGATCTGGGGTTTGGCTCTCTCAACCAAAGTCATGAACGGCACCCCGTCGCCCAAGTGGCTACTGTCGCTCCACAAGTGGCTTGGCGCTCTTTCGGTGACGTTTACCGGGATCCATATCGGCGCCCTCGCGCTCGACAGCTACGTGCAGTTCGGGCTCGCTGACATTGTCATTCCGTACGCGAGCGAGTGGAAGCCCGGCCCGGTTGCATGGGGCATAGTCACGACCTACCTACTCATCGCCGTTCAAGCATCGTCGATGCTGATGCGACGTATTCCGCGCCGTTGGTGGAAAGCCATTCACATGTCGAGTTGGGCACTCTTTTGGACCGGCATCGTGCACGGCATCACTGCCGGCACCGACGCGACGAACCCCCTGTACGTAGCCGTAACTGGGGCAATGACGCTGCTCGTCGTGTGGCTCACCGTCTCACGCACCCTCATTTCAAAGCGTCGCAGGCGAGCGAGCACCAGCACGCCAGTGCCGAGCCCAGAACCAGCACGAACGCACGACTCCGCCCTAGCGTGATGTGATGCGGATTCTCGTGGTTGAAGACGAGCCATCCATGGCCCAGTCGCTGCGCGCCGGTCTCGAATCCGAAGGGTTCGCGGTCGACGTCGCCGGTGATGGCGAAGAAGGCCTCTGGTATGCCGACGAGGTTGACTATGACGCGATCGTGTTGGACCTGATGTTGCCCAAGGTGAGTGGTTTCACCGTGTGCACAACGTTGCGCGAACGCGACGATTGGACCCCGATCCTCATGCTCACCGCCAAAGATGGGCACCTCGACGAAGCCGAGGGTCTCGACAGCGGCGCCGACGACTATCTGACCAAACCTTTCTCATTCACCGTGTTACTCGCCCGGTTGCGAGCACTGCTACGGCGACGGTCAAACACCCGTCCGGTCGAGCTCAGCGCCGGGGACCTGAGGCTCGACGCTGCCACCCATGAGGTACACCGGGGCGAGGTCAGCATCGAGCTCACGTCACGTGAATTCTCAGTGCTCGAAACGCTGCTCGTACGCAAAGGTCAGGCCGTATCCAAACAAGACATCATCGAACACGTGTGGGATTTCGACTTCGACGGAGGCCCAAATATCGTTGAGGTGTACGTGCGGTCGTTACGCAAGAAGATTGACGAGCCGTTCGGCCGCCAAGCAATTGTGACTGTTCGCGGCGCGGGCTATCGGCTGGACGAAGCAGGTGGCTGACCACCTGCGAGCTAGTACCCGCACCGTCCGAGGGCGTTCAACTCTGCTCGCCATGGCAATCGTCACCATAGGACTCGCTATTGCGCTAGCGCTCGTGCTGTTGGTGTATCGCAGTCAACTGCACAACAACCAAGACCAGACACTCCAACAGCAAGTCACAGACCGTGCACAGTTACTCGATGCCGGAAGTAGTCCTGCCTCCCTCACCACAACCCGCAGCGACGAAGCATTTGTCTGGATCGGAAGCCCAACTGGAACAGCTGTATCAAACGGCGGGTCCATCGTGCCTATCGACAACCCCGTACCCGCGACCGTCGGCACTGCGACAACTATCGAACTACTCGTCGAAGAACTCAGTTCCGACGAGACCGAGCGCGAAACCGTGCAACTTCGTGTCGCGTCGGCCGCCACCGCCGATGGTCGCCTCGTCGTTGTGGCCGGCGGCGAGACCGAGGACATTGGCAAACAGACGCGCCAGCTTGCCACCCTGTTCGTCGCTGCCCTGCCACTGCTCGCCACACTCGTCGGCGGCGTCACGTGGGCCGTCGGCGGCCGACTCCTGCGACCAGTCGAAGCGATGCGCGCGAGGGCATCGGAGATCAGCGGTGCCGATCTCGGTGCTCGCGTGCCGGTGCCCGACACCAATGACGAGATTCAATCGCTCGGCGTCACCTTGAACTCGATGCTCGAACGGCTCCAGTCGCACGACGATGCGCTGCGTCAGTTCAGCGCCGACGCTTCACACGAGCTCAAAAGTCCCGTCGCCAACCTGCAGGCACTTGTAGACACAACGATCATCAGTGACGCGGCGTGGCCTGAACTCAAATCGCAGATAAGTGGTGAAACCCAACGACTGCGCGACCTTGTCGAGAACCTGCTCTATCTGGCCACCCATCAAGACGGTCGCCAGCCCGGCGCCCAAATTTCGGTGAGCCTCGATGACCTGCTGTTCGACGAAGCCGAACTACTCGCCGCGACCGGTCGAGTGAGCGTCGACCTCGCGGGCGTCGAACCGGTCGTCATACAAGGCAACCCGTCAGACCTGGCCCGCATGTTGCGCAACCTCATTGACAATGCTGCCCGGCACGCCGCAAGTCGTGTGACCTTGGCGACCAACAAGAGTCAGCACGGGGTTGCCGTCATCATCGCCGATGATGGTCCCGGCATTCCCGTCCAAGACCGTCATCGGGTATTCGAACGATTCACCCGACTCGACGCCGCACGAGCGCGCGACGATGGCGGCTCAGGGTTAGGTCTGTCGATCGTGCAACAGATCTGCCACGACCACGACGCGATCATCACCATCAGCGACTCGGTCGAAGGTGGTGCACTGGTCGAGGTGCGCTTCCCTTAGCTGACTCCGTCTCGTTTCGTTTTGAGGAAGCCGACGATCTCATCGACCGTGTCAAAGATTGCGAGAGCGTCCGCGTAGTCGTGGCCTATCGCCAGCTGCTGTACCAACGGGTAGACCGGCTTTGTTGTGGTCCAGTATTCACTATCGAGAAACACCATCGGGCTGGCGATGCCAAAGGACTTGTAGTGGTTCTGCGCCGCGTCTTGAAAGATCTCTTGAATGGTGCCAGCACTACCAGGAGCAAAGACCACACCTGCCAACGCCAAGGCGAGCAGGCCTTCTTCACGAATACTGTTGGCGAAATACTTGGCGATCTCACCGGCGAACACATTTGGTGGCTCGTGCCCGTAGTGCCAGGTTGGAATACCGAGACTCGTCGGCGAATCGTCAAGCGCTGGCCACCGCTCGCGAACCGCGAAGCCAGAATCGAGCCACTCGCCCACCGGTTCAAACGCTGCAGCCGTCGCCAGCATGCCGAGCGCCGCATCTAGCGCATCGTCGTTATGGCGTGCGAGCCAACCGCCGAGATTCGCAGCCTCCATTGCGCCGGGGCCACCACCGGTCGCTATGTAGAAGCCTTCACGAGTCAATTGTCGACTCAGCTCCGCCACCGTGCGGTATGTCGCGTCGGTACGAATAAGACTGTGGCCGCCCATGATTGCCACGATCCGATGGGTATCGACGGCACTGAGCAGCTGACGCAACGCATCGTCGATGGCATGGTCATGTATGCGTTCGGCCAACGTGTCGACCACACCGAGACCCTCGGCGGTAGCGACATGTGACCGATATGCACGCGCATCTGGTGTTGTGTCATAACTCGAATGGTTACCGGGGACGTAGCCCGAGTAAAGCTCGTCGGCGGTGTACAGCGTTGCTCGAAATGGGCTAAACGAAAGGTCGGCAAACGCCGGAAAAACGCAGGCCCCTTTGGTATTGAGATACTCGAGCGCGGACGCCTCGAGCTGACAGCCAAGAAAGAACGCTCCTCGCACGTCGGCTTCGAATAACCGCCAAGATCGCTGGCGAAGATCCAGACCTTGACACGCAACACCAACCAACGACTTCACCACGTCGAGGTGATCATCAAACGCTTCGAGTGTTTCGAGTTCCTGCACCGATCAATAGTGCCAGCAAGCAAGCTGCGCTAGCACGCTTCGCCGATACCGACCGCACACTGCAAGATCAAGTTGGCGTCAACAACAGTGATCGCGTTGTCGTTGTTGGCGTCAGCCGCAACTGCATTGGCCTCAGAGAGCGGGTCACCCAGTGGGCAACCACCCGAATCGGATCGCGATCCAACTGCGAGCTGCAACGCGTAACTAGCGTCGGCGACGGTAACCATGGCGTCGCAGTCAACGTCTCCTATGCCAGCGGTACCCGGCGAAAGCGTCGGAGTCGGAGTCGGAGTCGCTGTAGCGCTCGCAGTGGGCACAGCCGTTGGCGTCGGCATGACCAGCGGTCCCCATGGGGTCGCCGTTGGGGAGGCCACAACTGTCGCCGTCGGCGTGGCGGTGCCTATTGGTGTTGGGAAGTCGAATGAGAGCACTGCATGGTCGTCGGCAATCGACACGACCGTCATTGAGATGCCCAGATCATCGGTGAATCCTGTTCCGACCAGAAAGCCGACCTGGTCGTGGTCGATCCATGGCGACAGCGGCTGGCCTGGTTGCCCATCGAGCACCAGCGCCGATCCTCGCACCGGCGGCACCTGAGTCGTGACGATGACTTCATTGCCCGGCGGCCCGAACTCAAGGCCAGCATCGAAGCCACCCGGGGTTCTGAGTTCAACAAAGTGTCGGACTTCGAACGACACAGGGTCGACCACAGCGACGGCGTTCGGTCGACCAGCGGCGCTGTCATTCAACGCACCGATTTCAACGAGCCCGTCGACGGAAATCTCTGCGAGACCACCAGGACGAAAGAAACCGATGTCGTCTCGCGCCGCAGCCGAGAAAGTCCATGCAATGCCGCGGCCACGACCCATCGCGCTCAGATGGTTTCCATAGTTAAACCAGCTGCATTCAGCTTCGGTACCCCACGATGCGCTTCCGCAATCCATGTGTGAGTCGTGAGCAGCACCTAACCCGTGCCCAAGCTCATGGACCACGACTGCCTCGAGCCTGGGCAACAGATTGACGCCCTGTTGCTGAATTGTCGGGTGAATGAGCGGCCACACGTCGGTCTCGTAGAGAAAGGCGTCATAGGCAAGGTACGCCGACGAACATTGGCAGCTTTGGTCCCCAACGACAACCTCGAGAGAGCCGAGCGTCGAAACAGCACCGGCCGTTTGGTCGCACACAAGCAGCAGCAGCAAGTGCTCATACTCCGCGATCGGCACGCCTTCAAGCGCCAAAAAGTCACGGACAAATGCGTGTTCGATTTGGGCGTAACACTCATTCGGATCGGGCGGTTCAAGCGTTGTATACCAGCCGTAGACGTCGTCGATATCGCCGTCGAATCGAACATCTCCGTATGACGACTCAAGGATGACCCCGTTTACGCCGCCCGTGTCGCTGAAGATCCGATCAGCAACCTCAGCCCGGTCGAACGGGCGCTCATCAGGCCGGTCGGTCATGTCGACGAGTATGACGGCGAGGTCATGTTCGTTGTCAGCAGCTCGTTGTACCGGGGCTCGCTTCGTCACCTCCGCAATACTCGCTGTGCCGCGTGCCAACTCCTCGCTCGTACCGCTGAGACGCACGCGATCACCCGTGGTTGCCCCCACCTGATCGGCTACTGAGGCGGCGACCGGTACGACGTCCCCGTCGTCAGTCAGGACCGCAGCGATCCGACCCCCGGAGCGCGGATCTGTCGACGCCAGCTGTTCGTCGATCGACACAACGAGTTGGCCTTCAACCGACGATTGCGCTCCGACCTGCCCGATATCAAAGAGGGCAAAAAACAATGCCGCTGCAACAGCCGTGGCGGCAAGAGCACGAACCCAACGAATCGTCGCTGACCAGCGCACCTCAATCACGGCGAACACACCGCGTTGGCGATTCCGACCGCGCACTGCAGGATCAAGCTGGCGTCGACGACTGTCACGTTGTCGTCATTATTGGCGTCAGCCGCAACTGCATTGGCCTCAGAGAGCGGGTCACCGAGCGGGCACCCGCCCGAATCCGAACGCAAACCCACCGCCATCTGCAAAGCGAACGCCGCATCGGTCACGGTTGTCACTCCATCGCAGTCAACATCGGCGATGGAGTCAGAAACTGGCACCTCTGGGAAGTCGAACGAGAGAACTGCATGATCGGCAGCAATCGACTCGACGGTGACAGTAATTCCCAAATCATCGGTGAACCCCGTTCCTTCCAGGAAGCCAACCTGGTCACGATCGTTCCAGGGCGCGGAGGGTCCGTTTGGCTGTCCGTCAACGACGAGCGAGGTGCCGTTCACCGGTGCCACGGCGGTGGTCACCATGACTTCGTTGCCAGGCGGCCCAAGCGCCAAGTCAGCGTCGAATCCCGAAGGTGTTCGTAACTCGATGTAGTGGCGACGTTCACCGGTCGACGGGTCAATCACTGCAGCAGCGAGTGGCCGGCCAGAGGAGTCGCCATTCAGTGGCCCGATCACGACTGATCCATCGCTGCTGACGTCGATCAGATCGCCATCGGCGAAGAACCCAACGCGGTCGCGAGCCGCGGCTGAATAGGTCCAGGCAATGCCTCGGCCCCGCCCCATCACGCTGAAATGATTTCCGTAGTTGCCCGAAACGCAGTCATCGGCGGTCCCCCACGAAGACTCACCACATTCAAAGTACGAGTCGTGCCAGGCTCCGAACCCGTGGCCGAGTTCATGACCGCCGACCGCCTCGAGCCATGGCAAAACGTTGGCACCTGTCGGTCGGATCGCCCCGTGCTGGTTCGGCCAAAATTCGTACTCCCACTTGTACGCGTCATATCCCAGAAACGCCGAGGAACATGAGCAGGTCTGGTCGCCGACCGCTATCTCAACGGATCCGAGTGTTGACAAGCCGACCGATTTGTTGTCACAAACAAGCACGAAGAACAGGTGCTCATATTGCTCGACGGGTATGGCCTCGGCGACGAGGAAATTGCGCACAAAACTGTTCTCGATCTGAGCGTTGCACTGACCCGTGAGAGGCGGTTTAAGGGTCGTGTACCAGCCGTACACGTCATTGATGTCACCGTCGAACCTCACGGCGCCGCCTGAGGACTGAAGCAACACGCCATTGATGCCACCGGTATTGCTGAACACCCGATCGGCGACCTCGGCACGATCAAACGGACGATCTTCGGGGTTGTCGGTGAGATCAACGAGAATCACCGCCAGATCATGTTCTGCATCGATGGCACGGCTTGTCGGGGCCCGCTGCGCCACGATCAAATCTCCGCCCCCGCGTGCGAATTCAGATTCAGTTCCTGCCAGCGTGACTCGGTCTCCCGAGCGTGCCCCCGCGCTCATCACCAAGGGCGGTGGAACGGTGGTGAGATCGCCGTTGTCGGACAGAATTGACGCGACCACTCCGCCCGATTTCGGGTCGTCGATCGCGAGCTGTTCGTCTATTGAGATGATGAGCTGGCCTGAGGCTCGCTGTTGTTGGGCGGTCGCTGGAGCAGCCCCGACAATCGCCGCCGCAAAAGCGACACCGAGCAACGTAACGAACAGAGACAAGAACCGGGTGTTCACACCCAGGTTGTAGCAGTCAGTTCTGTGACTCAGGCGCCTCATGATCGAGAATGAGTCGGAAGCTCTTCAGCTGTGTTTTCCACCAATCGGTGGAAACCGTTGTTCGCCCGGGAACGTTGCGCAGTGACTCGTCAATCACGGCAATGAACTGCACGTCATCGTCAGCAGCCGTGCGTAAGTCAAGCAAGGCGTCGACAACACGAGCGTGGCTCGTTACCTGACCGTCGATGCTGGCCAGCAGCCGGTCGATTTCTACTTGGACTATCGAATCTGTCATCACGCTTCCCTCTTCGTTGATCGTCTCGTTTGAATGTTGCGTGTTTGTAGTTGTCACCGACCGATTTCAACGTCTCGGGTCGAGTGGCATTCCCAAGTATGGACAAGTATGGACCTGTTCGCGTCGCCCGATCGCGCGAATAATGAGGTTGACCACGCTGTGGCAACAATTACCTAGGGCCTGCCGGTTCGGCCGACCTACAACCAGCCGCGAAACGAATCAGCAACCCTGCCTGAACGTCGCGTCCGCGCCGCCGTACCCTGAGCCATCTTGACGGCCACCACTTCACCTGCCGCATCGGGTCCCGACGTCGAAGTCTCGCGATCGGCTTGGACCGCATTGGGTGTTTCGACGCTCGTGACCTTCCTCGTGGTCATCGACATTTCAGCCGTGAACGTCGCGTTCCCTTCGATACGTGACGACTTCGCTGTGTCAGAATCGGCGCTCAGCTGGATTGTGTCTGGCTACAACATCATGGTCGGAGCATTGCTGCTCGTATCGGGGCGCATGGCCGACAGCCTGGGTCGACGCAAAGTCTTTCTTCCGGGTGTTGCACTGTTCGGTGTCGGAAGCCTGCTGTGCGCGATCGCCCCCGCTGCAGGCTGGCTCATCGCGGCGCGACTCGTGCAAGGCGTTGGCGGTGCTGTCGTATCCGCCGCGGGATTCGCGGTGATGTTGCCAGGGTTTCCGCCGTCTCGGCGTAGCACCGCAATTGGCATCGCTGGAGCGATGGGCGCGCTTGGATCCGTCGTAGGCCCAGCGCTCGGCTCAATCTTGATCGACGCATTTTCGTGGCGCGCCATCTTTGTAATCAATGTGCCGATCTGCCTGTTCGTGGTCGCGGTTGGTCCACGCCTGCTCGCTGAATCACGTGATCCAACAGCTACTGGACGCATCGACATCATCGGCGTGCTCGTCGGTACCGCATCGATCGCACTTGTGATGTTGTCGATCGTTCAAAGCGAAGCATGGGGCATTGGCGATGCCCGCACCATCGGCCTACTCATAATCGGCATCGCGCTCATGCCGATACTCATCCGACGATCGCGCATCCACGCCGAGCCTCTGATCAATCTCGATTTGTTCACGTTCCGGTCGTTCCGTTCAGCCGGCATCGGAAGCGCGCTCTACGGGCTCGCCTTCACGGCGGGGTTCTTGTCGAACTCGCTCATGTTGCAAGACGTCTGGGACCAACCGATTCGAACCGTGGGGCTGGCGCTTATCGCGCCCCCAGCGCTCGCTGGTTTCGTGTCTGTCATGACCGGACGTTCGGCAGACCGTTACGGACACCGTTGGCTACTCGCGGCTGGTTGCCTGCTCTGCTCACTTGGCTACGCGCTCTACGCCTTGCTACTCGGCAACGAGCCACACGTCTTTGACCACTTCGTACCACTAGGCCTGATCATTGGCGTCGGTATCGGACTCACGGTCGCCACCTGGTCAAGCGCCGGTCTGTCTGATGTGCCCCAAGCCAACTTCGGCGTTGCTTCGGCCACATTCAACACAGTGCGGCAAGCGTCGTACGGTCTCGGCGTCGCCGTGGTGATCGCTCTGGTTGCCCGAGGCGCCGACGGCGACATTCAGGGGTTTCGCTGGGCATGGTGGTGGTCTGCAGGTTGCTACCTGCTCGCTGCCATCGCATCGATTGTGACGTTCCCAAAAGGCTCAAGCCACGATCGAGCGCTTACCCAAGACTGACCGCGCCCAGTCCTAACCCGCTCAGGCGCGTGTTCAGCGATACGCCCGGTCGCCCGTTCTGTCTCTAGCCAGCGTCGACTTCAGCCAGTAGCGCCCGAGCTGCGTCGACCAGCTGCTGATAGCGACCGAGATCGCCTACATCGAGGGCTGCTTCGGCCTGATTCAAAAGATCGAGGGCCTGTTCCGCTTGAGACCCATCGGCGAGATCGATGGGGTCGTCGCTTGTAACTCGAGGTGCCGCGACTGTTGCCGACGCGAAGTCAGCAACATCGCCGATGCATTCGGCATTGTCTGAACGCTCGGACCGAGCGCCACCTTCGAGACGGACCCCGAACAGGGCTTCGACAGACTCAGAAAGCCCATGACACATCACCACGCTGTCGGCGTGCGACACAATCACCCACTCAAGGTTGGGCTGTTGGGTGCCGCTGGCGATTACGTAGAGAGGACGCACATAGATCAGCGAATTCTCAACCGGGACAACGATCAGGTCACCGAATTCGACCGACGACCCCTCGTCTTTGGCGTCGAGCAGCGAAATGCGCTCGCTGATGCGGTCCTGTGACGTGATCTGCGACGCCACAAGCGCCGGGGCTGGCGCATCGTTGTCACCGGAGGTGTTGTCGATCTGATAGCTGACGAGACGGCCGTAGTTGGATCCGGTTACCTCGCTCACGCCAACCATGAATCCCTGCAGGGCCTTCACCGAATCGTCGCGACTGAACGGAACAAATGACCGGAAGACTACGAATTCCTGCTTCGTCTCTTCGGGAAGCCGCATGACTGTGTAGTACGGCAGCACTCGAACTTCGGAGCTGAACGAAATGGTGCCATCGGCGTTGGTGGTGGTTTGACTCGCAGCACCGCTCACCTGACCCGGATCCTGCGCTATCGACCACTCGTCGCTTCCTTCGAGCAGGTCAGCGGTCTCGTCGTCATCTACGTGATAGACGCTCCACATGTTTGTCTGCACCGTGAAGATGTCTTCGGGGTAGCGCAGATTGTCAATCAAACCCGGCGGCATGTCATCGAGGTCAAGGAGCACGTCAGGGAAGGCCTTGCGCCACGCCTCTGCAATCGGATCGCCTTCGTCAACAACGTAGAGCTCGACGGTGCCGTCATAGGCATCGACCACGGCTTTGACCGAGTTGCGCACATAGTTGAACGAGCCACGCAAGTCGCTTCCTTGACGCAGCCCGTTGCGGTCTCGTGGCTGGCTGTACGGGTAGTTCGAGGTCGTCGTATAGGCATCGATCACCCATACGAGGCGGCCATCGTCGACGACGGGGTACGGATTGTGGTCGAGTTCGAGGAACGGTGCGACTTTGGCAACTCGGTCGCGAACGTTTCGATGCCAGACAAAGCGACTGTCGTCTCGGACGAAGTCAGAGATCAACGGATCCACGCTCTGGAACCGCAGAGCGAACATGACACGGCGAAGAAATCCGCCGGCCTCAACGCCGCCAGCGCCGCCGTAGCTGTAAGGCACGCGGGCACCGTTTTCGATGGAGTCGACCTCGTCGCGATCGGTACCGACGATGGCGTAGCCACCCATGGTTTCGCCGTAGTAGATCCGAGGCTGTTCGATGCCGATGTCATCTTCGATGACGTTTTCAACTGGCACATCACCAATGAGGAAGACCGGCAGGCTCTTGTTGACGACGTTCGCAGGGGCCAAGGCAACGCCGTTGCCATGGGTGAAGCTCAAGACTTCGCTTTCCCACCCAGACTCGGGAATGCCCGACGGGTTCAGCTCACGGGCACCGACGACGACTGGCGTGAGCTTGCCGTCGATTTCATACCGGTCAACGTCGATCTTGCGATCGAATCTAAAGAACGAACGCTCGACCTGCTGGAGCTCGAAGGTCTGAGCCGACACCGATGGGTCGAGCAGCGGCACAACTTCGATATTGTCGGCATTTCCCTGCAGATCAGCGCCGGTCAATTCTTCGTCGTACGAAAACAAGCGTTGGGTTACTTCAGCAGGGCCGAGACCATAGGCCTCTTTGGTCGCCGCGATATTGCGTGCGACGTAGACGGCTTCCTTTGTGGTCTCGTCGGGGTTCACCGAGAACCGCTGCACGACCAGCGGGTAGATACCGCCCATCACGATCGAGACAAGAGCCCAGAGACCAACCGCAACCGCCGGAAGCCCCCAACCACGGCGACGAATATTGGCGACAAACAACACCACCGACAACAACGCAATCAGTATCAGCAGACTCAGGACCGGGAGCCTTGCACGCACGTCGGTGTGGCCCAGGCCCGCAAATTTTCCGTCTGACGAATACGCGAGGGCAAAGCGGTCGAGCCAATAAGCGACGGCACGCACGAGAGCCATGGCGGCGAGCAGGAACGACAAGTGCCCCTTGACCTGCGGCGTCACCCGATCTGTCGTGCTCTGCATGCGGATGCCACCCGACAGGTAATGCATGGCGATCGTCAAAATCAGCACGACCAGAATTGCCGTAAACAGCCAGTTCACCAGCCAGCTCAGGAACGGCAGTCGGAAGACGAAGAAGCCGATGTCGCGGCCGAAGTGCGGGTCGACCGTGCCGAAATTGACGCTGTTACGAAACAGCAACCAGTTCTGCCACTGCGATGCCGCACCGGCGCCGACGCTGATGGCGAACAATGCCGACACGGCGACACGCATGAGTCCCCAGCGACGACCGATGACTTCACGGAAACGCGAAACGGCTTCTTCTTCGGGGCTTGGCTCCCGAACCGCCGGGGCGAGTCGGTCAGCTAACCACAGGTTCACCCAACACAACACCCCGAAGACGACGACGAAAATGGTCGCGAGCAGAACTTTGGCCACGAGCACGCTTTGCCAAACTGTTTTGTATCCCGCAGAGTCAAACCACAGATAGTCAGTGACGAAGTTGGCGATACCACGTATCGACAGCAAGATCCCGAGAATGATCGCTACTAACAGCACCAGACTCGTGCGCATGCGGCGACTCATGTCGCCAATCCCTGCTCGAGGTGGCGGTCGCGGCATTTGACGTTCTGGCATCATCCGTTTCGAATGTACTGGCCGGTTGTCAAACCGTCCCGTCGACCTTCAGTTTTTCGCCCTAGACCACATTGCGACGACACCGTGCCCCAGCGTTTACCAGGGAAGCGGATCTCCAACCGGAAGCACATCGCACACCCCAGCGGTGCACAGCAACGAGGCAAGTTGGCCAGCTGCGTCGGTCAGGTGTTCGTTCTTGCGGTCACGATAAAAGGCGCGGACCGCGTCGACCTGATCTTCGACCGAAATGCCGTCGACCGCATCGAGTTCATAAAGGCGTGACCGAATCGGCGTGACAATTCCATCAATGAGCAATTGCTCAACCGCACCAGCAGGTAGCTGACACTCCGGAATATTGGTTTCACCGACGAGAGCCACACCAGCGGCGTAGGCATCGCCCGAGGCTGGTCCGATTGCTGCGATGTATCGACTCATTTGGCTGTCGAGGTCTCCGACGGTTTCGACGAGGGCCAACGCTTCGCGCGCTGCGCCGAGGGCGGCGAGAAGGTCGTTCTGTTCATCAGCGAGCGCCCTGCGTAACCGGCGCTCGATGAGGTGCCGATGCTCAATGATGACCGCCGCCCGTGTCGGACGAGACTCTGTCGACTCAGGGCTATTCGTTGGTTCAGGACTGTTCGTTGGTTCAGGACTGTTCGTTGGTTCAGGACTGTTTATCGATGCCGGGCTGCGTGTCGATTGCGGGCTCTCGATCAGGTCAG
>CALKPY010000034.1 GCA_937991435.1 uncultured Acidimicrobiales bacterium
GCCGTGTATCACAACAACGTTCTGCCGCCGATCGGTTTGGTCGACCGCCCCATCGATCGCCCCCTCCGCATTGGCATCGTCGACTCGTCTCCAGCGAACCGCTCGATCGATACACCCACTCGAACGTGCCTTGACGACACCGTCGTGCTCCTCGAATCGCTGGGTCACGAGCTCGAGTCGATCTCGCTGCCGTTCGATCAGCAGTTCGCCGACGACTTCGTCCTCTATTGGGCTTCAGCGGCGCTTACGCTGCGAGTCGCAGGCAAGAAACTCGTCCACCCCGACTTCGATGCTCAGCGGTTGACCCCGTTCGTGAACGGACTTGTGCGACACGCACGACGCAACGCAATTCGGCTGCCGGGGGCGATCATGCGCCTGAGAAGGTCTCGCGACCAGCTCGATGAGGGCATGGGGCGTCACGACCTGCTTCTCACTCCAACCGTTGGCCACCTGACGCCTGAGCTCGGTCATCTCGGTCTCGATATGGACTTCAAAAGTCACTTGCCTCGTATGGCCAGCTGGGCGGCGTTCACGCCCACCGCCAACGCGACGGGAACTCCGGCGATCTCGCTTCCGCTCGGCCACGACGAGGAATCGAACTTGCCCATCGGCATGCACTTCATGGCGCGCTTTGGCCAGGACCGGCTCCTCCTCGAACTTGCGCTTCAGCTCGAAGCAGCCCAACCGTTCCGCCAGAACACTGCGTGAGTCGCGCCGACCGATCAAGTGGCAGCTCACACATGGCGCTTCCGTGTCGCCATCGCCGACAGGTTCGTGTAACCGTTGACAAAGGACGAAAAGGTGCGTTTGGGTTCCTCGACGACCTCGATGCGCTCGAATCGCTTGAGAATCTCCTCCCACAGCACCCGCAACTGCATTTCGGCGAGGCGGCTTCCCATGCAGTAGTGAATGCCGGCACCGAACGAGAGGTGACGCGAGGCGTTGGGGCGTTCGATGTCGATGACATCGCCGTCAGTAAAGATGTCTTCGTCTCGGTTGGCTGACACGTACCACATCAGGAGTTGGTCTCCGGTTTGGATCTGTTTGCCACCGAGTTCGGTGTCACGAGTGGCGGTGCGACGCATATATGACAGCGGCGTTTGCCATCTGATGATCTCCGGGACCATGGAGCTCACCAGATTCGGGTTCGCGACGAGTTTGTCGAACTGCCTCGCGTGCTTGTCCAGGCCGTAGACGCTTCCGGTCATGGTGTTGCGCGTCGTATCGTTTCCGCCCACGATCAGCAGCATCAGGTTGCCAAAGTGATGAATGAACGGCACGTCTTTCGTCGCCTCACCGTGGGCGAGCATCGAGAGTAGGTCATCGCCCGGATTCTCAAGGCGGTCGGCCCACAAACCCCCGAAGTACATGCCGCACTCCATCAGTTCGTCCATCTTCTGATCGATCGTTTCGACCACGCCGCCGGGTTCAGGAACAGCAAACACAATGTCGGACCATCGACTGAGCTTGCTGCGGTCCTGAAGCGGGAAGTCGAACAACGTCGCCAACATGAGCGTAGTGAGCTCGACTGAAACCGTTTCGACCCAATCAAATGGTTCCCCGTCTGGAACTTGGTCCAGCACCTCGATCGTTCGCGCACGCATGATCGGTTCGAGAGTGCGTAGGTTGGCCGGAGCCGCGACCGACCGCACGGTCTTGCGCTGGGCGGTGTGGCGAGGAGGATCCATCTCGATAAACGGGGCGGAGTCGGCAAGTTCAGGAATATCGAACTGGTTGTCCGAACCGATTGGCGGAGTGAGAACGATGCCCTCGGTAGATGAGTAGGTTTGCCAATCCCCATCCACGGTACGGACGTCGTCGTATTTGGTGACTGACCAGTACCGTCCCGCGGCCGGTGTTTCGTTGAGATGTACCGGATCCTCGTTCCGCAAGCGGGCGAAGTGGTCGTGCCAACTGTGGTCTCGGAACAAGTGCGGGTTCGCCGGATTTATGTCCTCGAGCGCGAGCGTCGACGCGTGGCCCGTATCGGAGCCAGTCGCTGCCATGTACATCTCCGGGCTTACGATTCGCTCGTCTGGCAACGTGAACGACTTCATTGCCTCACCTGGATTTGCGCTTTGATCCATTGCGTTTCCTTCGATTGTCGGCCGTCGCTGCCCCATCTGACCGCCTGCGGCCCCATCTGACCGCCTGCGGCGTAACCCGATGGGCCGCCACTTGACGGCACACCATCGGCGCTGGAACAGTTACGAACGGACTGTTCAATTCACCTAAACGTGAGTCTTCTTCACGAACGCGGCCTTGTCAAGCAAGCTGCATCACGGAGCGGCACACGAGCACGGCTCTGAGGCTCTGGCTGCCAGAACTATGAGCCGGGCCAGAACTATGAGACGGTCGGCGGCCACGAATTGGGTTCGTGGAGAAGGGTCCAGCTCGCGACCTTCGCGAAGCGCCTGAGTGCGTCAGTCGCTGCGTCAGGTTCAAGGTGGCGTGCGAGGTTCATGGCTCCGTCCATCAGAGCAATTACGAGCAAGGCCCGCTGCAGCAGCTTCTCTGGTTCGATTCGCACGCCGGCGCCGACAAGCGAGTCGACCACGAGAGTCGCGACAGCCACACTGTCGTCGATATTGAGGGCTGCGAGACGCTCGTCGGCATTGATCGCCGCCTGAATATGTCGTCGCCGCGAATTGTGCAGGTGGGTCTCGCAGTAGGTGATCACTGCATGCTCAATCCACGCGTCGACAGCCCGATCGCCTTGTTCGGCAAGCGCGACCGCCATCTCTGAGTTCGACTCAAATGTGCGCATCGCAAGCTCGTGAACAATTGCCTGCTTGTTCGGGAAATAGCGGTACAAGGCAGTCAGCGCCATATCGGCTTGCTGGGCGACGTCAGTCATCGTGATGGGCTCTAGTCCCCGATCACCGATTAGCGTGCCGGCGGCCTCGACGATGGCATCGAAACGCTCCCGGCTCCGCTGCTGGGTTGGGCGCCGACGGGTAGATTCAGCGGGGTTCAACGGCTTGCGCACCATGCGTACAAGAGTACAACCGTGCTTCGAATCACGATTTGTGATCGGGTTACGGGCGTTGCCTAATCAGCCCGGAAGTCGCTCGATCGCTTCGTCCAAGCGTCACGGTGCATGGCTATGGCCGTCACCATCGCCATGCGAATGGGCGCTGCCCACATTGTGCTCCAACCAATGCGCCAGCAAATCTTGTTCCCGCTCAGGGGCGATCCCGGGCGCCGCGGCAACGACACCGTGGTCTTTGGCGACAGTGAGCGGCCCACCGGCAGCCAAATACTCATGCGTTGCGTCAATCGTGTCGCTCACCGGCCTGGTAACAAGCCCAAGTTCGTGAGCCCGTCTCGTGTCGCGCATCATGAACCCATCGCGACCCGGAGGCAGCCACAACGGCAGCTCTTGCCACGGCCTGACCCCGTGATCGAGGAGCCATCCGCGATCTACCCATTCGAGCCTCGCCGTCGACGCTGCAGGTAACACAGCAACCATCTCATCAAGGAGCGAGCGCATCGTTGCCTGGCCGGCGGGAGCGGCCGCGTTAAGTGGCCCCGCTACCCCTTGTTCTGCAGCAGCGATGATCCAACGAGCCAGATCCCGGACATCGATGACCTGTATCGCCTGGCCGCCTGGTTCCGGAGCCAGGACGATGCCGCCTTGAGCGATTCGCTGCACCCACCAGCTGAACCGCCCAGTGTTGTCATAGGGACCGACGACAAGCCCGGAACGCACGTGATGGGCCTGTCCGGGGATCATCGTTTCGAGCCGCGACTCGCACAAGGCTTTGAACCCGCCGTAGTCGGCCATGCTG
The DNA here is from genome assembly GCA_937991435.1 of uncultured Acidimicrobiales bacterium. Lineage (GTDB taxonomy): Bacteria > Actinomycetota > Acidimicrobiia > Acidimicrobiales > UBA10347 > UBA10347. The sequence continues at coordinate 3,792 of CALKPY010000034.1, forward strand.
GACTCATCGTTTGGATCGGCCACGGTGGCCAGCGCAGCCGTCTCATCTTCGAACACGGTCGTGTGGCTTGCATAGACCGACGTCGACGAGACAAAGGTGTAGTGACCCACCTGTTTCAGTACCGCAACCAACGACTCGATCTGACGGGGAAAGTAGGCCGATGGGTCAATGACCGCATCAAACGAGCGCCCTGAGAGCGCGCTCAGGTCGACGTCGCGATCGCCAACAAGTTTTTCGACGTCAGGAAACAACGTGGGGTTTGTTCGGCCACGGTTGAACAGCGTGACTTCGTGGCCGGCAGCGACGCACGCGTCAACAATGGCTCGGCCAACAAACAGCGTGCCGCCAACAATCAGAATCTTCATCGGCTGAACCTAGCGTCGGGTTCGAGCCTGGGCCCGGTGGTCGTCAGGTCAGTCGAGATCGATCTCAAGCGTCGCTTGACCGGTCAGCACAGTCTCGTCTCGCTGATTCTTGGTGCACAGGTCAACCCGCACCTGTGCGACCCCGGGGCCGATATCGAGTTGCTCAACTGTGGCGGTTGCAGTTAACGCATCGCCGGGCCACACCTGCAAACGCAGTTCAGATCGGAAACGACGCACGCAGCGGTCGCCCGCCAGGGCAGAAACCAGCCGCCCGGTGAGGCCCATAGTGTGCATGCCGTGGCCGAACACGCTGTCGAAGCCGTGGGCCACAGCGTGCACTTCGTCGGTGTGGAAAGGGTGAAAGTCACCCGAAGCGCCTGCGTACTGCGATATCTGAGTGCGCAACAAGCCCTCGGTCACCGTCATGGTGAACTCGTCGCCGACGGTCAGCGTCGCGACATCGATCAATGATCCACTCACCGAGTCACCTCGACCGACGTCGACACATTGGTCCAAATGAGTGTGGCGACAAGAACCCCGCTCGCATCGAAGTACTCGGTGACCATCGGCGTGAAGGTCAGACGCCCGCCGCGGCTGCCCTCACGCTGCGTTACTTCGCCTTGGCGCCTTCGCACGGTCAGTGACTCGCCGATCTCGACCGGACGCTCGAAGATGCATTCGGTGCTGGCATGGAATCCGCTGGCACCCTTCTTCTCCCGGCCGTCTTCAGGCCCGTACCACGGGCGATCAGAACGTGGCCGACGGTCAAAGTCGGGATCGAATGTGTCAGCAGCGACAAGAAATGTCGGCGTTATCACCTCGCGATCTTCGTCGTCGTATCCGCATGCGCGAGCGAATTGCAATACATGGGTCGACTCAATCGGCATGATGAAGTCCCCACTGGTCATGGCGTCAGTATCACTTTGCCGAAGCAGTCGGGTCCAGCAAGGTCCTCGTGCGCAGCTGAGATCGATGACAGCTGATGGGTTCGGTGAATTTGCGGTTCCACCCGACCTTCGGCGATCAAGGCAAAGAGACCCTCGAGGTGCGCTCGGATTCGAGCATCAGACGGGCGGCCCACCCCCATGATCGAGAGGCCCTTGACGAACACCATGCCGAGGTGGATCTGGGCGCGATGTCCCGCAGTCACCCCGCAGCTGACAAAACGCGCGTTGGGCGCCATGGCCCTGACGCATGCTTCGAATACAGGCGCCCCCGCGTGGTCAAGCACCACATCGACGCCACGACCGTCTGTCGCTTCGAGTAGTTGATCGGCAAGATCATCGGAGTAATGATCGAGGGCAACACGTGCGCCCAGTCTGACCGCCTGCATACGTTTCAGTTCAGTGCCAGCGGTAGCCACCACATTACAGCCATGAGCAAGCGCTATCTGTTGCCCGAAACTCCCAACGCCGCTTCCGGCAGCGACCACAAGCACGGTCTCACCGGATTGGATCTGGGCACGATCGATCAGCGCCGCCCACGCCGAACGTCCTGCTGTTGGGGACCCGCCGGCGGCCACGAAGTCGACGGAACCAGCGAGCGGTAGCGCCATCTCAGCCGAAGCGATCACCAGTTCGGCATGGGTTCGCTCTGCGGACGCCACAACGCGATCGCCGACCGAATGGGTGTCGACACCATCGCCAACGGCCATCACAACGCCAGCGACGTCTCGGCCGCCAACGTGCTGCGGCCATCGCAGCGTCATGCCATGGCTGCCTTCGCGCCAGTACAGGTCGACTCGGTCAAGCGAGGTGGCATGCATCTCGATCAGAATTTGCCCTGGACCGGGCGGTAACGGATCCGCAATTTCGCCGTAGTGCAGCACCTCGGTACCGCCGGTGGTCTCGTGCCAGGAAGCCTTCATTTCCCGTTGGCCTCGATACGCGAAAAGTCCCGGGCGTGAACCGCCCGGGACTCATTCATGATCTGAAATTTCGTTCAGACAAGTCTTTTCAGCTGAAGCGTCGGCTCGCGGCAACGACCATTGCACCACCGGCAACGAGCGTGCCAGCGACAACTGCGAGCATGCCGGTCTCTACGCCGGTCTCAGCGAGATCATCGGATCCACTATCACCAGCGGCGCTGGCTTCAGCGCCAGCAGCGTCGCCAACAACCACGACGCCAACGGCGCTTTCGGTGCGAGCAGCATCGCCAGCGATGATGACGAGTCCCTTTTCAGGAACATCAAAGGTGACTTCGGCTTCGCCGGTGCCGTCGTCGCCGACCTGCATTGGGGTCAGGTTCGCGGTGTCGCAAGTGCCAGCATCGAACTCGGCCATATCGCCACTGTCTGGGAATTCACACGGAAGCACGAAGAGTGCGATTCCGCCGGTAAAGCCGCTGACCTCAACACCAAAGGTGGCTTCGCCTGCTTCGGCGACCCCTGGAGGCGTCAGGACCATTTCACCGGTTGCCTGAGCTGACGCAGCGCCGGTAAAGGCCACCATCGTCATCGAAACGAGGGCCAGTGCGGCCAGAAACTTTTTCATTGTTCCCCCTGTGGGTTCCATATCTGAATGAACTTCAGAAACGATTAGCTTCCGTACCATACTCATCTCTGGAGTCGGTGCGCAACGACCTGCACCCATCGACCCACGCCAACCGAGGGGGTCATCATGGGTTCACCAGTAATCGTCGAGGCTGCACGTACCGCGCTACAAAAGCGCAATGGACCGTTTGCCGATGTGCACGCGGCGCATCTTTTGGGTCACGCTCAGCGCGGGGTTCTCGAGCGAGCAGGTGTTGACCCAGCGAGCGTCGGTCAGATCGTCGGAGGCTGCGTGACCCAAGCCGGTGAGCAAGCCAGCAACGTGACGCGTACGTCGTGGCTTGCGCAAGGCTTTCCCTATGAGGTCGCCGCCACCACAATCGACTGTCAATGTGGGTCGTCGCAGCAGGCGAATCACATGGTCAACAACCTCATCGCGGCTGACGCGATCGAGGTCGGTCTTGCAACTGGCGTAGAACATATGAGCAAGGTCTGGCTCGGCGCCAATGTGCCCCGCGTAGATGACACCACGTTTATCAATGGCAGTAGCCGCCCGAGCGAATTTCCGTGGGATCTACCCAACCAGTTCGAAGCGGCCGAACGCATTGCCGAACGCCGGGGCATAACACGCGATCGCGTCGATTGGCTCGGTCTCATTTCGCAACAAAAAGCGATTCAGGCAACCGAAGAGGGTCGGTTCGAGCGCGAGATTATTCCGGTACAGATCACGCTCGCGGACGGCGAGACGGTCACGGTCTCACGCGACGGCGGATTGCGTGAAACCACACCCGAGACGCTTGCCGGGCTCAAGCCGGTAATGCCTACGGGAATGCACACCGCCGGCAATAGCTCGCAGATCACCGACGGTTCAGTTGCCGTTCTCTGGATGGACGAGAAGCGAGCCGCCGCCGAAGGACTCAAGCCGAGAGCGCGGATCGTCTCACAGTGCCTCGTCGGGTCTGATCCCTACTTCCATCTCGATGGCCCAATCGAATCAACCGCCAAGGCTCTGGACATGGCCGGCATGTCGCTTGCCGATATGGACATTGTTGAGATCAACGAAGCATTCGCGTCGGTCGTGCTTTCCTGGGCCGATGTCTACAACGTCTCTGACGATGACCTTGTGAACCGTGTCAATGTCAATGGCGGTGCTATCGCGCTCGGACACCCCGTTGGAGCCACAGGTGCCCGGCTCATAACGACCGCGCTGCATGAACTCGAACGGCGAGACGCCGAGTTCGCACTGATCACGATGTGTTGCGGCGGCGCGATCTCAACCGGAAGCGTGATTCAGCGACTGTAAAACATGGCCTCAGGGTGTGATCAGCTCGCGCCCTGAATCTGCCCAGGCGATTACGCCACCTTCGACATCGGCGACATCGGAGAAACCCAGGTCCCGCATCAGCTCGCGGGCTTGACCGCTGCGATTGCCGCTGCGGCAGTACACGACATAAGCAACGTCACGATCGAGTTCACCGATTTGTTCGGCGAAATCAGCGTCGTAGAAGTCGATCAACTCTGCATCAGGCAGGTGTCCATCACCAAACTCGTCGGGTGTGCGTACGTCGAGCACAACCCGGTTCTTCGCCACCCGTTCATCGATCAAAGCGGAAGCCTCGTCAACGGTTACCAAACGAACGCCGTCAGAACTGGCTGTCGACGGCGAATCGGAACACGCGGGCGCCACGAGAACGATGGCGGCAGCTGACATGAGAAAATCACGACGGCGCATACCTCAACGTTAGGTGCGTTTCGCTCCCGGTGAGCGGAACGCACCAAAGAACCAGGCACACAGTCGATAATTGTGTGGCTTGATACTGCAGCCGTCAACGAATCTGACGCACGTTTTCAGAAGTGCCCCAAGCTACGTCGGCTGTGAAGGCCAGGCCACCAATTCGTTCCGCGAGGCTTAGGCACAGCCGATCACCGAGCGAGAGACCAATGTGTCGCGCCCATCGACTCGCTGCCCGCTCCGCGTCGACGACTGTCACGGGCTGTACGTCAAGGTCGTAACTGAGCAGCAGCGCTCGCGTTAGCCCCCAATCAAGACCGTGCTGCAGCACCTTTTGGGCAACCTCAGACCAGTTCGCGGCGCCGACGACTGCACCGCTGAGAAGCGCTTCGTCAACGACCTCGGCTCCAGGCTCGCCCTGCACAAACGCGAGCAGCGCCGACGCGTCGAGTACCGGTGTTTTACTTTCGCCGCTCACTGCAACACGGCAGCTTCGGCGGCTTGGCGACGATCATCGAGCAGCTCAGCGGCCAGGTCAAGCCCGCCTAGATCTGCCTGCACTCGGTCGCGCAATTGGCGACGAGTCAGGATTACGAGGCCACCGTCTGTTTCAACAAGCACCAGGGGTACACCTGCGGAAATGCCGTAACGCTCCCTTACTTCTGCAGGAACCACAATCCTCCCCTTGTCTCCCATACGGATCGTGTGAGTGCCACTCATAGACCCAAAGTACCACGCCTAGGTGGGTGGGAATCAGGCAAGTTCGGACCTCGTCGCCGCGACCTCGGGTGGCGTTCAGGTGCGCAGAAAGGCGGGCCAGTCGCCTCCGCCGTCGAGTACGAGATTCGCACCCGTCACATACGACGCGAGGTTCGATGCCAGGAAAACGCAGGCGTTGGCAACATCAGTTGGCGCCGCCATGCGCCGCATCGGGATTGTCGCTTCGATCCGAGCCATCGACGCGTCATCGCCATAGTGCAAGGCGCTCTGCTCAGTCAGGATCAGACCAGGCGTCACACAGTTCACCCGCACCTTGGGTGCCCATTCTTGGCCCGCTGTTCGACTGAAGTTGATCAATCCGGCCTTGGCCGCCCCATAGGCCGCCACCGTCGGGGCCGGCCGCAACGCCGTGATACTCGCGATGTTGACAATCGAACCGCCATTGGCCGCCTGCATGTGGTGGTTGGCCTGTTGCGCGATATTCATCGCCGACAGCAGATTGAGCTCAACAATGCGTTGACTGAAACGCGGAGATGCCGTAGCGGTGTCGGCCGGCGGCGATCCGCCAGCATTGTTGATCACGACATCAATTCGGCCGGTATTACGCACCACCCGATCGACGACGGCAAGCGCTTCATCACCGTTGCGGATATCAGCCGATTCGAAGTGCCAGCCTGCCGGAAGCTCCACCTCTCCCCTGGCGACCACTGCGATCTGAGCGCCCGCCGCAGCAAAGGTTTCGGCGATTCCGCGGCCGACCCCTTTGGTTCCACCAGTGACCAGCACGACGAGCCCGGTGAAGTCGATGCTGGGAACGGCGGCTTGATTCATTGACCCGACGCTAGCGCGCTGTCATTTTGTAGGCAGACAACACCTGCTGCGGATCAGGCGTATTTCTCAGCCGAGGCCTTGATACGACCACCTAGCGGTTGTAGGGGTATTCGCTGACCCAGTGGAAGCCGCGGCTCAGCAGTTCTGGGGGTGGCCGCTTTCGTAGCTCCATTGAGATGTCGGTCGAGCCAATCTGTCCAGCGAGGACAATGTGTTCATCGCCGAGTCGGGTAACAGTCAGTTGACCTCGTTGTACGGTCTGGTCTCCCCTACTCCCAAAGTCGGACAGTAATAGTTCATCCTCGACCAACTCGACGAAGTACCACTGCCACGTCGATCGTTCACCGACTTCGTGCCACAGGCTCATGCCTTGGAGATGATTGATCGACACCACTGTCGGTTGGGCACGCCCGCTTGTTGTTGTTATTGAGTCAACGTCGTAGATGCCCGCTAATTCGAAGGATGCACCTCGGCCGACCTCGTTGTAGTTGCCCCAGGCACCGTCGACCATCAAGCCGACACAGGCCAGTACCAGCACCGCTTTGACGGGCTTCTTGAGACCGCTGAACTTGGCTGGCAACGGGACAATGTCGTCGTGGCGGGCAGGAACTGCGTTGTTAGTAAACAACGAACTGACTAGTCGATGCCGGAATGGGATCAGAAGGAGCAGCGCTGCCGCCAACAGCTCTGACGAAAATATCTTGACAGGCACGTCGAACGCGAAGTTGATAGCAACCACTTGGGTCATAGCGATCACGCTCAGTAGGGCTCCTGCGAGCCAGGTCCGGCGGAACAGCAGAAGTGCACCAGCGATGACTTCAACGCCACCGGTCACGATGTTGAATGCATGCGAGAATCCCATGTAGCGCCAGAGCAACCCCATCGGCGAAACGTCACCGAACGACATGAGCAACATGTCGCCTTGAGGCTCGGGAAACTGACTGGGTAGAACCTTGATGATTCCGTACTGCAACAACGCAATGCCCAGGCCGTATCGAAGCCCAACGTAGGTCCACGCCAGCAGCCT
>CALKPY010000035.1 GCA_937991435.1 uncultured Acidimicrobiales bacterium
GTCGCAGGCTGCGGCTGGGTTTTTGGCGGTTGCGTCGGCGAGGGTGTCGAGTTGTTCGCTTGAGAGGTCGCCGTTGGTGACCATGTTGGCGAGGTTGGGGTTGGTTTTGATTGCGGTGGCTCGTCGGGCTTTGCGGCGTGCTTCGGTGCGTGAGATCTGACCGTTTTGTTGGGCGGCTCGTTGCGCGTAGCGCGAATCGCCGTCGGCGCCGACGCGACTTGCCAGACAGCGGGCTTCGACTGCTGCGAGTGCGCCTGTCCAGACCCGGCATCGATCGAACAGGACAGACTCTGGTAGCGATTCGATTTGGGTGATCAGCGATGCGAACTGCGTATTCAACGCCGACACCTGGGCGGCGATCTTGTCGCTTGTGTCGCTCACTCGTTGCTGATCCATGATCTACTTTGACATGGGGGTGTGACACTCTCGCCGGCTGGCCCGTCGCAACGTGACGAACTTCCGAAGAAATGCCACACTGGCCACCCTTGGTGCTGGCTGCGGCACACTTCCCCACGGAGACTCATGACGATCACCGGCGAGCTCAAGAACAAGATCGACGCCGTCTGGGATGACTTCTGGTCGGGCGGCATCAGTAACCCGATCGAGGTGCTTGAGCAGCTGACGTTTCTGTTGTTCATCAAGGGCCTCGATGAGCAGGAGCGGCGGGCCGAGAACAAGGCGTCGCGCACGGGCGAGGCGATCGACAGTCGTATCTATCCCGAGGGTGACAGCGCAACCGGCGTGCCGTATCAGAGCCTGCGGTGGTCGAGCTTTACCGACATGGGGTCGGCCAAGGCCATGTTTGATCATGTGGAACAGCATGTGTTTCCGCACCTCGAAGAGATGGCCGAAGGAAGCTCACATGCCACCCATATGGCCGGGGCGAAGCTGACGGTGCAGTCTGCGGGTCTGCTGCAAAAGGTCGTCGACGGTCTCGACGCGGTGCCGATGGGCGATGCCGACACCAAGGGCGATGTCTATGAGTACATGCTCGGCAAGCTCAGCACGGCCAAGGTGGCGGGTCAGTTCCGCACGCCTCGTCACATCATTGAGTTGATGGTGCACATGATGGCGCCGGGGCCGACCGATGTGATTTGTGATCCGGCGTCGGGTACGTGCGGGTTTCTCGTGGCGGCGAGTGAGTATCTGCGCGAGGCCCATGCCGAGGTGTTGACGGATCCGGCGAGTCTTGAGCGGTTCAACACGTCGATGTTCAACGGGTTCGATTTTGATACGACGATGTTGCGTATTGGTTCGATGAATATGCAGATGCATGGGGTGGCGTCGCCCAATATTGTGCATCGTGATTCGTTGTCTGAGGGTGCGCCCAAAGACGAGGAGCGCTATTCGTTGATTCTGGCCAACCCTCCGTTTGCCGGAAGCCTTGACTATGACGGTGTCGCCCAGGATCTGTTGGCGGTGGCCAAGACGAAGAAGACCGAGCTGTTGTTTGTCAGCTTGTTTTTGCGGCTGTTGCGCCCCGGTGGGCGGGCGGCGGTGATCGTGCCTGATGGGGTCTTGTTCGGTTCGACCAAGGCACACAAGGAGCTGCGCCGGTTGCTGGTCGAGGATCAGAAACTCGATGGCATCGTGTCGTTGCCGTCGGGTGTGTTCAAGCCTTATGCCGGTGTTTCGACGGCCATCTTGTTGTTCACCAAGACCAACAGCGGAGGCACCGATGACGTCTGGTTCTATGACCTGGTTGCCGACGGTTTCAGTCTCGACGACAAGCGCGCCCCGTTGCTCGATGACGAGCTGATTGGTGCGGTGGCGACGCTTGATCAAGCGCAGCACGAGCTCAACAATCTGCCCGACGCGTTGACGCGCTTCGCGTCGTTGGCACTCGACCCTGATTCGGAACGGAAGCGGGCCCGCACCGACCAGTCGTTCTGCGTGCCCAAGGCTGAGATCGCCGACAACGACTACGACCTGTCGATCAACCGCTACAAGGAAATCGTCTACGAACAGATCGACTACCCGGCACCCAGCGAGATCATCGCCGAACTCGAAACCCTCGAAGCCGACATCACCCAAGGCTTGGCTGACCTCAAAGCGATGCTCTCGTGAAGATGGTTGCGTTGCAGGAGATAGTTAAGGACATGAGCGACGGCCCGTTCGGCTCGAACCTTAAGTCTGACCACTACACGAGCGCTGGAGTGCGGGTTCTCCGGCTGCAGAACATCGGGGCAGGCCACTTCGTCGACGAGGACCAGGCGTTCATCAGCCGCGAGCACTTCGAGTCTTTGAGAAAGCATGAGTGCGTGCCTGGCGACGTTGTCGTAGCCACGCTTGGCGATCCGATTATTAGAGCTTGCGAGGTGCCGCCCGGCGTTGGGGTTGCGATCAACAAGGCCGATTGCATGAAATTGAGCCTTGATCCCGATGTTGCCGACGGCCGCTTCGTCACCCACTATCTGAATTCACCTCGGGCTCAAGCAATCGGTAGGAGCAGCGCGCATGGGCAGACGCGCAAAAGGGTCAGCCTCAAAAACTTACGGCAGATTCCTGTCCCGTTGCCGCCGATTGAGGAGCAGCGGAGGATTGCGGCGGTGCTCGATGCGGCCGACGACCTGAGAACCAAACGCCGCCAGGCCCTCGCCAAACTCGACACCCTCACCCAAGCCATCTTCGTCGACATGTTCGGTGAACCCAGTGTGGCCGTCGAACGACATGAGGTAAGAGCGTTGATCGATCTAGTCGATTCGAGTCGCCCGATTACCTACGGGATCCTGAAGCCCGGCGACAACGTCCCGGGTGGCGTGCCATACATCCGCGTTGTGGACATGGTTGATGGTGGGATTAACCGCACGAAGGTAAAACGCACAACGAGCGAAATTTCTCAGCAATACAAACGGTCGATTCTCCGTGAGGGTGACCTGCTGTTGTCGATTCGCGGCCACGTGGGGCGCCTGGCGGCCACACCCCGCGAACTCGTTGGAGCAAACATCACACAAGACACGGCTCGGTTGGCCATTGTTGATGCGGAGCCAGAGTATGTACTCGAGTGCATGCGTTCTTCGGCGACTCAGCAATGGATGAAGACGTTTACGAAGGGTGCAGCGGTCAAAGGCATCAACCTTGGTGACGTGAAGAAGATCCCTATCCCTGTTCCGCCTCGGGCGAGCCAGTTGGTGTTTGCTAGCCGTGTCCGTCTCGTGGCGGCGGGGCGACACAAGATGCTCTCGTCGATTGGGCAGCTAGACACGCTTTTCGCTTCGCTGCAGCAGCGGGCGTTTGCGGGGGAGTTGTGATGTCGGCGGTCAGTGCCATGATTGTCTGATGCCAAGCGTGAGGGTTGAAGTCAAGCCTGAACTGTTTGACTACGCGCGCACGCGCTGCGGCATAGCGGCCGATGACTGGGAGCGTCGCTTCCCACGCTACGAACAATGGCGCAACGGTGAGGTGCAGCCAACGCTCAAGCAGCTCCAAGCCTTCGCGGATCAGACCCACACCCCGATGGGTTGGTTCTTCCTGCCCGAGCCGCCCGATGAGCCGCTGCCGATTGCTGACTTTCGCACGACAGACAATCGCCGCGCGCAGCCCGACGCCAACCTGCTCGACGTGATCTACGCGGCGCAGGCACGACAAGACTGGTATCGCGAACACCAGCTTCTCAACAATGAACCTCGGGTGCCATGGGTCGGTCTGATGGCGCTCGGCATGCCACCGCACAAGGCCGCTCAGGTGCTGCGCCTTGAGCTCGGCTGGGGCGCAGAGGAACGCTCCCGATGCAGAACGTGGGCGGCGACACTAACAAGCCTTAGAGAAGCGGCCGAAACCACCGGTGTTCTCGTGATGATTGCCGGACACGCCGGGGCCAACACCCGGCGCAAACTTGACCCGAGCGTGTTCCGTGGATTCGCGCTGTATGACGATCACGCCCCTGTTGTCTTCGTCAACGGTGCCGATGCAAAAGCCGCCCAGATCTTCACGCTCGCCCACGAACTCGCGCACCTGCTGGCGGCCTCGAGTGGTCTGTCAGACCTCGACCCTCAAAGTGATGAGCGCGTCGAGCGGTGGTGCAACGAAACCGCAGCCAACTTTCTCGTACCGGCCGAAGAGTTCGCGGCGAACTACATCGCTGGCCAGCCGATCGTCGATCAACTCGAACCTCTCGCTCGACACTTCAAGGTCAGCACGCAGATGATCCTGGGTCGACTGCGAGAACTGGGCCACCTCGATTGGGATCAATACTTCGAGCTACGGATGAGCGAAGCAGCACGCATCGCCGCACTCCCCAAATCCGACTCGTCGGGCGGCAACTATTACAACAGCCAACCCGTCAAGATCAGCAAGCGTTTCGCGACAGAACTCATTTCAAGCGTCTACGAGGGCTCGACCAGCTGGACCGAAGCCATGCGCCTCGTCGGCACCGGCAAAGCCTCGACCATCGAATCGATGGGCGAAAAGCTTGGCGTGATCTAATGGCCTACCTGCTCGATGCCAACGTGCTCATTCGGGCTAAAAACGAGTACTACGGCTTCGACCTGTGCCCCGGATTCTGGGAGTGGCTCGACCTCTCAGCCGAGCGCGGCGAGGTTCTCAGCGTCGAAGCCGTCTATGACGAACTTGCGCCGCAAGCCGATGATGTCGCCGAATGGGTTCGTCAACGACCAGAAATGTTCATGACGGCGACCGCCGACGTCGTCGCAGCAGTACAGAGCGTGAACACTTGGGCCATGGCCGACACCCAGTTCACTGCCGCAGCAAAGAACGACTTCGCCTCGGCGGCCGACTCATGGCTCGTGGCGCATGCGCTGGCTGGTGACCATGTCGTTGTCACCCACGAGCTGCTGGGCCGATACAGAAGGAACATCATCAAGATTCCCAATGCCGCCAATCAGTTCGGAGTGCGCCATGTGCAGCCCTATCTGATGCTGCGCGAACTCGGCGCCAGATTTGTGCTCGACCCGGCGATCTCTCGCCAGACAAGGTTGTTGTGATGTCGCAGTTCAGCTTCCTTAAGGCGGAGTTTCCTGAGCAGTTCGAACTCGCCGAACGAGCCGAGAACTACGCGCTCAGCGACCCGGGCGCATCGGGGATCTATGCCCGCAAGACGCTCGAATCAATCGTGCACTGGGTGTTCAAACACGACCGGGCCATGCCCATGCCGCTCGACAACAAGCTCAATGACTACCTGCACGTGCCGCAGTTTCGCCAAGCCCGTGGCGGCACCGTGTTCGACAAGGCGCGCATCGTGCAGCGCATTGGCAACCGGGCCGCGCACGAATCGAAATCGCCGTCGAAACAAGACGCCGTCGCAGCCGTGCAGTCGCTGTTCGCGGTCAGCCATTGGTTCGCGCACACCTACGGCCGCACGACCACGCTCGACGAAACAGTTCGCTTCCGCCCCCACGAACTCGCCAGACCAGCCGCCGCCGCAGCGCTGTCGCTCAAACAACGCCAAGCGCTCCAAGACCAGATCGACAAAGAAACCGCCGAAGCCGCCACCGCCCGCCAACGAGTCGCCGAACTCGCCAGCACCACCGAAGAACTCGAAGCCCAACTCGCAACGCTCCGCGCCCAAATCGCCGAACAAAAAGCGGCCGCCGAAGCGCGACCATTTGACGACGAAGTGCTCTCCGAAGCCGAGACACGCGACTACCTGATCGACCTGTATCTCAACGAAGCCGGTTGGGCGCTCACCGACGAACGCGACCGCGAATACAAAGTCGCCATGCCCGACGGCTCCAAGAACGCCACTGGCTACATCGACTATGTGCTGTGGGGCGACGACGGCCGACCGCTCGCCGTCGTTGAAGCCAAACGCACCACCGTCGACGCCCGCTCGGGCCTGCAACAAGCCTCGCTGTACGCCGACGCACTGCAAGCCGAAACCGGACACCGGCCCGTCGTGTTCACCACCAACGGCTACGAGCACTACCTGTGGGACGACCACGCCGACGGCTACCCGCCGCGCCGAGTGCACGGCTTTTACACCGCCGCTGAACTCGGCACCCTGATCGGGCGCCGCACCACCCGCCAACCGCTATCAGATCTCGACGCCAACAAAGACATCGCCGGGCGCCCATATCAAGAGCGCGCCATACGGTCGATGACCGAAGCGTTTCAGGCCAAGACCCGCAAAGGCCTGCTCGTCATGGCCACCGGGTCAGGCAAAACCCGAACCATCGTGGCCCTCACCGATTTGCTGCAGCGAGCAGATTGGGTCAAGCGAGTGCTGTTCCTCGCCGACCGTCAAGGACTCGTCAATCAAGCCGCAGACGCATTCAAAGAACACCTGCCCGACATCGACCCCGTCAACCTGCTCATCGACGGCAACGCCGACGGTCGAGTGATCGTGTCGACCTACCAAACCATGATCGGCAAAATCGACGAACGTCGCAGCGACGGCACCCACCGGTTCGGCGTCGGCCACTTCGACCTCGTCATCATCGACGAAGCCCACCGTTCTGTCTACCGCAAATACCGGGGCATCTTCGAACACTTCGACTCGCTACTCGTCGGGCTCACCGCCACCCCCAAAGACGAAATCGACAAGAACACCTACGGACTATTCGACCTCGAAACAGGCTTCCCGACCGACGCCTATTCGCTCGACGAAGCCATCGACGACGAATACCTCGTGCCACCACGCGGCATATCGGTGCCGCTCAAATTCGTGCGCCAAGGCATTCGCTACGACGAACTCGACGACGACGACAAAGCCGAACTCGAAGCGTCGGGCTGGGGCGACGACCCCGACAGCGACGACGATGACGGCGCCGTGCCACCCGACGTCTCACCCGGCGAAATCAACAAGTGGCTCTACAACGAAGACACCGTCGACAAAATGCTCGAACACCTGATGACCCACGGCATCAAGGTCGCAGGCGGCGACCGACTCGGCAAAACCATCGTCTTCGCCAAAAACCAAAAGCACGCCAACTTCATCAAAGAACGATTCGACGTGCACTACCCGGCCCTCGACGCCGGACGCTTCGCCCAAGTCATCACCCACGACGCCCACAGCCCCGGCAAGCTCATCGATGAGTTCAAGAAGCCCGACTCGGCACCGCACATCGCCATCTCGGTCGACATGCTCGACACCGGCATCGACGTGCCCGAAGCCGTCAACCTGGTCATCTTCAAACCCGTGCGTTCAAAAGCAAAGTTCTGGCAAATGATCGGCCGAGGCACCCGACTCAGCCCCGACCTGTTCGGGCCCGGCGTCGACAAGACCGAGTTCTTCGTCTTTGACTACTGCGGCAACCTCGAATATTTCTCATCGGAACTCGCCGGATCAGACGGCGGCAGCGGCGCATCGCTCGGCGAACGACTCTTCGCCACCCGAGTCGAACTCATCTGCGCCATGGACCGCGACCGGGTACACGACACCGACCGCGCCGAACTCGCCGACCTGCTGCGCGACACCGTCACCTCGATGCATCGAGACAACTTCCTCGTACGCAAACACCTGCGACTCGTCGACAAATACTCCGACGCCGCGGCATGGGCCAACACCGACGCCGTCGCCGAAGATCGCACCGAACTACTCACCGCGCTGGCCGGGCTTCCTGACCAGATGGAACCCGACCAAGAAGTCTCCAAACGGTTCGACCTCATGATCATGAACATCGAACTCGCAGTCATCAACCACGAACCGTGGGAACCACTGCGCCACCGAGTCGTCTCCATCTGCGGGCTACTCGAAGGCCTCGACAACGTGCCCGCCGTCGCCGCAGAAATGGCCCTGATCGAAGCAGCACAAACCGACGACTGGTGGGCCAACGTCACCCACCAGATGCTCGAAGACCTACGCAAACGACTGCGCGCAATCGTGGGCCTGATTCGCAAAGACGAACGCGCAATCGTCTACACCGACCTCGACGACGAAATGGGCGAGATCACCGAAATCGACTTCGTGCCGACGTCATCGTTTGCCGAGTTCAAGCGCCGAGCCGAAGCTTGGCTGTCAGAACACCTCGGTGACGAAGCCGTCGCCAAAGTGCGCTCTGGCGAACCGCTCACCGTCGAAGACGAAGCCGCACTACAACGCCTGCTCGTAGCCGGGGGCGTCGGCGACGACGAAACCTTTGCCGAAGCATCGGAACGTGCCGGCTCGCTCGCGTTGTTCGTGCGCTCGCTCATCGGGCTTGATCGCGCGGCGTGTCAAGCGGTGTTCGCCGACTTCCTCGACGACAAGCGGTACTCGTCGAACCAGATCAGATTCGTGCAGATGATCATCGACGAACTCACCAGCAGAGGAGCGGTCGAGGCACGGCGCCTCTACGAAGCGCCGTACATGGGCGTCGCCCCCGAAGGCCCCGAACAACTCTTCGGCGACACCGACGCGGACCGTTTGTTCGCCACCGTTGAATCGCTACACGCCACCGGAGAATCTTGAATCCTGTCTACAGAGGAAATGACTATGACGAAGCCGCACCCATCGCGGTCAGACGTGCAACAAGAGATTGAGAAGCTCGTTCGTGATCGTCTCGGCAAACAACTCGAAGGGGTGAGGTATTCGGAAGAGAAGATTCCATGTGGCGATGAGTACGTCAAGGTTGATGCCGTCGGCCGAGACCCCGACGGCAAGATCGTTGACCTCGTCGACATCTACGCCCATCAGGGCAAGCTCAAAGGCGGCCAGCTCAAGAAGCCGACCGACGATGCAGCAAGGCTCATGTTGGCAGCGAAGCACCTCGACTCGAACCCGAGGCTTCGCCTTGTCTGGTGTTGTGAAGATGCTGTTGGTCAAGTCCAACGTGGTTGGCGCGGCTCAGCACTACAAGCTATGGGCGTTGAGATCGAAGCGATCAGTCTGACAAAGCCGCAGAAGGCCCGAATTGCCGAAGCACAAGTGCGCCAGAAGCGTTGATCAACTGCCGACCGCGACTACGCCGCCGGTCGGCGAAGGTACAGAACCAACGCAGCCAGCAACGTGACAATGACCCCCAGCCCGATGAATAGCAACGGACGTCGATACCCGATCATCCGCCTACGAACTCAGCGAGCATGTCGTGAGTGGTCTGTCGATGCGCGTCATCAGGCGCCATCACACCCAGACGTAGATCGGTGACACCAGCGTCGACGTAGCCCGCCAAGCCATCGGCAATCTGTGACGGGCTTCCGGCGAGAAGGAGCTCGGTCGGGTCGGCCACGCCCTCGCGATCGAGCATGGCGCGATATGACGGAAGCGCCCCATAGCTGGCCGCTCCTGTCGCGGCGGCCCGTCGAACGGCGTCCGGGTCATCGGCGACACACACGCCAATGAGGGCAATGATCCTCGGCTCGGGTCGACCGGCGTCGGCAGCAGCGGCGCGCAGCAGGGGAGCGGTATGTGACGCAATGGTCTTTGGACCGGTCTGCCCAACGTGGGTCCCCGCAGTCAAGCGCCCGGCGAGCTCGAGCATGCGCGGACCAAGCGCGGCGAGCACGACCGGCACCGGCTCGCACGGCACATTGAGCGTCATGTGCGCGGTCACTTGGTTGCCGTTTACCGAAGCAGGCTGTCCGTCGCATAGCGGTACGAGGGCTTCGAGGTACTCGCGGGTTCGCTCTGCCGGCCGGTCCCACGACTCGCCGTACAGGGCTTCGGCGACAATCTGATGCGACGGGCCGATGCCAAGTGTGAATCGACCTGCGCATGCCTGTTGCACGGTGCGCGCGAGTTGCGCCAAAGCGATCGGGTGCCGCCCAACCGTTGCAACTACCGACGTTCCCAACTCGATAGTGGGCGCATCGGCCGCTGCCGCCGCGAGCGCGACGAGCGGATCGACGCCCGCGATGTGTGATAGCCAGAAGCTGTCAAAGCCCACCTCAGATGCCCAGGTGGCGTCGCGGCGGACAGCAGCGATGTCAGACATCTCCGTGCCGCCGGACAGTCCCGTTCGTACCCCAAGTGCAGCCGCTGTGATCATGGGCTCACCGTACGCCGCGGCGACGACATGCGCCATTGAGTGTGTCTCTTGCTCGTACCCCAACCCGGGCCGTTTGGCCTGCGCAGGTCTCCACAAATTCACCCGTTCTAGAACCCTCGACCTATTGCCCAAATGGGGTAGGTGATGCACTGTTGTGGGTATGCCGATTGCGGCACCCCCTACAAGTTTTCATCGGAGAGTCGTCATGAAGAAGATCCTTGCAAGCCTCGTCGCCATCGCCATGGCCATCGTCGTGCTCGTACCGATGGCATCCGCCAACGAGTCGGTCAAGTCGAAGAATATTGCTCCTGGAACGCTGACCGTTCTTGTGCCGATCACTACGTCTGACGCATTGACGTCGTCAACGTCGTCGCAGGCCACGTTGTTGCCGCCTGGCGCGACGCTTCCACCAGCGCTTCCTACTTATTCGTCTGACACGTTGACATCGTCGACCTCTGCCGTGCCGATGCTGTTGCCACCGGGCACGACGCCGAGTCCTGCGCTTCCGACCTACTATGCGGGAACACTGACGTCGTCGACATCGTCACAGGCCACCTTGTTGCCGGCTGGATCAACGCTTCCACCAGCGTTGCCGACGTACTACTCAGCCCCATAG
>CALKPY010000036.1 GCA_937991435.1 uncultured Acidimicrobiales bacterium
ACTACTCATGACGAAAATCGTGTCAATCCGGCGGGTCGAAGACGAATCAACCACCGTCCGGCCTAGAGCCGCAGCGGCAGCCACACACCAAACCGACGCAGACGGCAACCCGATCAAACAAGAAGGCGTCCGCTATCCCGGCGAACAAGCAGGGAAACCGAAGCCGCATAAACTCGCCACAGACCTAGACACCCTCGCAGGGCAACGCACCGATAACCGGTACCGGCGCAAACAGAAACTCGCGTCCGCCCAATTCTACCAAGGCCCGTACACCCTCGACGTCGTAGACCCCCTCGTCGAAATCGACGAAGCACTGTTCAAAGTGATCGAAACGGACACGCAGATCGTCGCTCGAGCATCCACGCTCCCCACCAACTTCATCCTGTCCGGTTTCGGTGAAGACTCCGGTTGGACGGCGTACGCCACGAAGGACGAAGTGTTGGATAACACGCTTCTCCCGACGATCAACGAAGCCATCGACGTGTTCGTCACCCGCGTCATGCGGCCCGAAATCGAACGTCTCCGCCTTGTCGCGTTCCCGGACATCGTGGAGATCGCTGTTGACCCTTCTGTGTTGCAGAAAGTGTCAAAGTCGTGTCAGGAAGCGTTAGCGATGCGTGAGGCGGGCGAAATCAACCAGGACGGTCTGCGCCGGTTGACGGGTCTGGAAGAGGACATGATGTTGGATCACGACGACGAGGACCAGGTCGACCAGTGGTTGGCGACGTCCGGCCGCCGGCGGGCGACGACCGACATGCGTGCCACGGAGCGGTCCGAACCGACGCCGCAAGGACCCGTAACCGCTGCGGCGCCGCAGTATGACTGGACCCGCCCCATGCCGCCAGTCGACATTCAAGCGTCGCTTGACGATCAGTTGAACGAACTGCTTTCCGGGCTTACCTGACATGTTGTATCGGCCACCTATCAAAGTTGCTGAAACCGCTCAGCAAGGCATTGAACACGCCGCCGCCGCTGCTGTCACCGTCCCCCCGGATGTGCGGCAGTTGGCGGAAGAGATCGCGTCGCGTCGCGTGATTGACGCTGACAAACTCCACGAAGTTTTTGCTGCGGCGCGGCCGGGGTGGAAAGGCGACACTGATCGCGACGCTTCGATTGTGTGGCTCATGCTCGGCGGCGCAGCATCCGAGGGCTGGCTTCCCACCATCATCCAACCCGCCCAGCCTGCTGTAGCGGCAGCACCCGAAACGCCCCGCCTCGTCGGCGTCAGCGAAACTATCGACTTGTTTGAACGCATCGACGGGTTCATTCGCGCAGCGATCGTGTCCGCAGTCCGCCGGGTTGATGGCCGTGTTGTGAACAAAGCCGGCCGTATTTCGACTGAGGTTCGTGCTGCTGCTCAGTCCGGCGGGATGCCGGAGTTGCGCACGAAGTACCCGTCTGTTGCTGCCACTTTGACGGCTCAGCAGGAAGATTTGGTTCGTAACGTTGTTGACGAGCACGAAGAAGAACTCATCGCTTTGTTGTTGTTCGCTTCCCGACAGATCGTGACGTCAGCGTCGCTCGGCGTGGACGACCTGTGGGAACAGGTCGAACCGGAATTTGAGGCGTCCGCGAAGTCGGCCACCGTCCTGTTCCGTGAACGTGTCGAACGGTACGTGCTCGACCTGCTGTCCGAACCGGACGAACTGCCAGCCGACGTAGACGACGGGTTTGATGTGAACCCGTCCGCAGCGATAGCTGCCGGAGTTTTGGCTGTGTTGGGCGGCACACCGATCGTCGACACTGCCGACGGCCCGGTCGCGGCGTCAATCAACGACGCGTTGGGTGTCCCAGACGTGTCCGTACTCGCAGGCCCCACCATCATTGGAGCGTTGCAGCGTGCCGGGCGGCCTGCGACGGTCGCTCACGAATGGCATCACCGGTCAGCCGACGCCAACGCCTTCACAATCAAAGACGGCGTACGCGACCACCACGCAGCGTTGAACACCCAGATTTCGACGTCACGCGACGGGTTCGCCATCCGCTCAAGCGCCCGGTTCCCTAAAGGCGATTTCTATCGGGCGTCAGACCACCCCGACGGCCCAGACCACAAAGGTTGCCGCTGCATCGTCGTAGCCGCACCCGTAGACGACACCCGCAGCCAAGACGACCTTGCTTTGGCTGCATCCACACCCGGAGCAACCCGATGAAAGACTTCCCTCTACTCCCACCCCGCAACTGGTTCTTCGAAACCCCTACGTGGGCGGAAGACCTGACCACGATGGGTGCGGCCGTCATGCTGGAAGAAGACCACCCGGACTACGGGCGCGTCCACGGCATTTGGTGGGACGAAGACTCGAGCCGCACCGACGGGTTCCGCCCACCCATCCCTGTCGACGGCTCACCGTTCTACGCTGCCGCCGAGGCTGTCGAATCGTTCTACAACGGCCCGCTCGTCTACGACGAAGGCAACGTGCAGGTCGGCGTTGTGCCGTTGGATCACACAGTGCAGGACGGCCAAGCCATGACCCGTGCGGAGTTGGCTGCGGCGCGGTGGGACATGAACGCCAACCCGCAGAACGGCGTCACCGTCGGCCGCATCTACGCCGACACCGTCATGCGTACCGCTGGCCCGAAAGCCGGGACACCGAAAGTTGTGTACAAGTTCTCCGGTTCGATGCGCCACGGTGTGACACCTGCTCAGGTGGCGATGGTCGCTGCGTCTGGTTTGTCGGGGGAGTGGCTGGCGGGGGAGTCGTACGGTCCGTGTTGGGTGAACCGGCAAGGTTTCGCTGGTGTGCATCACGGCGAGTTGGCGTTGGCCGCCTCGATTGAGGAAGGCCCGTTGTGTGAACCAGGCGACGTGACGTGCCTCCGAGGCGCATGCCCCGTCCAAGCTGCCGCCGGTATTGACGAAGAATCAGCCGAAACGCAAGAGAACGTGTCGAACGCTGACGCTGACCGAGGCGACATCGAAATGCTCGAGCAGCGCATCAACGCCCGCATGGACGAAATGTTCGGCACCGTCAACGAACAAATCCAGCCCGCTCTGGCGTTCTTCTCCGAAGCACGGGAAGCACGAATCAAGGAACGCTTGAAGAACGGCGATCCCGAAGAGTAGAGATTCTCAGCGCTGCCCTCTTAGTTGCTGAAAGCACGAACCCTCGCCCTGGTGCCCCACGGCGGGGGTTCGTCGCGTCAAGTCACACGCGATCCGTAATCTCCCAAACATCACTTCTGCGTACCGCTGATGCGGGCACAGGCCAGCAAACCGGCTGATGCCATACCCCACCAGACCGCCACAAACCGTGGCCCCGCATCAACGAAAGACCAGAACCATGAAGACCTGGAGCGAAATCCTCGCCCAAGCCCTTGAGGGTAACGACCCGGCACGCATCGACGTCCGCATCGACGACCTTCTCGACCTCGCTAACGAGCGCAAAGCGTTCGCGGCGGACACCGAGAACAGCATCGATGACCGTGACGCAGCCAGCAAAGAGTACGAAGAGATCTTCGCTGGCATCTCCCAGCTCCAGACGCACCGCGACACCGTTGTTGAGCGTGAGACGGAGATTGCTGACCGCATCGCCGACCAGACCCCCGCTGCCGAGGCTCCGGCCGAAGACGCAGCACCCGCCGCCGAAGAGGCCGCCCCTGCTGCGGACGCTTCGGAAACCCCCGCACCGGACGCACCCGCCAACGAACCAATCCCGACGATTGACGTTGAAACAGCGCCCGAGCGTGACGGCGAACTCATCGCCGCCGCCAACTCCGACAACCCGTCAGAGCCAGCCATCCTCACCGAGATCGTCAAGTCCGAACTCTCTGTCACCCCGGACGACATCACGTTCGTCGCCGCCGCCGCATCCAACGGCACCAGCAGCGACCCCGTGCAGGAACTCGCCAACCGGATGAGCAGCCTCCACAAGACCGGCGACTTCTCCGCCAGCCCCTCCCACGTTGTCGCATCAGCGTCACGTTGGGGAGGCGACACCGTCTCACCGCTCAGCGACGAGAACTCAGGAGCAAAGAACTACGACTCGTTCATGGCCCACATGGCCGCAGCTCTCGAAGCGAAGAACGACGCCATCCAGTTCAAGTCGACCACCGCAGCGTTCTGCGGCCACACCAACTTCGAGTACGGACCCGACTGCACCCAGGACGGCCGAGACATCGACCTCGTCGACACCCCGATGCCTGACGGACAGATCGCGTTCCGCAAGCCCGCCGGCATCGAGGACATCTCGAAGACGTTCGCTTACGGCGCATCTGACTGCCCCGGTGGCGTCGCACGCCCCGAAGGTGTTGAAGACCCGGAGACCGGCGAACTCATCGGTACCAATCCTGACGACCCGAAGTACAAGGGTGACTGCGCCGAAGACGCACCATGCGACGAATACAACCATTTCGCGTTGCGTGAGCGGTACTACTGCTTGAAGGTCAACCGCAGCCAGGACATCTCGAACAGTCGTGGCCTCGCTGACCGTCTCGCCCGCATCCAGGCAGGCAAGGACCGCACCGACGACGCCCTGTTGTGGGGTCAGATGATCTCCGGCGCTGCCCTCGACGGCCAGCTGTACGAGTGGAACGGCACCGTCATCAACGGCGTGTCCGACCTGTACGACGCCATGGAGAAAATCTTCAGCCTCGTCAACGCCAAGTCCCGCACCAGCCTTTCCGGCTGGCGTCCACTGTTCCACCAGGGTTTGGCTTCGCACCTCGCTTCTGAGAAGTACAAGGGTGACTGCGGCTGCTCCGGTGAGCGTGAGCTCGGATCGGTGTTCCGCGACCTCGGTCTTGGTGCCCCGAACATGTCTCGTGACTGGGCCCGCCCCAGCTACGTGCTGGCCGATAAGGCTGCTTGTGATGAGCCACGCGACGTGTTCGCTGCGCCCGTCTGTGAGGAGCCCGCTCCGACGGTCGAGTACCCGGCCGACGATGCTCCGTTGGGCACGCCGATCATTCTGAACCCGGCCGCCGAGGACGGACTGCCGGACTGTGACACCCGCTGCTACGACATCACGCTGTACAACCCGGCTGCGGTTTCCCGCGGTGTGGGTCGCACCATGGCTGTCGGCGTGAACGGCGAGTTCCGCGATTGGGACCTCACGTTGAAGAACCAGCGCGGCATTTTCGTCGCTACTGAGGAAACCCTTCTCTTCGGTGGCTGCGTCCCGCTCATCAACCTCCGTTTCCGTGTCGCCGCTACCGGCGCTTCGGTCGGATGCGTTCCCGCCTGTAACCACCCGCAGCGTCCGCTCCTCGCAGCCGCTCTCCAGGGCTAACAGGCAGTATCTGACGGGTGGAGGGTGACGCAGCTCCATCACGGGTTGCTCGGCCCATCTGCCAAGCCTCCACCCGTCACACCAATCTAGATTCACGAAGAAACCAAAGGCCCAGACGGTGAAAGTAAAGCGACCAGCACCACCACTTCGAGTCAGAACCACTGGCACGCTCCGCAACACCATCCCCCGCGGCGACCTCTTCGACGTATCCGATCCGGATGGGTCCGGCCCGTTCGTGTGGCAAACCCACACGTGCCGCCGACCTGTCCGGTATTACTTCGACCTCTGCGACCCATGTTGCGACGAAGAAGTAGAAGGCGAAACCGTCGAGCAGCCATACCCCGTGTTGATGCAAGGGGACTCGAAACCTGAGCCGTGCCCCGCACCGGCATGGAACGAAGCGCAACCGTTCGGCGTGCTCGTCCCATCCGACTGCGTCACGCTCACCCTGAATAACACGATCGGCTCACAGCACCAGACCGCCGCTGAAATCCTCGAGAACACCATCGACTCCGTGTTGGCGCAGCATTTGCAGTTCGGTTCCGGTAAACCAGGCGACACCACCCCCACACTCCTCAACTCAGCAGTTGTCGGTACCGACTCTGCGATGTCGCCGGCTGGCGGCCTCGGGTTCCTTGAAGACGCTTCAACGTGGTCGTACGGCGGGATGGGCGGCTACCTGTTCGGCTCCGCCTCCGTCCGCAACCTCCTACTCGACACAGGCCTACTCATCCGCACCGGTTCAGGTATCGCTACCGCAGCCGGGGTCCCGTTCATCGTCGGCCCCGGTATCGACTCGAAGTACGGGCCAGCAACCCTCGCTGACGGCACGCCTGCTACTGCGGCGGGTCCGGGTGAGCATTGGTTGTACATGGTGCGCAGCATCGCTTGGGACGTCACAACCCCCGAACATTTGATGACTACGACTGGTGAAGGCGAGAACGATTCCGCCGTCGACTGGGAACTCATCATGCGGAACAAATTCAAGCAAGTCACAGAAATGCTTGCTGTTATCCAACTGGACCCATGCGGCGTCTATGCCGTCAAGATTCGCGACTGCGGGTGCTGCTAAATGTCAAACGAAAACGCCCCCTTCCCCGACCCGAGCGCGGACGCCTGCCCGCCGGCGGTAGACCCGAACGCGCCGCCGGACTGCACGTGCGAAGAGGCACTCGCTGGGGAAATCTGCACGTGTATCGAAGCGCAGACCACCGAACTGGTGGCCGCATTGGAAGCGTGCTGCGCTTCCATCGTTGACGCTATCAACGCCCAAACCCACGTCGACGTTGAATACATCTGTGACGAAGACCTGAACACGTGGCAGCTTGTCACGTTCGTCGACGGCGTGGAAACCAGCAGTGTCGACACGGGCGTTTCGTGTGACGATCCGAAGCCGATGCCGACACAGGTCGTGCGTGAATGCCGTGACGGCGTCATCAACATCGTGTTCTACACGGACCCGACCGACGGCACGATCCCTACTGAACTGTCCGCTGTCCCGACTGCTGAGCCGTGTGACGGTGTTGTCACTATCGACAACACCTGTGACAACCCTGTCCCGGTGGTTGCTTGTGAACCGCTCGAAGTGGTCATCGTCGGCAACGAGATTCCGGTAGTCGAAGTTGACACCGTCCCGGTCTGTAACGAAGCCACCGGCCTCATCGAATACCACCAGACGACCACCACCGACGGTGTCCCCGCCGAAACCGTCGTCATTCCGACCGCTATCGCTTGTGTCGCTGAACCCGTCCCCGTCGTCACGGTGGATGTGGAGTTCTTCTGCAACACCGACACTGGCGTCTACGACCAGATCACGATCACCACCACCGATGGTGTCGTCGGCGAACCAGTGATTACCCCTACGACCACCCTTTGCGTGATCGAACCCGAGCCAGTAGTCACCGTCGATGTCGAGTACGTCTGCAACGAAGGCACCGGTGTCTACGACGAAATCACGACGACCACCACTGACGGTGTCCCCGCTGACCCGGTTGTGGAAGCCACCACGATCCCGTGCGACCAGCCCGAACCCGTCGTCACCGTCGATGTCGAGTACGTCTGCAACGAAGACACTGGCGTCTACGACGAAATCACAACGACCACCACTGACGGCGTCCCCGCTGACCCGGTTGTGGAAGCCACCACGATTGTCTGTGTCCCGGCCCCTGAGCCTGTCGTCACCATCGACATTGAGTTGGTTTGCAACGCCGACACCGGCGTCTACGACGAGCACATCTACACGACCACCGATGGTGTCACCGCTGAACCCGTCATCACACCCACCACCATCAGCTGCGTTGTCCCCGAAGCCCCGGACTTCGAACAGATCACCGAGTGCCGTAACGGGACGGTGCACACCGTCACGTCAGCCATAGACGCCGACGGTGTCATCACCGAAATCTCCGCAATCGACACCGGCCAAGAATGCGAGCCGGGCGCACCTGAGTGTGTGAAGTGGCAGTCCGTGTATGTCCAGATGGACAACACCGGCACCACCTACAAAGAAGCCATCGAGTTCAACATCACGAACACCGACGGCTCCGTCGACACGTTCACCGTCGGCCCCGTCGCCGGATGGTCCGACCAAGTATCCGGCATCGCAGCAGCGATGGACGGCATATACTCCGGCACGTACGACCCACGGTGCACGATCCTCCCCAACGGCTGCGGCGGACTCCTCCCGCCTCCCGCTGACGCCCCGGCACAGCCCGGCATCTTCGCCCGCTACATCAACGGTGTCCACTGCCCGACCGACATCAAGATCCCGGTCAAAGCGACCGCCACCCGCGCCAGTGGAGCGGTTGTCGACCTGCCGTTCTACGTAATCAAAGGCCCGGAATACCGCGGCCAGGTTTGCCGCACATGCGACAACGGCGCCGGCGCCCTCCAGTATGAAGACGGCAGCCTTGTCGCCGCAGCCGACCTCCCCGTCTGCCTGTTCGACTGCGCCGAGGCCATCCCGGAACCGCCTTTGGCGGCGTGCCAGTTCGACACCCTCGCAGGCAACTGGTGCGACCTCGTCCTGTCCGGGGACCCCGACGTAGACGACACCATCGTCCAATCCGAGATCGTCATCACCATCTCCACATGCGGGTCAGAACAGTCCGCGTCATACAGCGTTATCGACGCCGACGGGGCGCTCGAGCCATACGAACCGCAAGGCATCATCGTTGACTGCGAGACGGGCGAAGAACCGTTTGTTGAGCCGCCGCCATGCCCTGAAGGTGCAGTGTTTGAGTGTGTGGAGATCCCTGGTAACGGGTACGGCATTCTCGACAACTCCCTTTGGAACGACGGCGCTGCCGCACCGGCAAATCATTTGCAGAACGGCAACGCATACGAGATTGAGCTGACGAAGGCTGACGGCAGCACCATGCTGCTCGGCCCGCTCGCTGACCCGTACTTCAACACGTTCATGGCAGCATTCAACGCAGCTCCTGGCTGTAAGGTGCTGCCGGTCTGCGCGAATCACACGTCACCGAAGGGTTGCGCTGCTTCCCACGTCGCGAACCTCGCTGCATACCCTGCTTATGACGCTCCGACTGCTCCGGGTGACCCGCAGAACAACTTGGGGAACCCAGCGTTGGAAGAGTTGTGGGCTACTGGCTGGCTGCTCGACTGCGCTGGCTGTGAATCCCCAATTGTCCGAGCCGAGATCGTCGGAGCGACCGACCCGGCGTGGATCGGTGTTGCCAAAGACATCATCGTTCACGAAGGCGAACCGACGACTGCGTTCCGGTCTTTGAACTGTGAGGGCGTGTTCTGGAAAGACTGCGACGGCAACGACATCCCCGCTCCGACCGGCGGTTGCTGCGCCACCCCATGCGCTGCACCAGCACCGGCCGCGGCGATTGATGCTGCGCTCATTGAATGCTGCCCAGAAGGCGGTGGGGCTGCCGTCGAGTACGTGCGGCCAGAACCGCAGGACACTGAGCAGTCGTACGGCATCGGCGACGTCATCGGCGATGGAACCGGCGGCATCAAGTTCGACACCGCTAGCGCGGACATCTCGCCCGAACTCCGGGCGGCCCATCAGGCGATTATCGACTGCATTAACGATGGCGGCGTCGCTAACACCGTGATCACGGATCAGGACGGCAACACCGTCGAGCTTGATTTGGACGTGGTCGGCGGGGACGGCAACCCGCAGTACTTCTACGGCGGCACCGTCGTAGACGGCGACCCAGGCAGCGGCAAGCTGCGCGGCATGACTGTCACCTGCTCAGTCGGCGCTGCGTGCGACACAGCGCTGCGCACGGTCGGATGCAACGACGACCGTCGTGACGACAAGCTTGACACACTCATCGGACTGCAGACCACCACGAATGATCTGCTCCAGCAGCTCATCGACTGCCTCTGCGGAGACTGCCCTGAATGCCCGCCGCTCGACATCGGCACACCCGCATACACGTCTGACGCCTCCCCAGTATCGTTCCCTACCGAAGCTTGCAGCCCGACACGCGACTACGGCACACCAATCTCGTTCGGCGCAGACGCCATTGAATGTTTGACGAACGCCGACCCCGGCCTTCTGATCCGTGTCCGCTGGTCGTTCGATCACGAAGTGGAAGCGTCCACCAGCCACAGCGGCTTCAACGTGTCCGTCACCGGCGGAGCATCAGCCATCACTCCTGTCGCTACGTCAAGCGTCGCCACCGGCGCTGACATCGGCGCAGCAGCCCCACATAGCGGCGTACGCGCCGACTACTGGGCTGACTTCGACATCCCGCTCGGAGACCTCCTCTCCGGCGTCGTCCTCCAAACCTCAGCGTTCGGAACGACAAGCGGGCAATGCGAAACCATCCACTCACAAAACATCACGATCTCCCCTGACGACGTGAACCTGTCCGACATCTGCGACTGCTAGGACCCAGCGATGCCTAAGTCATACGAATACAACGGCGTAACATTCAACGCCGAAGCACTCTCCGCGCTGATGGGCGAAGAGGTTGTTGACACACCCGCCGGGGACATCGATGGGCTTGTGAACCAGCGCGACGCGGGCGCCTCCCGCATCCTTGCTGGTTACCGCAAACAGCTCGGCCTGACGGTGAAGCGCTGACATGGGTTTGAGCCTCAAAGAAGCGTGGTGTCAGGTCTCCGACTGGGTGAGTAACCCGCCGTGGATCACAGAACTACCCGCCGACATGGACGAGCAGCTACTCGCCGTCAACTGCGAAGCAGAGACGCCATCGCTCGAGATCAGCAACGGCAACAGCGTCCCACTAAACCAGCTCGGCACTCGTGTCATCTACCGGTACGCGCCGACAGCCCAACCTGGTCTACGCGCCCGCTGGTGGCTGCCCGCTGCCGGCCCTCATCTTGACCCGCTTGAATGGGACGGGCCAGCAGACCAGCCGGTGGGTTTCCCGCTGCCGACCGTCGCGGCGCCCGACTTTGAGGTTGTCAACAACTCGGCGTCAGTCACTGACTCAAACTCGGGTGCTGGCGCTGCCCGATACGGCATCATTGACGGCTGGATTTTGTTGCCGGACGACGTGACGCACATTCGGGACGCCAACACAAACTCAGGTGAGCTTGGCATGGTCCTGATCGGTGCTTGCTGCGGCGGCCCCCTCATAGAGCAGCCTGGCGGGAATCACGACACGAACACCGCTGGCGGTGGGCTCGGAGCGTTGATGGATCCGACGCCTATCACGGGCGGCTGGCACTACATTTACAACCCGCAGTCAGACCTGTCGGCCTTCCAAGGTCTCCAACTCCAATACTCAACCGATGATCAGGCGTCGTGGGTTGCTGTCGCAACCAAGCAGCCAGAAGCACCCGTTGTTGAAATAGTTGAAGCCCCGGCATGCGATGACATCCCGGAAGGTTGGCAGATTGAACCGTTGGCGGAATGCTGCCAACCGGCCTACACCGCACCGGGCGGGATAGATGAAGACGCAGTACAAGCGCTGATAGACGCATCAGCTCTCACCATCTCCACCGTCACCCCAATCCCTGACAACGAGGCCGACACAGCGATCCGCACTGGGTTCGCTGGCGTAACCGGCGATGTCGCTGACGCTGGGCACAATCATCCGATTGTCCCGCAGGAACACCCTGCATGGCCCGGCGTTGCCGTCAACGCGAACGCCACACTCCTCCAAGAAGTCGTTCTGGACGGCAACCGATCCACAGAAGAATGGATCGAATACGAAGTACGGGTCCGGGTGTCGGTAGATGCCGGGACCGGCTGGCCCATCATCACGTTCCCCAGCATCGCCGGATACCGCCAACCCATCCTGACCGTCACCAACACATACCGGAACCCGTCCACCACGTTCCAAGACGATGACGGCTCGTTCGGCGCGGCACCCCGAGGCCCATACATGGGCATCGAATGGTCCCACTGGTCCAGCACCCGCAGCATCTACGGCCCGTTCCGGCGAGACAACGACATCACCAGCTGGTTCATATGCGTCTCCGCCATGTACGTGAGGATCTAAATGAAGACCGTCAAGACAGAGAAAGACATCGAGTCGTTGGAGCTCGGCGAAGGGTTCATCATCGTCGTCGACGGACTGGACAAGTTCGCCGACGACCCAGACGGACCCGTTGCCATGCTTGACTCGAAGGAATGGGCGGAAGCTGAACGGCTCGGGAAACTCGTAGAAGAACGCTTCGCCAAACCGCCATCAGTAGCGGTCCCGACTCTCACCGTCGGGTTCGACGCAACCCATGCGCTCATCACTAGCGCCGTTGATCGTTCCGCAGTCATCAGCGGAGACGTGCGAGACGGCACCATCAAACTGTCCGCAGGTAAGGTGGCGAAACGTAAACTCACCAACGAAAACCACGGGTACGTCACAGTCGACGGCGAAAAGTTCGTCCGATGATCCTTCTTGACCCGGCAGGCACCCAGGCTGTTGATCGTCACGCGTTGGGGTTCGGCGACTTCGAAGGCATCTACGCGACCACGAACCCGCTTCCGCCGCAACCCATGGACGTGGCGGCGTTGGGTGAAGCGATGAGTTACGGGCTGCAGGCGTTGACTGTCCCGCCAGAGACACGGCCGGAACCGCCGGCGCTGGTTATCGAGTTTTTGAATAAGCAGATCCGGTTGACGTCACCTACCGAACGTACCGTCACCATCGAAGGAGACGGAGACTTGCAGCTTGAGGCGGGGAAACCTGTCCGCCGGAAACTGCGAGGCGACCGTAACACCGTCACCATCGACGGCACCACATACCACCGATAACACTGCACCTAATGCCAGCAATCTTCACTCAGACATGCGAATGCGACACAACGACTGTAGGGACGGCCACACCGTTCCAACAGTCGTTCGGGCTGTCCGGGTGCTGGAAAGCCGGGTACTGCGACCCCCAACCCGTCTGCGACGGCACCGTCACCGCCAAAATCGTGCCACTCTGCAGCGGACTCTCGAGTTGTAACGGTTGCGGCGCGTGCACCGGCATTTCGCTGCGTGAAACCGTGTGCGTGGAAGACGACTGCGCGACCGGTTCCACCTTCATCAACGGACGCCCACCAGCCGGACAGCCCTGGTCGTGGGGACCGTACTCAGCACCGGACTTGGTTGCGTTCGAAGCAGCGTTAACTGCTGCCGGGTACACGGTCACGAACTTCGGTGAGAAACACCAGATCTGCCCGCCGTTCGGAGCGTTCGGCGAAGACCCCGCCGCGGTCGTCACCAACGCGTTCGGCACATCCACACCCACCGTTGAACCAAACATCGACCCGAACTACGTACCGCCCGCGGCTGGTTCCTACACTGGTGTCATCCTCGACGCCCGCTCGTGGCTTGTCACCGTTGACATTAGTGCGGATGGCTGCTGGGAAATCCCAGAGTCCTGCCTCCCATGCCTCGAATGTTTCGAAACCGCTGACGGCTCCAACGCCGAAGACTTGTACGGCTTCCAAATCACCGAACGCCCGATTGTCGGGTCGAAGACGCAGTGCCCTCGTAACTGGTTTGTGTGGGGCGACTGCACCGATTGTTTCCCTGATGGCGTCACGGGCGTCAAAGACATCCACGAAATAGGTTTGTTGCTATGAACCCCACGAACTGTCTCACCGGCATTTTCAACACCCAGATCATTCAGGCGTTGCAGGAAGCCGGTTTGGTTGACGCTCTCGGTAACGCGATCTGTAACTGCGAAGGCGGCACCACAGGCGGTGGGGATTGTGGCTGCACAATCAACGACATTCTCGGTAACCCTGCTGGTTTGGCTGCT
Organism: uncultured Acidimicrobiales bacterium; assembly: GCA_937991435.1. Taxonomy (GTDB): domain Bacteria; phylum Actinomycetota; class Acidimicrobiia; order Acidimicrobiales; family UBA10347; genus UBA10347. The sequence continues at coordinate 13,424 of CALKPY010000036.1, forward strand.
GGTTCTGGTGTGTTTGTGCAGCCGGATGGCACATGGGGTGTCGGCTCTGCTGCGGATCGGGCGTGCTGCGATTTTGACATGATCTACTCAGCGCCGTGCTGCCTGACCGACGGCGCAATATCTAACGGCCAGATCTCACCGCCCGAAGGGTTCGTTTCCGTTATTGAGGTGATCGGCGATTCACCAGCGCCACTCAACATCACGTTTGATGTTGTGTTCTGTGGGACGACTTCGTCTGTGGCTGGCCCGTTCACCATCCCGCAAGGTTCCACGTCCACGTCTATCCCGGTCGGGTTTCAGACGTTTGGTGTAGCGGACAGTTGTTTGCAGATCAGGATTCTTGGTGGTTTGCCGGAGAATTCGCCGGATTGCTGGCGGGCGACGTTCCAGATCCGCGGCGACATCGGCTGAGTCACACCCCATCCGTAGTGTTTCGTTCGTAGGCCGGGCAGCCACACAGACCTCTGGAAAGACTTTTACATGTGTGACTGCATCATGGGCGGACTCGGCGGCGGTGCCGACGAAAACACCACATACACCCTGGAATCCGCTGCTGTTGGTGACGGTGTCACCGAACACAACCTGATCGACTCCGCTGGTGTTGTTGTCGGCACGTGGACCACGTGCGACGACTGCACCCACACCACCCTCGACTCGTTCGAGTCCGTCGTTGATGAGGCTACGGGTGAGATCACGATCACCGTGACGCTCTCCGACGGTTCCACCGGCGACATCGTGCTACCCGCCCCGCCGGACGACATCTACGTCACCGCCATCGACTCCGCATCCGTGTCGAACGCGGACGGCTCCACCACTACCACGTGGACGGTCACCCTTTCCGACGGCACGACCCTGCCGTTCACGTACGACCACCTCCCGTCGGCGGCCCCGACCGCCCTCGTTGTCGACCCGGCGGCTGGCACGGTCACGATCACGTACACGAACCCTGACGGCTCCACGTTCGACCTCGTCGACACCGTTCCACCGTTCGCTGACACGAACACCACCAACACCACGTTCGTCTACGACCCGGCAACCGGCGACCTCACCATCACCGACTCAGACGGCAACGCGTTGGCGGTCAACATCCCGCCCAGTTACACCTCGTCGTTCGCCGCTCCGGTCACGAACGCTGACGGCACCATCACCTACACCCACAACGACGGCAACGGCAACACCACCGACATCATCACATGCCCCGTCTGCGCCCAGGTCGTAGACGCCGACGGCAACTCGCTCGAAGACCCGGACAACCCTGGCACGTTCGTGATTCCTACAGGCGGCGGCACTGCTTCAAGCGTCACCACATCACCAGGCGCTCCAGCCGTCCACGACGACGGCAACGGAAACACCGTCACCATCTCAGCGCTTGACAATCAAGACGGCACAGCCGACATTCTCGGCTGCAAAGTCTCCAACGAGAAGATCACGCTGTGTATAGATGAGACGCCAGGCGTCGCAGTCCACACCAAGCGCATCACGGACTTGAAGACCGGCGTTGAAACCGACTTCGTGTACTCCGCACACTCCCGCTCGGTCAACACCTTCAACGGCTTCTACGCAGTAGACGACACGATCACCGTCGGCCCGCCAAACTTCGACGTGATCACCCCAGCAGCCACCATGCCCGCCTGGGGTTGCCCGACGCTCACCGGCACCATCCGGCTCTACATGCAGCTAAACGCCGACGCGAACCCGATCGGTGCACCGGCCGAAAACCTCAACTTCCGCTACCGGATCAACGGAGGCGGCTGGCTCGCAATGCAGCCGCTCACCTCCTACTCGCCGACAATCATCGGCATCGCCGGGGCAACCGGATCCAACCAGACCAACCAAGAGTTGATCATCACCGGCGCCCGCTACGACGTCGCGATGCCAGCAGGTGCAACTCTTGAGTTTGGTGTCGCAGCCACCAACCCGTTCGACCCAGGCGAAGGCTTGCAGTTGCAGGCCGTCTGGGGCGCTTTCGAATACGTCGACCTTGAATGTGAGATCAAGTAATGAAGAACCCCATGAAGACCGTCTATTTCGATCACCCAGATTTCGGGCTCTGCTCACTCGGCGGTGTGACCGCCGAAGTGCCAGAAGGCTCGAAAGAGCTGAGTGAAAAGGCGTTTGAGAAGGCTCGCGCTGCTGAGCTGAAAGAGCGTTCCGACGCTTCGGCAGCATCAGCAAACAAGGTTCTCGAAAAGCGGAAAGCTGACATGGCTGCCGCAGGATTCACGGCGGATCAGATCGCGCTTTTGGCGTCGTGACAGTCACGAAACTCCACGGCGTCTATGACGTCCGAGACTGGGACAAAACCTACGGCACAGGCGGTGATGACGGAGCGATCATCACCGCTGCCGCTGCGTCCATGAAGGCACGCAATAACGGCGGCGTCTTAGCGTTGCCCGGCGAAGCCAATCTTGACACGACGGCGCTCGTGCCCCCTGGCGTGATTCTGCGCGGTAACGGAGGAGGCGAAACCCGCCTCACCGTCCGCAACGCCCCCATCGGCATCCACCACCTAGGCGACGACCTGGGCGACCGCTTCGAAGGTGGCGGTACAGAATCGCTCAGTGTCGGACTCACATCAGCCGGGCAAGGCGGCATCTTTCTAGAAGGCACACGTCGCGCCAAGATTTACGACGTTGCCGTTGAGGGCGACCTGAAAGGCGGCATCTACGGCATCAAACTCGCCCCCCGCGTCAACAACAACAACGGCGGGTCAGCGTTCAACCACATCGAAAACACCGTCATGGACGGCATTGACGACGGCCCTGGCCTTTGGTGCACGTCAGTTTCAGCGGCAGACGGCGGCGGCTTCTGCAACCGAAACTTCGCTCGCTTCTCACGCTCCCAAACCTGCGACATCGGCGTGCTACTAGAAGACTCCGACACGAACCACTTTCAATGGTGGGACACTCAAGGATCCCGGTCAGCCGGGTACGTGCTCCGCGGCAACACGTTCGGCGGCGGCTCGTCATTCAACTACATCTACACGGTTCAGGAAAACCCTGCCGTACCGCTCGACTTCGACATCGCCCAGAACTCGTCACGCAACCGCTTCTACGGCGTGTACGGGATAGACAAGGTCAACGACCTCGGCGCAAACAACCAGTTCGACGAACGGTTCATCAACCACCTCGCCGAAACACACCTGGACCAAGAGTTCAGCCGAGAACTCATCGTTGACACTGCGTTCGCCGGATCAGGTCCAACCCGAAACCTGAACGTGTCCAACGGCTCTGTCGGTGTGTTCAACCTGAACGCCAACACCAACTTTAACGTGGTCGGCGACGCAGACATGGCAACCATCGCCGGGCTGCAATACGCAAACCCCGTCCACGAATTCCGTCTCATCCTGCGAAACAACGCAGGCAACACCCCTGACTTCTCAGCATTCGTCACCGAATGGGCAGCACCAGGCGGTGTCCAGCCAGCGTGGCCAGCAAACACAACGGTCACCAACTTCTACACCTACGACGGCGGCGTCAACTGGATCGCCTCGCCAGTGAGTGGCTTCTGATGTCCTGCGAAATCGTTATCCCGTTCGGCGACACCACCACCATCGAATTCTCGGAGAACGCGGCGGGGGAGATCGTGGCGAACTACGTCGGACCGACAGGCGGAACCGGCTGCTGCAACACCGGCATCGCTCTCGCAGTGAACGGCAACGACCTCACCGTCACCGTCACAGACACCAACGGCCCAATCAGCGAAACAGTCACCCTTCCCGCAGCGGGCGGCGACGGGTGCTGCAACACGGCGCTCGAGCTTTCACTCAACGCCGCGGGCGATCTCGTTGCGACCGTCACCGACGATAACGGTACGGTCACATCCAACGCTCTCACCTTGCCGGCAGGGACGGGCGGGTGCTGCAACACCGCAGTCGCCGCGACGCTCGACGGCAACGGTGATCTCGTGGTCACCGTCACTGACGACAACGGGCCAATCTCGTCCACACCGCTCACGCTCCCGGCAGGGACGGGAGGCTGCTGTAACACCGACATCTCACTCAGCTTCGACGCCAACGGCGACCTCATAGCGACCGTCACCGACGACAACGGCACCATCACATCCACACCCCTCGCACTGCCGCCGGGTAGCGGCGACGGCTGCTGCAACACAGAGATCACACTCGGCACCAACGCAGCGGGCGAACTGTTCGCGACCGTCACAGACAACAACGGCACCCTCACCTCTAACACAATCCCCGTCATGGTCATGTGCGCCGAAACAGGCGGCAACGGCCTCACCGGAACACGCGTCACCCCCGAGCGCGTCATCGGCTGCGAACGCCCCAGTATCAATCAAGACGACCCCGAACTCCTTTTCCCCGCCGCAGGATTCCCCGAGGGCTGGGAGCAAGACTTTGCCGACGGCGCCAACGGCCACGAAACATGGATCGTCCAGCCAGACGTCAACGGCGTCCTTCAGTGGCACCAAATCGTGTAGTCAGGTCACCCCGTTTCTTTACTATCAACACAACTCAATAGGGCCGAGCATCCCACACCACACCACTCCTTTCTGACGCCACGGAGGCTCAGCCCGCAATGACGACCTTCAAGAACTATCGGGGCGCACAGCTCGTCCAGTTCGGCAAATCAGGCGCAGACGGCTGCCCCCTCGACGTCACCGAACCCGGCAACGCAATCATCCTCCCCGGCAAGATCGCCACCACAGGCGCCCTCAACCAAAACCAGACCGACGAAACCATCACGTCGAACTGCGACGAGGACTACGTCGAAACCACCGACGACGCCAACATGGACATCACGTTCTGCGAGCTCATCCGCCCGCAAGTCATGTCGTTCTTCACCGGACAACCCACCATCAACGCCAACGGCGTCATCTACGACCCCACCGACCCCGCAGCCGCACCCGTCACCAGCAGCGTCGACCTGACCACGCTGCTCGGCTCAGACGGCGCACCCGTCGCCGCTGACGAACCCATCGGCTGGGCAGGCACCCCGCTCGGCGCCGCAGGCAACTGCTGCCCCGGCGTGTCCGACGCCGCCAACTTCTACCTCCTCGTCAAGCGCTGCGTTCAGCGATGCGGAAACCGCAACCTGCTCTCGAGCACCGGCAACCCCGTCTACTCGTGCACGCTCCTCCCCAACATCACGTCCATGCGTGTCACGTCCGCGCCGATCGGCTGGGACGGCTCCGCAAGCGCCTACGACACCTGGACCGTCAACATCAAGTTGGGCAACGGCTCCCTGTCGTGCTTCGACCAGATGTTCCCCGGCTGGGATCCCGTCGGCGTCACCGGCCAGCCCGAGCCCGTCACGCCCTACGCCCAGTGGCTTACCGACATGGAGTTGCCGTTCGGTGCCCAGTGCACCTGCGCTCTCCTCGACACCTACGAAGACGCTGACGTCGCCATGCAGCCGAACACGATCCCCGACCCCGCTGGCGTCCCCAAGGCTCCGGTTAACGACGGAGTCCTCACCTCCGCTTAACGGAGCGCTCTCCTGCCCATAGGGAGGGCTCATGCCTGCCGTATTTGAAACAACCTGCGAAGACTGCCCGGAACCGGCCCCATCCTCGATGGTGCCGGTCCCCGGCGGCTGCTGGTGGCGCAAACCCGACTATTCGTGCTGCCCCGACGCGTGCGCCCTCGCCGAAACCGACCCGGCCAAACTAGCGCTACTCGAACAAGCCGCCGTCGAATTTTTGGCCGCAGCTTCCTACAACCAGTACCCCGGTACCGGCTGTAAACGCCTGATCCGGCCGCCGCTGGAATGCTGCCGCTGCCCGCAATGCTGCTGCGGACCCGACTGGGGCGGTAAAGAACCTCTCCACATCGCTCCTGTTGGAGTGCATGTTGACCCGGAGTCGGTGAAACTCTGGGTTTGCGGCACCGAATCAGACAACACTGTTTCGCTGGTTCAGACTCCGAATGGCACCTATGCTGTGCCGTCGCAGATGTGGCCGCAAGGCCAGGACTACTCAGCCGACCCCCGCACCGTGCATGACTGTGACGGCTGTTGCGGCTGCGTGTGGGGCCTCGAGTTCTGCTGGTCCACACCTGAACCGCATTTGGCGACGCTGGCTCTTGAGGCGCTTGTCTGCCACATGCTCGCGGCTTGCGATGAGATGCATGAGTCGGATTGCGGTTGTAACACGAACGGTAAACCAGCGCCAGGCGCGGATTCCATGCAGATCGGCACTGTCACTATCACGTACAACAAGCTTGCCAAGTCGTTGGCGTCATCCGGTTCTTATATCCGCACGAACATTGACGCGGTTGACCAGTTCCTGATTTTGGCGCCGCCACCGGAACCGGATTACGGGAATATCGGGTTGGTTTCTCACGCGCCGGCGGATCCGTATGCGGACACGTTTGATGGCGGGATGTCCCAACAATGGCTCTAGTGGGGTTTGACAACTATCTGGCTGAAGTGTTGAAGGAAACAACTGACCGGATCGAAACTGAGATTGAACGTCCGCAATACCAGTCCGAACGGTTGACGTGGCGGCACAACGAACCAAACCAGCCGTTCCCGCCTCATGAAGCGTTGAACGGCCTGACGTTCACTGAACCTTCCCGCACTGAAGCGTTATCGAAATCGGGTTGGGCTGCTGACGCGATCTACGGCCGCGTCAACCGGTTCATAGGGGACACGTGGTATCCGGGTGATCATCTTGGCTGCGAATGCGCGGAAGCGGTAAGCACCGTGAATGAATCTGTTGACGCCACATCAAACCGTGTGTCGGACAGCCGTTACCGTATTACTGGCGTCATTGATTCTGACGGTCCGGCGCCTACTCAGGTGCCGGGGGTCCCCGCCTCGATTAACGCTCGGCTCCAACAGTTTCTGCGGAACGAGATCGATGCTGAGATTGACGACGGCACGCTTGTCCGCCAAGCGTTAGCGCGGGCGGGCTTCTAATGGCCGCCACAACAACCACTGAAGAGGAAACAGCGTGGTGGGATTACGAACCCACCTGCGACGGCAAAGAATGGGTAGACGACTGGCTCGTCGCCGTCCGAGACATCCTCTGTCAATGCCTCGAAGACTGCGGCATCCCCGCCCCGGACACGAAATGCATCGGCGTGTGTCCACCTGTCAACGACGACAACTTGGCGGCGAACGGCTGCTGTAACCGCATCGACGTGTGGCCCGGACAGTCCGTCATCCGTTTCCAACGTGGCGCGTGTGACATCCCGATCCCGACGTTGGTTGTCAACTTCCGTCTCCTCCGCTGCAAAGTGAATTGGGAAGCCTGTTCGGATGAGCACGCCGAAAAAATCCGGAAAGCGTTGAACCGCGAAGTGGCGGTCATTACCGAGTGTGTCCCCATGAAACTGTGCGAACACACATGCTGCGACGGCGGACTCGAAACCCAGAACGTCGTCATCAACCGCGTCTGCTCCCCATGCGTCGGTATCGAGGGTTCGTTCCAGCTGAGTCGCGCGGGTTTGTAGCATGACCGTCCATGGCCGAGCGAACCAGCAAATCAACCAAAGCCGACGACGAAAACGTCCTACCCATCCACCGCGATCTCGGGACGTTCGTCGGCACCCAAGCCGACGCCCTACCCGCGTCGGAATTCGTGTACAAAACCGCGAAATCCGAGACGGTGTTGAGGTTCGACGAAATCAGTCAGGGCATGGCGTACATCCGCCGGCTGAACGTGTCGAAAGTGACAGCGTTCGACCAGGCTCGACGGTTGTTGGACGAAACGTCGCACACACAGTTGTTGCTGCTGCTCGGCGACCCCGAAGAGAAGGTCGACCCGTACGACCCGATCTGGGAAGCCCGCGCGGTGGAGCATTTGACTCCGGAGGGCGTAGACGACCCTTTCGGTTCCGGCGGGTCTTCCGGCTCGTAGCTTCTGACCCGTACCGGTGGCGTCTCCGCCTCGGTAAGTTCGGTATCCAAACGAAGAACGCTGATGAAATGGCGTTGTATGTCGACGCGTGGATGCGTGAACAGTTGGCGTATGACGAAGAGTCCGGTTCGGCTTTCGAAGTGACGGAAGACTGGGACGAATACTTGGATGGCGTGGCGACGTTGAAGTCTCTGTCTGAGCGGAACGCGAAACTGGCGGCGTGGCGCAACTCTGACAGTAAGGATCGTGGTCCGAAACCGGCGCGTTCAAGTCTTGCTGATGAGGATGAGATGGCGCGTCTGTTGGATATGACGGCGATGTTGAATCCTGGGATGCGGGTGGGGTCATGACGGATTTCAGGTCGACGGTCACGCTTGATGTCGAGTTGGATGGTGTTGAGGAAGCTGAGCGGAAGCTTGGCGGCATTGCTGATGATGAGACTCTCAGCGTCGGGATAGATGTTGACCGGCGTTCTGAGGCTCGTGTCCGTAACAAGTTGGAGTCGTTGACGAAGGATCAGACGGTTGATCTGAAGTTCGACATTGACCTGTCCGAACAAGACATTGATTCCGAGATCAGGGAAATCAACCGGCAGCTTGACGCTCTCAAACGCGTCGAAATAGACCCGCTGTCCACCCTGGAGCGGCGCGCGGGAGCAGTCGCCCGATCTGGTGATCTGCGCCGGATCCGTGACGACCTTGAAAGCCTGGACCGGAACGTTGAGGGCCGTTTCACAGTCGATTCACGCGAGCTCGACAGAGTCATCCGCGACGTCCGCGACATCGACAACTCCGTCATTGATCTGCGTGTCGACGTTGACGGAGCGAACCAGCTCAACGGCCTCAACAACAACTTCCGTAACGCAGCAGCCGGCGTCCTCGGAGGCATCGGAATCGCTGAAGGCTTCCAGTTCGCCACACGCAACATCCTCAGCGCTGTCGACGCCACCAGAGACCTAGCCACAGCGCAAGGACTCGTTGAACGCGTTTTCGGGACAGCTTCCGGCGAAGCGCTCCGGTTCGGAGAAACCGCAGCCGACGCATACGGGCTGTCAAACCGTGCAGCGTTGGAATATCAAGGACGTCTCGGCCAACTCATCCAAGCCCAAGGCGTCGCACGAGACGACGCCCTCGAATTCTCCCAAGTCTATATCGGGTTAGCTGCCGATCTCGCATCCGTCACCCCTGGCACGAACACCGAGCAAGCCATTGAGGCGATCGGCGCCGCGGCGCGAGGCGAGTTCGACTCGCTTGAACAGTTCTCCATCAAAATCAACCAGGCGACGGTCAACCAACGCGCCTTGCAGATCCAACAGGAATCAGGCGGGTCTGTCACTGCTCAGGCAGCGCAGGCGCAAGCCTTGTATGCGGAGATTCTTGACCGTTCCAGGTTCGCTCAGGGCGGTTTCAACGATGCCGTGCAGAACGGCGACGGTGCAATCACGCAGGCCACTGCTGCGTTGGAAGACGCTCGAGCTGAGATCGGCCGCGACCTGTTGCCAGTGGTTATTGAACTGGCTTCAGCGTTCTCTGAGGATGTGTTGCCTGCTGTTGTCGCTTTGAGCCCTGCGCTTGTGACTGCAGTCAGCGCTGTTGGTGACACAACTCAATCAGTCCGTGAGCTTGTCGATACTGCTACAGCTGGCGCTGACATTGTTGACCAGCTTGGTATCGCTCTCATCAATCTGCCTGGTTTGGACGGCGACAGTTTCAACACCGGTGTGTCGAATCTGGCGAACCCTTTTTCGAACCAGTTGACCACTGACGATTTCTCGAACACGGCGTCAGCCGCTAACGACGTCATCGCTGGTCTTGTTCCGACGTTGGAGGAGGCGCAGCGGGCGGCGCGTGGTACGGGTTCGGAGTTTGATTCGTTTGAGCGTCGGCTTGCTGGGACTACGTCGCAGGTTCGGGAATCGAACCGCGATTTTGATGAAGCGGTCCGTGCTTATGAGGCGAGTGGGCAGGCTACTGAGACAGCGGCGGAAGCTGTTGAGGTTCTGACTCGTGCTTTGGCTGATGGCACGATTTCGTCTGAGGAGTTCGCTGCTGCTAGCGAACTGACCGGGCTGGGTATCAGCGATCTGATTGAGCTTGCTCCGCAAGCCGAGGCCGCTGTGACGGCTCAAGCCGAAGCCACAAGGGCCGCGGCGCAGGAGTTCACGGAGGCAGCTGTTGCGTACGCAAACGCAACACCAACCATCACCGAAGCGTTCTCAGGGCTGGACGAAGACGACGGGCTGGACGAGTTCTTCGCTAATCAGCGCGCAGCGATTGACGAGCAGCTCGCGTTCTTTGACAACATTGACATTCTGTTCGCGAACGGCGCGGACAACCTGGCCACCGCACTCCTGGAAGGTTTCAACGACGGCGACACGGCTTCTGCCGCACGCCTCGCAGCGGAAGCTGTCACTACCGGGTTTGATGACGGGTTCGGTGTTGTCGAGATCGTGCAGGAAGATCTGGACCTTGCTGACGCTGAACTGGCAGAACGCCGGTTGGACGCGTTCCAAGTGTTCGACGGGTTCAATACCGACGGCGAAGTGTTCAGCCCGATTACGGAGTTCGCGAACCAGCAGGTTGAGGGAGCTAACGCTATTTTCGGGGCGGCTGGAGAGTTAGCTGCTGAGAGCTACACGTCGAGCTTGAATGCTGCGTTGGCGTCTGCGGACATCGACATTTTCGGTACTGGTGGGGATCAGGCGTTGAACGCCGCGGCTGATGGCCTGATCACTGACGCGAACGTGCAACTCTCCGAGTTCTCACCCGGCACAGAAATACAGGCGCAGGTCGACGCGATCGTTATTGACAACACCGTCCCCGTCGAACAGATCACAGCGACGACCGACGCCATGGAACTCGAGATAAGCGACTCGTTCGACCCAGCCACCGAATTCCAAACCGGTTTGGACGAAGTCACACTCGATTTCACATCCGTCACGGACGCTGCCCGCTCGGGCGGTGTCGCCGCAGGGCAAGCCATCGGTGACGGCATGCGAGACGGCATCGCGTCCACCACCGCTCGTGTAGCAGCGCAAGCACGGAACCTGGCCAGGGCTGCGGCGCGGGCGATCCGTTTCGAACTCGACATCAACTCCCCATCCCGCGTCACCGAAGGGTTGGGCCGTAACACGGGTGAGGGGTTCGCTTTGGGGCTACTCAACCAGGTTGGGAACGTGTCTCAGGCTGCTCGGGCGAACGCTCAGGCCGCGCAGGCTGCGTTGAACACGCCGGGGTTGCAGGGTTTCGGCGGCGGCGGGAGTGTCGTGAACAATTCGCAGCGGTTCGGGGACATCAACGTGAACGTGTCGGCCGCGGACGGGGCGCCTGCTCAGGTCGCAGGCCGTTCTTACGGTTACGCGATCCGCCGGCAGCTCGGCAGACGGAACTAGTCTTATGCGCCTACTCAACCACCTCGCAACTATTGACGGTTGCCAACTGATCGACGGGTGCCGCGACCGCATCTATAGCCCATACGTGCCTGGTGTTCGCCGCTCCACCACCGGCAACGTGTGTGAGACGTGCTGTTGTGAAGCACTCACATCGGTTTGTGACATCACTGTCGATAAGGATCAGGTGCACCCGTTCTGGCGGGACGGGTCGGACACGATGGAAGGGTTCTACGGGTTCCAAGCGGAAACCGTGGACTACAACACCGCGCCAGGCGGCACTGCCGGTGTGTTGACGGTGTTCGGTCGTTTCCGTGCCGATAACCTCTCGAGTTTGGCGAAAGGCATGCAGCTTTATCGCCGAACACTGGACACCGAATGCGGCGACTGCCTGAAAGGGTCGACGTTGCGTGTCGCTGATCATTGTCCCGGTGATTGTGTGGACGGCTGTACCGGCTGGTTGAACTTGCACGGCATGACGTTGTCTGGGTGGAGCGAAGTGGACGACGGTACCCGTACGGGTTGTGTGCAGCCGGTGGCGTTGACGTGGCAGACACGCTGCCCGACCGGGTACCGCGAAACGTGCCGCGGGACGATCAGTCTTGACGGCGGGAACGAACTGGACTGCGGCCTATCAGTCTGTACCCCGATTCCGGGTGATGATTGTGAACCTTGCGATGCGACTGTGATCCCTTCGCAGCCTCGCGTGTATAGGGGTTGTTGGTGCCGTCCGGTGTATCAGACTGCTGCTGGGTGTCGGATCACTCCGCCTGTGTCGTGTGGTTCGGATGTGGCACTCGCCCTCCAAGTGAAAGCGTCTAACGGATCTGTTAGTAACCTTCGCGCTGTGGTGTGGCGGACATCGCCAGGCTGGCCCGGACCATGGACCTACCCCGGACGGGCCCATTACAACCAGTTCACCCCCGCCGCAGACCTGCGAATCAACCATCTAGACACAGGCGACACCGCCACCCTCACCCCATGGGACGGCGCGTCACGCACCTGCGGCCCGAACACCCGCCGCGACGGCGTAGAAGGCCCGCTCGGCACACCAGTCACAATCCCCACCGCCCAAGTAGGCGAAGAGATCGCTGTGGTCCTCTACGGTGACACCGCCCAAAACCTGGCCGGTGTCACCCTTGAATGGGTCGCGTACGAAACCATCAAACTATGAGCCAGTGCACAGCGTTCGGATGCGGCACCCTGATGGTCACGTTCTCCGAACCAGACGGTGCACCCATCTGCGGCCCAGCACTCCCCGTCACCCGCATTCGTGGCGAATACACAACCGACGACACCAGCTTCGCCCAAGTGGAAATCGAGGGCACATGCTGTGACATTTGCCCCGACCTACGCCCGCTCTACCACGAAATCAACATTTGGCGCGACGGACAACGAGTCTGGTGGGGACCTATCCCGCCATCCGGCATTTTCACTGCTGAGGGGTTGACGATTGTTGAGGCGGCTGACCGGTCGTTCTGGCATCTGAACCAGCGTGAACCCAACACCACGAACCAGACCGGGCAGCCTGAAACGTTGGCGAACCAGATGTGGGAACACATCGACCCGGACCACCCCGGACAAGCCCCCGCCTTCATCACAACCAACGCCGATTTCACCGCCGACATTGAAACCGTGCAAGGTGAAGAAACGTTTCGGGCGTACGAGATTTTGGCTCGTGACGCTATCGACTGGTCCACCATCGGAGACCGCACCTATATTGGTGCGCCACACATCGACCCCGGCCTGCCGATCCTCGAGCTGTCCGACGCGACGCTTGTAGGGTCCGCAGGCCGCGGTTTCACCGGTACCGGCATCACCTCAGCTTCCATCCTTAGCAGCGATGAGGATGGTGAGGATGTGGAGATTCGTGGTGAGGTTGATGCTGGGGTTGTGCCTTGGACGTTGCACACGTCTGAGAACGATTCGGCTGTTGTTGAGCCGGGGATTGCTGCTGCTGCGTTGTTGGATCCGTTCCCGCAGCGTTCCCTCGTCGTTGACGCAGCGCAACTGTCTGACATCGCCGGCGAATGCGACCTGACACGGCTCATCCCCGGACGTCGCGTGCTCGTCTCCGACAGCTGCGGCGGCGAATCGTCCGACCAAATCATCGAGTCCGTAGCGTTCGAATGGGTCAGGGGCGAAGACGGCAACCCGGACGAAGAATACGTGTCCATCGGCACGATAGCGCCCAGTACCGCACTGTTCTAGGTCACACAGCGTCCGTACCGTTGGGTTGTGGTCGATCATTTCCGCCAAACCGGCGACCCCGAACTAGACCGGATTCTCGCCGCGCGCTACCAGGCGCGCAACGCCCGCATCCAAGCGCGCCAGGAACGATCCGCCTCGCGCCGAATCGCAGCACTCGAAGCCCAACTAGCCGGAGCGAACTAAATGGACGGGTGCCCATCATGCAGCGGAGCCGCATTCTCAACAGGTGACCGATCCTGCAACTGCCGGATCGTGCCACTCAACGAATTCATCGACATCGAAGGGATCCCCAACGGGTACGCCATCGGCGGGGTACTCCAAACCGGTGTAGACATCGACGGGAACACCCATGAACTCGGCGTCGACACCATCGTTGAAGGTGCAGTCAACGCGAAAACCGGCGCGCCGATCCCCACCGACGGCAACGGCAACCTGCTCATCACCGACCTCAACCCCGCCGCCTACCCCTACACCTGCCCCATCACCACGCAAAACCCAGTGTGGTGCGATAACGCCGGCCGCCTCTACACCGAGAAACCGTACAAGTCGCTGATCCAAGCGTCGAACAGCGCAGACAACATCCCGATCGGGCCGCTCGTCCCCGGCACCCGATACCGCAAAGTGTCCCTGTCCGCAGTGAACAACGACCCGTGCGGCCGCGTACTCGACTGCTGCATCGATTTCCTGTGGTCCGGCTGGGCCGCAGACTTCCCCGCCGGCGCGTCCGGCGTCATGGCCTACTACGTCGCCACGTTCATCGCAGGCCAACCCGGCCTGTCAAACCTGACGTCATCGGGCGAAGTGAACGCCACCTCCAGCGGACGCCAGTTCTTTGACGGCACCGAAGTCCGGCAGTGTTTCCAGCTGCAACCAGGCGAAGACCGTTCGTTCGAGATCGGCATGCTGTTCACGCAAGGCATCGGCGTCGGCGACCCCGTCCCGTCCAACTTCTCGTCGTCCGGTATCTACGCCACCCGAATCCGCCTGGAATGTGAGTCAGTGTGAGCGACGTCCGAAACTTCATCAGCATCGACGCCGACGGCAATGTCACCGAAGCGCTCATCCAATCTAACTACCCGATCGGCGATAACGCGTTGGGGTCAGCGTGGGCCCCGATCAGCGACGACGACTACATGGACCTGGTTGACGACGAAGAATCCGCGGAACTAGCCGGGCTCGGAGCGGTTGATAAAGCGTTCCGTCAGATGGAGCTGCGTACAACTCGCGCTCAGGAACTGGCTGAAAGCATCATGAAACGTCTCGGTGTCGGCCGCAGCGTCGAACCGCCAGCGCTCACGAAGACTGAAGAGAAGGGCGAAGACGATGCCGAGTGACCCGTCCTCATGCCTCACCGACTCCTGCAACATCAGACAGGAACAAACCACCGAAGGCATCCGCCAAGTTTTCATCCCGACCGGCGACCCCGGACGCGCGGACATGCCCGCAGGCCTACCGCAAGGCATCTTCCGCGACCGCGACGGATGCCTACACGTCCTCCCCACGGGGTTCGGACTGTGCGAACGAGTATCACACGAAGGGTTCTCGTTCACCGCCACAGACGGCCAAGCAGTACCCGGCCCGATCCCCGGCACCGTCCTAGCCGAAGCGCAAGTCACGAACGACACGCCATACCCCATCTGCATCACCATCACCCGGTGGGTTGGCTGCGCAGAGTTCACCACCGTCCCCGGCGCACAATGGTCCTACGGCCTAGGCCCGTCGAACGCCGGATCAGCCGAAACATGCCTTGCTGAAGTTCCTGGCATGAACTCGTATTCGTGGCCGAACGCCGGCGTGTTCCTCGCCGAACCCGGCGACTACCAGGCACGCGCCACGTTCGCGTTCCTCGCCCTGTTCAACCGTGTCCCCGACTCAAACGGTTGGGTTGACTGGTTGACAGCGCAAGTTGCTGCCGCAGGCGGCGACCCCGCCGCAGGCCCCGACGACCTGACGCTGTGGCGCACCATCTGCGAATCAGCCGCCAGCACCAACGACCCCGGCCTAACCCGCCCGGTCAAAGTGAACGGCGTCACCGAAACGTTCTGCACCATCCTCCAACCAGGGGCAACGTCGGTGAACTACACGGCCCGCCCATACTTCGAAGGTGTCCGCTACGGCGCAGAATACCCGACCTGCTACCAGGCGAAGATCGAATCCACCGCCAGCTACGGGGTGTGCATCACAGGCGTCCCGCTCGCCCCTGCCAGTGGGTTTACATACCCCACATGATTGAAACTATTGCTGCTATCGGGCTCGCAGCGACATCGTCTGGGCTTGTCACGTCCGGACGTTACCGAGTCCTCCACCCTTGGCACCCTCAGATTTACGCGCAACTCGCAGGGATCCGCACCAACGTTCTGTGGGTGACCAGTTTTGTCGGGTTCGCCATCGGGTTCGTGTTCGCCGTCATGGTCGACGCCACACAGCTCGAAGCCGTCATCCTCATGTTCGGCGGGGCAGCCGCAGGGTCAGACCCCGCCGACCTGTGGAAATGCCCGTACTGCCAGTCCGCCCACTACAGCGTCATCGGAGCCATGGTGCTCAACCTGCCGCTGTGGCACGGACTCGCCGCCTGGATGATCGCAGCAACCCTCCTCCACGTGAACGGAGTCACCGATGAGTGAACGCACCCGCTCCAGCTACAGCAAACCCATGCAGTCGCTGCTGATTTCGCCCGTCATGGCGTCCAACCTCGCCTACATCACCACCCTCACCGGCGACCTGCTTGAATGGGCGAACTGGCTCGAGAACTACGAAGACGACGTGTTCGGCGACAAACCCAACGCCAAACCAGGCGACCGGCGCAGACACAAACAAACAGACGGCACCCCCGCCGAGCCAGGCGGCTGGGCCGCCCCGTCATGCGGTTGCGCCCAATACTCTCTCCGCGTCGTCCCGTACAGCCTCGCTGTTGAATGGGCCGAAGCAGACGAAGGCGGGCGGGCCGCAATCATCGAATCCATGCCGCCAGTACCGCACGGCTATAAGACGTGGGGCGAAGCGTTCGGGTTCGCAGCGAGAGACGTATGGCGGCTCGCACAAACCTAGCGAAACGCTCCGAGAACCTCGCCGCCATGGCGCGAGAGTTGGAGCGGCGCAGACGGAACCAGGAACGCGCCCTGAAACCATCCGACGCGAACGAGCTTGACTGGCGCGAATGGAACGCGTTGATTGCGCCAGCGTTCACGAAACACGACTACGCGCCCCACCACGAAACGTTCTGGGATCTCGTCGACCAAATCCCAGAGTCAGGCATCCAGCAACAGACCCGGCCCATCATGGCGTTGTGGCCTCGAGGCCACGGCAAATCGTCCGCCGCTGAACTCGCCGTCGTCAAGTTGGGTGCAGTCGGCAAACGCCGGTACGCCCTCTACGTGTCTGGCACGCAAGACCTTGCGGATGATCACGTAGCGAACTGTGCTGGCATCCTTGAATCCGACGCCATCGAACAGCACTACCCGGCTATGGCAGACCGCGCCCTCGGCAAACACGGCAACTCGAAAGGCTGGCGGCGTAACCGTGTCCGCACCGCATCCGGTTTCACTATCGACGCCATCGGCCTCGACACCGCAGCACGAGGCGTCAAGCTTGAGGATCAACGACCGGACGTCATCATTCTGGACGATATCGACTCAGAGCACGACACCCCGGCGACGGTCAACAAGAAGATCCGCACCCTGTCCTACGCGCTCCTCCAAGCCGGATCAGACGACGTCGTGGTGCTGTTGGCGCAGAACCTGATTCACCCGAACTCGATCGCGAAGAAACTCGCCGACCAGAGCATCGACATGCTCGCCGACGGCCACCGCATCGGACCCATGCCAGCCGTCGAAGGGATGCAGGTGGCGCAGGACGACGACGGTGTGTGGCGCATCACTGACGGCAAGCCCACATGGCAAGGCATGGACCTGGAGGCGTGTGAGGCCCGCATCCGGCGTTCTGGTTTGGATGCGTTCGTCACCGAGTCACAGCAGCAGATTGAGGAGCGAGCGGGCGCGCTATGGGACCGCGACATGATCGAAGCGCAACGCGTCGGCAACCATCCGCTCCTCGAACGCATCATCGTCTGCGTCGACCCGAACAAGACCGGCAAACGAGACGACGCCGGCATCATCATTATGGGGCTCGGATGGCCTGACGGCGCGGTGCACCCGCACGTCTACATCCTTGAAGACCGCACACTCCTGCAATCGCCGGAGCAGTACCGTAACGACGCTGCTGATGCTTACCTGAAGTGGGGTGCTGGGTCGTTTGTTGTTGAACGCACCGGCCTCGGCGACCACGCAGAGTTGACGTTGCGTGACGCTCCGGCGTTGCGTGGAACCCCGGTAACAGTGGAAGGTGTCGAAGCTCGAGTCTCCAAACAGGAGCGTGCTCGGCCTGTCGCCCAGTTGTATCGGGACGGGCGTGTCCATCACGTTGGTGTATTCCCTGTCCTTGAGTCACAACAAACGTCATGGGTGCCCACAGCGACCGGTGTTTCACCGGGAGCGGTGGACGCCCTCGTCCATGGCGTCACAAAGCTACTGATCGACACCACACCAATCGTTGATGACGAATGGTCGAATGTCGAGCTGATGCTCAGCTAAACCCCTGAGAGAACTGAGACGAACCATGGCAAAGAAATCGAAGCTTGCAGGCCTGAAACCGCCTGCGAGTAGGAAAGGCACGACGTGCACAGTCACAGCGTTCATGGATCTCCACCCGGAGGAGCGGGACGCGTTGCAGTCCATACTGGGTGACCCGTCTTGGACTGGCGCTGAGGTCGCTCGGACGCTTACCTCACATTTCGATTTCAAGGTGTCTAGTGGCGCGGTGTTGAGGCATCGTCGAGCGGAATGCCAGTGCGCGTCGTGAGCAAACTCGACGATGATGTGGCAGCGAAACGTGTCGGCCAGGTTGCTGAACTGTTGGAACGCAACGGCATTAATCCTTCCGATATCGGAAGGATTAGGCAAGTCAACCTGTGGCAGCAAGGCTACAAAGACGACGACGGCGAAGGCCAAGTCCAAGACCTCGTTGGCGTACAGCTCTCCCCAGCGTGGGAAGAAGGCCCAGCGTGGCCGCTCATCGACCGCGCCAAACCCGTCAAAGTGGCGAAGGAGCGAGCCAAGAAGACTGACACCGGTATCCGCACCGTCGCATTCATCCCAGACCCCCAAATCGGGGCGCACATCGTCGGCGACGCATCACAACCAGACAGCATCGAAATCCACCCCATGCAAGACGAAGACGCGCTACGTGTCGCCGTCAACATGGTCGCCGACGCCCAACCCGACGACATCGTGTTCCTCGGCGACTGGGTCGACTTCGCCGACTTCTCCCTGAAGTTCGCACGCACCCCGTCAATGGCGCACGCCGGCCAATACACCATCGACCAAGGCCACTACTGGCTCGCACAATTCGTAGCAGCCGCACCAAACGCCAAC
The DNA here is from genome assembly GCA_937991435.1 of uncultured Acidimicrobiales bacterium. Lineage (GTDB taxonomy): Bacteria > Actinomycetota > Acidimicrobiia > Acidimicrobiales > UBA10347 > UBA10347. Next base: position 32,276 of record CALKPY010000036.1, read on the forward strand.
GCCACATTCCTCGCAGGTAATCACGAAGCTCGCCTCGGCAACCTCGTCGTCGCCAACGCACAAGCCGCATGGGGGCTACGCAAAGCCACTGAACCGCCCGACTCGTGGCCAGCCATGTCCGTCCCCTACCTGCTCGACACAGACTCGCTCGGCATCACCTACATGCCCGGCTATCCCGCCAACGAAGTGTGGCTGCGAGACGATATCCGAGCCATCCACGGCTTGAAGCTGTCGGCTAAGGCGCAGGCTCAGGCGACGAACTCGACTGTTTCGACGTTTTTCGGGCATCTGCACCGGTTGGAGGCGCAGACGCGTACGTTCCGGTCGGATCGTGGGGAGGCGAAGCATTCGATTTCGGTGTCGTGTGGCACGTTGGCGCGTATTGATGGGGCGGTCCCGTCGTTCCACTCAGCCACCGACGAACGTGGACGACCCGTCAACGTCACCGAAGACTGGCAACAAGGACTCGTCTTCGCCTCATTCGAAACCGGCACTCGAGATCTGCCGCAAGTGGAGCTCGTGCCGATCACGGACGGCTCAGCGGTCCATCGTGGGAAGCGATACTCCGCGACATGACCCCGCAACACCGGCATCTGATTGATTTCAACCAGCGTCGTGACGCTCTCGTGCGGCGCGCACGGCAAGGCGGCGGCTTCCCCGTCGCCAAACCCTGCCCCATCGACTGCGAGCAGGAAGAGTCCGACGATGAGCTGTAGATGCGAATGCGGACACTTGGTGTCACCGGCCGCATCAATCTGCGTTTCGTGCGGGCAATGGCAAGGATTGGTCCGCAACCAGCACACACCGGCACAAGCTGGCAAAACCCTGGTCACTGAGAAAACCGACAGCAACCGGCACACACCAGCACAGACCGGCAAAACCTCGGTCACGGATGCATGAAGACAGCACTAAACAAGTGGTTCACAGTCTTTGAAGCGTGCGAAGCGCTCCAAATGTGCGAACGTTCCGTCTACCAAATGTGCCGCGACGGCGAAATTGACGCCATCAAATTCGGCGCATCCTGGCGGATCCCGCCCGACGCCATCGACCACCTCGTGGACGAAGCGTCCACGCAAGCCGAAGAACGGCAACGGGGCGGGAACTACGACCCCAACAAGCATCTGCGGTGGACCGAAGAAGTGCATCGGCTGGTTGACCTGCGCATCAACCGGGCCATCTCCGAATGTGAAGGCGAACTCACACGCCACTCCGCAGAGATCGCCGACTACGCAGGCATCCAATACCGCTCGATCCTGCGATGCCGTGAACGCGGCTGGATCAGCGTGCAAGGCGCGGAACGGGTAGCCCGTGCATTAGGCCGAGAGCCGGTCGAACTGTTCGACCGGTGGGGTGACGTCAACTGCTAGCAGTCTCCGCCGAGCGGCGAACAGCGGTTCGCACAGCTCGCACGAATCAAACGTGTCGTGCTCGTGGTGCGTCACCGCCACCACGGCCCGTGCCGCCGTCTCCACGTCCGCAGGAGCGCCACCAGCAAGGATGAGCGCCGGACGGTACAGACGCGACGGGCCAGCATCCAGCGCGGACACAATCGCCGACTCGAGCGCCGTCACAGTTCCATCTCTCCAATATCTGGTCGCACCATGACGACCGGTCGAGTCCGGTTCTTCCCGAACGGTTCAACGCCAGTCGCCACCCACTGGTTGTCCTCCAACAATCGCAACACCGCCGAACAGCGGGACGCAGGCTGAAACTGGCGGGACATTCGGCGCAAATCCGACTGAGACACCCACACACCCGCCTCCAAACGGCCATCACCAACCAGCGTCTTCAACGCCTTCAACGCAGCCAACTCCGCCGAATCAACCATCGACGACAGGCGCTGGCGGATCGCCCCTTCGTGTGAAACGAAATACGACGCCACCGCCTCACCCAACTTCAACCCGTCCACACCGATCACCGGCGAATCCACACCCGACGCGTGATGCAACAACCCAGCAAACCGGACCGCCATCGACTCCGCCTTCATCGGGTTGATGCGGCCACGCGAATCGTTGAACAACCCCTGCCCGCGAGCATCCTCATAGGTTTGGCGGATGCGCCGGAAATACAAGGCGGCATCGGAATCCAACTCCAACACGCGAGGCTCAGAAGCCGCTAACGCGTCACGACCCAGCTTCATCAACTCGTGGTCGTACCGGACACGCACTTTCTCGTCAGGGTCAGGCGACGACATGAAATCACGCGAACCGACCAGCGACGACGGCAACGCAATCGACATGCGAGCGATGAACCCGCGGTCCTCCAACTCCGGCAGCCCATACATGGCGTCTAGGACGGTCGGCTGAACCGTCAGCACTAGGGAGACGTTCGCGTTCTTCGCGTCCACGTACTGCATGCCACGAGTCACACGGGCCTGTTTCATTTCGCCCTGCGACCAGCCCTGCAAATACGGGTCCAACTTCGCCGCAGCATCCGAACCGCGATACCTGTCTAATCCAAGCAACGGCCCGCCCTCATCAGACACCACTGAGATCCCGCGTTGCTGCTCGTTCAACAATTCGGACAGAGCTTCGGGGGTGACATCACCGATTGTCATCAACGGTGCGGGCGCTTCAATCTCCTTCTCAAGCCGTATCACCTCAAACTCGTCTTTGTCTTGTTTCGCCTGCTTCAGGGAGCCCCGTAACGTTTCCAGCTTCTTCTCGTGGTCCTCACGCATACTGGATTCCAGCTTCCCTAACGGGCCCTGCAACAGCGCTTTCATCGCCGGCGTCTTACCCGCAGTCGGCTCGGCACCCACCACCACGAACAAGTTGCACGGCTCCACGTAGCCATAAGCGATCTTCACGCCGAGCCGGCCTGTTGTTGCTGCGGCTAACGCTCCAAGGGCGATGCATGCGGCCATGTCGATGGGGACGAGCGCTGATGCGGCTACGTCCGTCACGGCGGCACGCACCCACTCGGGGAACACTTCAGTAGGGAACGGCAACACTTCCGTCTTCGGCCCGGACAGCGGGATGGGTTCATCCCAATCCAACACGTCATCATCGGCAGGTGTTGAGTCGGCTTTGAGGCTGATGCGCGACGCCGGTCGTTCCTGCTCGTTGCGTTCACGCCGCGCCTGGCGTGCAAGCTCTGAACGATCCCCACCAAACTTCGTGGCCGCCACATACCCGAACAGGCTCACGCTCGAGGCGGAACCGTCCTTCGTCGGCTTGCCATGCTGGTGAAGCTCCGCCGCTTCGGTCGTGAACACTACGAACGGGCCGTCGCCGTTGTTGTGTAACACCGCAGAATGGCCCAGGCGGGGATCTTTGCCGGGCCTCGTCCACAACTGGCCGTCCGCCGTCACTGGTCCTTCATGCCAGCCGTCGTTACGTAGCAACGTGGCGAAGTCGTATTGGTCGTTGATCCATTCAGCAATGCTGTCGCGGTCGTCCTGGCGAGCAGCCAACGGCACCACGTTCGACGGCGGGTCAGGATTACGGCGGTCCAACAGTTCGTACAGCCAGTCGGGGGCCTCAGCTACGCCGATCTCCCACGGGGCACGACCCGCCGACCACACATACGGTGTGCCGTTCGGATGCACCGTGGGCGGCGCAACCACCTGCCCGTGATGGCCCCGCACGTCCAACCCGGAACCCAAGATGCGGTCGCCTCGTTGAAGGTTCCGCACCTCACGATCCGAACGCCACGCGAAGTAGTAGTGCAAACCGCCAGAACCCGTCACCGCTGTCACCGTCGCCGGCAACTCGCCGTACTCCGCCTCAAGCGCCCGCAGCGACGCTGGGCCGTCCTTGTCGGGCGACGTGTCAACGTCCAAAACCCAGCAGTCCGTTCCCTGCCCGGTAGCGATACACACGCCGTGGCCCGGATACTGGGTCTGATACCAGGCGTTGATGGTGTCCAGGTCGTCAGTGGCGGCGTTCTGCCATCCGCCCATCGGCGGCCGTTTCTCGTTCGGTTTGATCGGCGCGACCCGCCAACCCTGCGAAGCGTACGCGAGCGCAGCTTCGTGCGATGTGGCTGGAGCCGCCATCAGTGGACAGCGAGATGAATGTCAGCCGTCGACTGCAACACAAGCGGGTCCGACTCGTGCCACGACCAGCCGCATAGGCACGACGCTTTGAACACCCGTTTCGAGTTCCGGTCGTTGTAGAACGTCGTCAGTTCGTGCATGCCCGCAACCTGATCCATCACCGCTATCAAACAGTGAGGCGTGACACGCATCTGAAACTCGGCCCCCTCAATGTTCAGATAGCCGTTGCACATCTCGAGGATGTTGATGACGTCGAATTCTTCGAAGTCCATGCCTTCGAGCAGTCGGACACGCATGCCGACACGGATTTGTGTGGCGGGCAGGACGCCGACGCATCGGGTTCCGACTTGGGCTTGCGGGTAGTAGTTGAGGGTCTTCATTGCGGGGCACCTTGCAGAAGTGGTTGCGGGGGATTACATGGCGTTGACGATGAGCGTGAACGCCAGCAGAAGCGGGACGGCGGCGAGGGTCAGGGCGATTGCGGGGCGCACGTGCCTGCCAGTTCGCAGAAATGAGAGAATTTGATGACGGCCAACCCCTGTCCGGGGTCGGAGAAGCCGGGCCGCTTCATAACGAGCAGCGGCGTCGCTCCCGTCGCTTCGGCCTGCTCCTCGGTCTGTCGCCACCATGCGGGCACGGACCAGCGCGCCTGGTTCTTGCATTCGACGCTGTAGGGGTGGGTGCCGATTAGGTCGTGGTCTTCGAACCCGATGCCGCGTCGTTTGGCGTTCGGCCAGCCGTGGGCGGCCATGTGGGAAGCGATCTCGCGTTCCCATTTCGCGCCCTTGTCGCGGGACATTTTGCCGCTCACACACACTCCTCAAACAGATCAAACAGGGACATTTGGCCCGGAGATTCAAACGCCGTCCACTCAGGCCACACACACGCCGGATGCAAGTCGAGCCGTATTGCCAGCTCGTCCGCACGCTCATCCGACAACAACCAGTCATCCACCCCGCACTCAACAACCTCAGCCCACCGAGAATTGTTGACGCACAGAATGTTGTGACGAATCTCCGTCACAGTCAGCCGCCCACGGCCCCCCGGCAACGCTTCGAGAAGCGCACCGAGGGGCCAACGACCAGAAGACCGACTCAGAACGGGTCCTCTTCAGTGTCAACAGGCTCGGAAGCCTCCGCCGAAATGCGCGTACCATCCGCCAACTCGTGGTACGCAGCCTCACACCGAGCCACAACATCAGCATCCGCAGCATCAGCCTTGCGCAGCATCAACGAACGAACCTTGCGGTCGTTGTAGCCCGCCGTCTTCGACTTCTCCGTCCGCTCAAACTTCCAGCGGCCCTTGTCGCCAACGTCAAGCCCGCCAGGCAAATCACTCAACGCCTGATACCACTCGTAACGGTCATACGACGCCAAGAACAACACCACCGGAGTGTCCGTCGGCGTGTCCACATCCTCGTCGTCCTCAACGATCTTGGAGTTGCCGCCGACCGCCAGGACCGTCACCTTCTCCTGCATCTTCGTTTTGCCGTGCTCGTCGATCATCGGGTCTTTCGTCCCGAACACAGTGCGAGGCACCTTTTCCACCTTCACGACGTGGAAGTCGATGTAGTCACCAATCTCACGCAGCTTCACCGAAGCCGAACGCGCCGTGCCTGAATCCAACTTGATAGCCATTGCTTCTCTTCTCTGTTTGTTTGTTGTTTGTTTGCTCAGCCGACCGGACGCAACGCCAAAGCGGAAAGCGTCGAATCGGCGAGAACATCGCCCGAAGACTTCGGGACATCAAGCCCGTAACGAGCGGCCGCTTCACGGCCAGCCTTCAGAACGTCAGATTTCGTTTCACCCACCGCAGCGGGATTCACCACGGCAAGGTCGTTGTCTAAAACACCCGCCTGGACCGCCTCAGCAAGCGCAACCGCCTGCTCAGCCTCACCCTCCATCAGCTTCTCCAACGGACGGTCGAACTGGTCCACAATCAGCTTCGCCGGCGCTTCGTCAATCAGGCACAAAGCGAACTCGACCGAAGCCGTACGGATGTTGTGCTCCGCCTCCGCCTTATCGAGCCGGGACGCGTACTCGCCGATGTGATCCAGGCGCATTGAGCGGCCGCCGAGCTGATCCAAACCAGCCTCCACCGCTGCCGCCAAATCCTGCGGCAACACGGCCAACCGATCCTCCAAAGCGTCCACGGGGATGTCAGGACGGGTGTCGGGCGGCAAGAACGGCATCTCAAACTCGGCTTCCACAGTGTTCAACAGCTCGTCAATCGCCCGCAAATCAGCGTCCGTGGAAGCGTCTTTCATCGCCACCACCTCATTGTCGAGCCACGCACGCTTCAGCACGTCCTTATGGCCTGCGTCAATCAACGCCTGAACCCGATCCTTCAGCGCACCGAGGCGGGGCACCGTTACGAGCTCACCGCCCAACATTTCGACGACCTGGTCGGGGGTCGGCGTGTCAGTCTGGGTGATGGAGGGAGGTTCACCCAGACTGGCAGCCTCCGGTGCTTCTGCTTGCAACCGATCAGGCTCGGCAGGAGGCGACAAAGCCGGGGCGGGAGAGCTGGAGGCTTCATCACCCCCCGCCGAAATCTCGTAAGGCTCCGACAAGAAGCCCTTGCGCTTCGAACGCTTCCGCACTTCCCACACATCCAGCGCAGCCAAGAACTCGTCCGTGGCTTCACGCAGCTTGATCTTGTGGAAATCGCAGCGCACGCCGCCGTCTGGCTCGGACGGCACATGAATCAGCATCGCGTAGTCGTCAGCGAAGTCGATGCGGGGGCCAGCGGTGCGGGTGTCCCAGCACCACGTGCGGGAGTGGTTAAAGTACGCACCCATCTGGATCGAATAGGCGAGCATCGAGTAGATGTCCTTGCTGTTCGTCTTGAAGTCGGCAAGACGCATCACACCGTCGGCGTCAACCAACGCCAGGTCGAACGTGCCGCACAGCTTTGTGTCATGCCCCTCGATGAGAACGGTTTGCTCAATCATCGACGGGACGGGCGTCAGCCCTCTGGCTTCGAGCCCTTCAAGGACGGCTCGGACGTGTCCTTGCCAGTGTTCGGGGACGTCGGCGACGGTTTCTTCGCCTCGCATAACTCGCTCGAGATGTCCGTGTAGTGCTGATCCGAGGTTGCGGCCACGGGACGCTCCAGCGGCCTCCTGGGCTTGCGCACAAACACTGTTGAGTCCATCACGGTCGGCTTCGTCTAGTCCTTGGGCGAGCGCCCACAGGTCGTCTCGGCGTGCGAGGCCGATCACGGTCATGCGGTTACGCCATTCGTTCAGGTGGAAGTCATCGCCTGTCATCCCCGTCACCTTCGACACGCGGGAGAACTGGGTGGGCTTCTCGTCCGGCCCGTCCAAATGAATTTGGTACCGGCCGTTCTTGATTCGGCCGCCGTATTCGGACGGTGGGGATGGCTGCTCAAGATTGATCGGCATCACGCTCACCTGCCTCGAATAGCTGGTCGAATTGAGCGAACACAACGTCCAACGTCGCCTGGAAATCAGCCACGGACTGGCGTGCTTTGTCGAGCAGCACAGCAAGCTCATCAACAGTCATCTCAGCTTCACGCGTCATGACCAGCACCCCCGGGATGCGAGCCACGGCCGCGTACCCTGCTCAGACATCAACCACGCAGCAGCACGAGCATTCGCAACCGGATCAAACGGCGACGCACCCGGCGAACCAACAGCGGCAGCACGAGCCGGCCATAGATCCTCTAAATGTTGGAACAAACCTTGCGCGTGCCCGAAGTTCGTGCGCTGCGGATTCACCGCACCCGGCCGCTTCGACGACTCACACCAAGCAATCTCATGCATCAAACGGCGCGACACACCGAACTCATCAGCAGCCGAATCAATGATCTCATCCACCGAAAGCACCGTGTCGCACTCGATGTCAATCAGGTCGATGACTAGCTCCAACCCTTCCGGCTTCCAAACCCACGTCGCCACACCTTCAGGCGTCGCTGCCATCGCCTCGACCAGTTCGGCAGTCGTCGTGTAATTCTCCGACCACCACTCAGCACCGGCAGGTTCGGGCGGGCGATCAACCAACAGCATGTACGCCATCGTCACGGGACAAATAGTCACTCAGCTCTCCATCTCAACATCAGACAAATCTCCAATAAGACGGTCGGACGGCTGCTCAGCCGCCCACCGCAACACACCCGACTGGCACGCCGGATTCACGCAAGACGCATACGAACCGGACGAAGACTCGACCGTCGTGTACGCCGGCAACGACCCGCATCGTTGACACCACTTGACGCCCAAATCGACGTCGGCAAGACCGCCATCAGTCCACGCCTGAAGGTTCGCTCGCACCTGCTCAGGCGATGGCATATCCCTCACGAGACATCCTCTACTTCCACTTCAACGAGAGCGTTTGTGACAACAAATCTGGAAATGTCGGAAGACCGGACCACTAGCGATTTGTTGACAAAGAACCAATCGCCATCTGCTAAGCGACGCCCGTCGGAGAGCCAAGCGTGAAGCTCTAACAAGGCTTGTTCGGCGTGCTCTCGGCTATCGAATGTGTAGTCCCGGTGATGTGTCTCTCCGCCAAGCACAGCGCCGATCGTCCACGAATTGGGGTCCCTTCGTACGCCTTTCACGCTGCACGCTCCAGCGTCTCAATCTCAGCCTCAGCGGCCAGCAACGACAACGCATCCGGGGCGACAAGCCATCGGCCACGATCCTGAACCGCCTTCAACCGGCCAGACTTCACCATCAACGCAGCCTTCGAATGCGAAACACCCAAAGCCTCCGCCACATCAGCCACCGACAACCAGCGAGGCAACACAGCCCCGCCAGCCATCCGGGCCGACACCATGTCGTCAATGATCCGGTACAGATCGCCGACCGTCAGCGTCACCAACATCGCGTCCGTGTCCTTCATGCCGGAACCTCGAATTCGGAAGCCCACTCGTACTGACCGGACGGAACGACTGTCGGCGGCAGGACTAGAAGTCGGCCCTCGCCGTGAGATTCGACACCAGGGCCCAACGTTTCAAGACCGACGGGTCCTTGATCGTTGTCTGGCCACGGGAAGATGTAATGCCGTCCACCTGATGGAGTAACGGATGCGGCCACTCGGTCATCGAATCTCAACACGCAGGCGTCAGGAGATTCGATGTCGATAGCCCAGATGCCCGACTCGGCACCCAGCACGACTCCAATCCCGTTGCCCTCGTAGGCACCGCCTGGGCCCCACCAGCTTTCGACGCAGTCGGGATTTGTTGTGGCGAGATCGCCCCAACCAGCAAGCGATGGATGCTTCCCACCCTTAGCCACCGGAATAACTCGCCAGCCCAATGCTGCGTACTCGTGTGCCCACTCAAGAAGACTCTTCATGACACGCACCGATCGGCACGCGCTTCGAGCTGCTCCAAACGCTCATCCATCATCAACTCGACGGCGTCACGCTCAGCGATCTGCTCAGCGACAACGTCGCGAGCCTCAACAACATGCTCCGGCTCGTCACCCTGACCGAGCACATACCAAAGCGTCTCCAACGTCGGCAGTAACTCGACGCTGCCTTCGTCAACCAACGCTTCCAGACTGTCGGCGAGTAACTGAATCTCAGCCGTGTTCATTGCGGTAGTCGTCAAACTCATTACACCCAGACCTCCAGGTACCAGGCGACCGTGAAACCGATGACGGCCCCGATCGCAACCAATGTCATTGCCACATGCACGAACGGCGACACGATCGCCACCGACGCCAAACACATCCCGCCGCCCGCCAGCGCTTCGATGAAGCGACTCACGTCAACCCGGCGAACACATCGCCGACCGGTTGCGGTGCCTGCTTCATCTCGTGCTGAGCCACACGGATGCGCAGCGTGTGGCCGACGTTTTCGCGATCCTCAGCGGTCAGCTCGATGCCGTACCGCTCCTGAATGGCGTCGAACCACAGCTCGGCGTCGTCGCCGTCCAGGTTCTTGAGGATCGCCACGAACGACTCGTTGACGTGGTCGTCGCAGTCCTTGTGGGCTCGCAGTTCTTCTTCTGCGTACTTCACGGCTTGGAAGTGGGCGTTGGAGTAGCTCATGCTGCGTCCTCCGCTGGGAACAAGTCCTCGATGCTGCAATTGAGCAGCTGGGCGAACTTGTGGGCGGTGGTCAGCGAGACGCCAGCTCCACGCTCAATGCGTGAAAGGTACGACTGGCCGCAGCTCAGCTTTTCAGCGAGTTCGGCCTGCGTGAGTCCGGCGGCCTCTCTGTGGGTGCGAATGTTGTTCGTGCTCATGTAGGCCATGTTAGGCCCAATCACGACTATGTGCAACCCTTAATATGTAAGAATGCGCCTAATACTACTTAAAGTGGCCGTCTGGTACGAACCGTGGCAATTCTGGTAGTGTTCCGACCGTGATGGACCTAGGGCAACTCATCGAGGCGAGACTCATCGAGTTCGGCATGAGCAAAGCCGAACTCATCAGGGCCACGGGGCTGTCCAGAGAAACGCTGCGGCGCATCCTGGTCGGCGAAACCGAGAACGTCCGAGACGGCACCGTGTTCAAAATCGAAGACGCGCTCGCCTGGCAACGCGGCTCACTACTCTCAGGCGACCCGCAGCCACAAGACGACGCAGACGAACCAGTTACAGGGCCGGCGCTCGATCCTGTTCTTGACGAGCTTCAAGCATTGCAGTCAGACGTGAAATCTCTGCGCGTAGAGCTGCAAGCTCTGACCTCGCTTCTAGCAGACCGTCTATAACTCGCTGCAGACCGTCTATAACTCGCTGCTCATCCACTCCACATCTCCTTCACCAAGCGACAACATCTGTTACCGCTTCCGCACTATGGCACACCGGTAGGACAGTCAGAATTGAAGCGACCCCGCCGCGTCCGCGTCCGCGCCCGCCATGTAATGCGAATACGTCGACTCCAACACCGCCACCGTGTGCCCCAACCGTTTCGCCACCGTCTGCGCCGAATGCCCGCAAGCCAACAAGTACGTGGCATTCCAGTGCCGCCAATCATGAAAACGCACACCATCGCAACCCACCAGCCCCCGATTGCGACGCCACCACCCCGACACAGAATCCGGAAACATAGGCCCAACAACGTCCCGAGAATGCCAGACAAACTCCGGAAGAACCCCAAAATGGGTGAGACGATTGTTGCGCCAGTCTGCCAAAACATCGTCAACTGAGTCGCCAGCCACGAACGTCCGAGCTCGCCCAGACTTCGTCGGCCCCACATGCAAACGGTCACGAGTCGACGTCACCGCCGTATCCACCGTCACCCGGCCACCCTCAACCGCCGACCACCGCAACCCGACCAGCTCCTCACGACGCATCCCCGTCCCGATCGCCACCCGCACCAGCGACCGCCAAAACTCATCCGCCGGCATGTTCCAAGCCGCCTCGCGCTGCACATCAGACGGCACGTTGATCGACGGCGACCGCTTTGGTGTCGGCGGCTCCGCCAAACGCGCCGGGTTCACATCGACGAGCCCCCACCGGACCGCCGCCGAGAACATGCCCGACACCGCAGCGTGCACCCGCTGAATTGACGCAGCCGACAACGACCCACCCAACTCCGAATAAAGCCGGTCAAGATCAGCGCCAGACAGCTCAGTGACCGCCACCCCGCCGATATGAGGCGACACATGCAGCCGCACCCGATCCTCAGCCGAACGCAACGTGCGAGGCTGCCACGACGCCGACTTGTGGCGAATCCAGCGACGAGCCAACTCGTCCACCGTCAACACGTCCGCACGGGTCGGTGTGCGATGCTCCAACGCCTCTACGTCCAGCTCAGCGCCAGCCAACACGGCCTGACGTTTGCCATCTCGAGTATGCGGCGCTGTGACGGTGCGGCTGATCATGATGCGCGCCCCGTTTGGTTTGCGGCCGACGTAGCTGCGTATCAACCATTTGCCCGGACCACGCTTCTGCACCTCAGCCATCGCCGACAATCTACGCCGGACGCGCCGAGTGTGTCCCACTAGTTGTCCCACTAACGGAAACGGGCGAGCGGCCCGAAAGCCACTCGCCCGTTACGTACGCCCCCCGGGACTTGAACCCGGAACCTGCGGATTAAGAGTGAGGGCACTCTCGTCGCAGCCGCTCTGTTAGTGGGTTTTGGGTGCGTTCATTGTGATGGTTGCGCCCATTTGCAGCCATTGTGTCCCACTAGCTGTCCCACTGGGCATGTGCAAGCGTAGCTACTCGGTCACCTCCTTCTCCACGCCATCCACAGACTTCACCGGCTCATCACCAAACGGTTTCATCTCTTCCACCGGGGCAGCGGGCGCTCGAGGCGACGGCTCAGGCTCCGGTGCAGGTTTCTCTCCGCCAGGCTCGGCAGGCGGACGGATCACCGGCTCAGGTTCGGGTTCGGGTTCGGGTTCGGCGTCAAACAACACAGGAGGCGTGAACGCACCCAACGCCACATCCACCGTCAACGACGACGCGCCATCCCTCGTTTGCTCCACATGAATATGCGTTGGCGCTGACACACCGTTATGCAAATCAGCCAAACCCTGCGACGGCTCAAACCAGCCCTCACGCACATCCCAACCAACATCACAGAACAACACACGCTGCACACCCAACACTTCATGATGCTCAACAAGCATCTGCGTCATCCGCCAACCCGACGACACATCACAATCCGCATACCCAATGTCAGCCGCACGCCCCTCCGCATGCAAAGACAACGACGAACCGCCACGCTTCGGCCGCGGATTGTAGATACCCAACGACCAGCCATCAGGCGTCACCGTCAACACCGCATCCAACAACGCCTGAGTACCCGGCTGCGGACCCCCAGCGATCTCCGTCGCGTCCTCATACACCACAGCGCCAGCAACCGCAGCGACCGTCACATCCAGCTGCAAACAATCACCAACCCGAATCAAATCGGGATCCGAAATACCGTTCACCGCGGTGAGATGAGCGACCGTCACCTGATACTCAGCCGCGATGCTCGTCAACGTGTCACCAAACTCCACGTCGTACTCACACACCTGCTGGGCATAAGCCACACCACCCAAACCAGACGACACAAACACAACCGCCACCACAGCCCACACAGCGACACCAGCAGCCTTCAACCTTTCCTTCACACGCGACACCCGCTTCGGGACAGACACGCCGCCCATCAACTCAACAAACCTGTCAGGACTCATCACTCCACGCTTTCTTGGACGCCCGCAGCGAACGCCATCAACGAAACAACCAACACCAACACAACCGGCACCAACTCCACGACGGTCATGACACAACCGCCCAGATAAGCCACACGGAAGCCACGCAAGACACAGCCAGGCAGCCGAAACCAACCCAGAAATCAGTCCTCGGCTGCTCCGGCTTCACCATCCACGCCACAGACAAACCGATCAGCAACACCCACATGACGGACAACCCAGCCATCACCACGGCGCACCAGCCTCAAACGGGCTAACAGGCAACTCAGGCAGCTTGATCTCCGGCGTCAGGAACCCAGGCAGAGGCGAAGACACCTGCGGCTTCGGAAACCGAAACCCGCTGTCCTTCTCCAACACGTCAGGCACCTGCCCATTACCGCCGAACACATCCGACGACGATTGAGACAACGCCTCCAACACGCCAGGATCAGCCGGGGCGTCAGCGACACCCAACGGCTCCACACCCGAACCCTCTCCAAACACCTCAACTGTCGTCGGCGGTGCTTCCGCCTTGACGTGCTGCGGGCCAGCAGAACCATCCGACTTGGTGCACTGCGTCGCAACCAGCAACACACCAAGAATCGCCAACACAGGACCAAACAGGCGGCGCCGAGACGGACGTTTCACCAACCGGCGAGCCTCCATGTCATACACATACCCCCGCTGCGCCCTCCCAGCACGCAGCCGGTCCTTCACGCGCCGCTCATACACAACCGGATCATCCGGGTGCAGCGACCAATCAAACGGACGATCGCTCATGACCGCTCACCGACCTTCACGAGCTTCCAACCCGCAAACAACAGCGCGCCGCCGCTAGCAAGGAGGATCAACGTGGACGTCGTCCCCGTGTGCGGCAGTTCCGTCATTGGCTCACCATCACCAACAGCGACTGGTTCAGCCTCGAGCGTCACCGGCTCCTCCGACAACACCACAGGCTCATCAACCACAGCCGGTGTCTGAACCGTCGACGACACCTCAACCACGTCATCTTCAACGTCGGGAGCAGGCGAAGACACCTCAACCGGCTCATGCGCGTCCTCATGAGCGTCAACAATCGTCTCATCGATCGGCGCAGGCTGCGGAGCGACAGAAGCGTCAACCCACAACGAATCCCACCCGCCCGTCGACGCATGATCTAGCCGCACGGAATCGTCAGGAGCCAGATCCGTCTCGAACACGTCCAAGCGGTCAGCCCGCTCAACACCGTCCTCAAGATCCGTCGTGGTGCCCACGATCGTTTCAGAACCATCAGCGTGCACAACAACCACGTGCACCGCTTCCTCGTCCTGCTCGCCGCCCTCAAGCCACGTGTCAGCACGGCCCTCGTATTCGTCGTAAGCAGCGACCTGGATGACAACTGGCCCAGACACACCGCCGGTGTCAACCGGGACAGACGACTCGCCGGCACCGTTACCGATCAGTTTGTCGCCGCCATCATCCTGAGCGGCGGCAGGGTTCGCCCACACCATGGCGAGCATCAACGCAGTCACAGCGGTCCGTTTCATGCTGACACCGCCCGGCGAGCGACACGCAACTCCGTCACACGAATCGTGTCATCCAGAATGCCGAGCTGTGTTTCACACAGCGACGCCTGTGCGAGCGCCAAATCCTGGGCGAACGAGCCGATGTCTTCACGCTCCGCCTGATCGGCGAACATGTCACGCTCGAGTTCGATCGTCGCACGCTCTACGCGCAACGCTGACAAGGTAGTCTCTGGGGTAGCCATTCTTCAGGGTCCATTCCTGTTGGTGGTGAGGGCCCCTGGGCGGCTGTAACCGTTTCAGGGGCCCGTTCTTGTACTACCTCTATCGGCACACAAGGCCGAGAGTTGAGTACTTTCACCTAAGAATGTTGGGAAGTTTGGCCCTTGTACGGTTAACTAGCCCTCAATGTTGGGTTTGGCGGCTTTCGATGGGTCACAGCAGCCGTCGCAGCCGTGGACGCCGTGTCCTTCGGGTGTGCTGTCTGGGTCTGGGTGGCCTACGCCGTGTTCGCAGATCCGTTCGAAGATGCGGCGGTCGTCGCGCCAGTGGAGTTGCCATGTGACCATGTGGTGTTCACCGGGGCGGTGGATCGGGCAGGGTGATTCGCATCGCTCTAGCGGGTGGTGGGTGATGACCTTCCCAGTTCTTGGGAACCACGAGACGTGTGGACGCCCTTCTATGAACAACGGGTGATGCTCAGGTAGTTCTTCAAGGCCGCCGTTGAATGGGGCTGGTGGTCGTTGTGCTCCGTTGCGTTGTTCAGCGGTCATCGTCCGTTCCCGATCTGGTAGAGGCGCTCACGCAGAAGGTGGAGCCAGTCCTTCTCGTCTTGAGAGAGCTTCGCCATGATCGTGCCGGTGTTCGTGACGTTCTTGATCGACTCGGCTGCGTCTCGGGCTCGTCGCCGCTGCTTCGCGTTGAGTTTCTTGGCCTCGCATGGCTCACAGCGGCAGTGTTCGGATGTGAACGTTGCTGCGTAGCCAGGAACGCTAGGAACTGTGGTCATTCGTGCAACCAACTGAACCGGCAGCCCTCATCATCCCAAGCGAACGTGCCCGACCGCTCAGTGACGAAACACCCTTCCGCGGACGGAACCCCAGCGTCGTTCAGGAGAATCCACGCGGCTGTTTCCGTGCTTATCTCCTCTTCGAACTCGCGGCCGTTACGCCAGTAGTGGAACACGCCCCTAAGTACACCGTCGTCGCTCATGCTTGTTCCTCGTTTCTCGGTTCGGCGGTGTTCGGCGCTTGGCGCTATCGCGCTCTTGCGGCTTTCATCCGTCGGCGGATGCTACGGATCTGCTTGATCGTCGGATCGATCGGTTCGTCCGGTGACGTCACTTGCGACCAGACGTTGAGGATGGACGCGGCGAGCAACATGTCGGCTCGGGTGAGCGCTTCAGGGCTGTAGCGCAGTTTCCACGCAACACCGCCGTCGATGTCGAGCGGCCACACGGTGTCGTCTTCGAGCTTCACATGTCGTAAACCGCGATGTTCCGATTCGGGGGTCAACGGTTCGCCTCCATGAGTTTCCTCCCAAGCTCGTCGATGACGGTGGCGCAGTTGCACGTGTCGTAGAACGTCGGGCAGTTCCAAGGCATCGAGTGGTCTGTCGGGTTCTCCGCAGCGAGGCTGTGGTATTCGCACTCATTGAGAATGATCCACTCGCCTTCCGCGTCTTTGCGTCCTCCGCAGATGCAGCCGCTGACGTCTCGCACACGATGGCCGAGAGGCCGGATTTGTGCTTCGAGTTCTTCGATGCGGTCAACGGCTGCGTGGATGTCGGCCACCATGACAGACGTAGGGCACGGCATCCGCAGGGAGCACTCATCGCAGCGGGCGTTGAGTCGCGTGGCTTTGTGGGCGTCGTCGATCGGGTACTCCCGGCGAAGACGATCCGCGAGACCCTCGTTCTCGTCATTGCGGGTCATACGTGGCCCGATTCTGGATGGTTCCGAACTGTCCGTCGTGCGGACGCGAACAGTTGTGGAGGTAGCCGCGATACCCGTTTTGACTTTCGTAGACGTGCATCCAGTCCAGCAAGCGGCCATGATCCTTCGGTGGGGCGATCTGGTCGGAACACCTTCCGCAGATTGGGTAGGGCGCGCCGTCGCAGTCCTCGACCAGTGCAGGGAACTTCTCTTTGCTGTTGTCAGCGGCCATCGGTGTCGGGCCTGCCTTTCGTGTGTGCCAGGAAGTCGTCGGTGTGCATTCCACCGTGCCCGAGGTCGGCGAGCAGATCGTTCAGCGACAGGGCGAGGTCTGGGCGATCGCCGACGCATTCGAGGATGTAGCGGCGCAGCGCAGGGATGGCTGCGGGGTCGTGGTCAAGGTCGAGCACGAAATAGCGACACTCGGCGTGTTTCTTGCCCGGCCGGTGCTGGCCGTCGGTGCGGCGGATTACGTACTTCTCGTAGATCGGTGCGTTCTCAGGCATCTGTTTCTGGCCATCCCATCTCGGCTTCGACCATGTTCAGCGCACGCGTCAGGCAGTCGCCGTAGTCGTCCATTTGCTCGGGTGGCACTCGGTCGGGAATAAACGCCAGGAGCACCCCGTCTTCGTACTGCCAATCGGGGCGGGTGTGGCCAGCTTCGAGCATGCACTGCGTGACCGCGTGGCGGCATCGCTTGTAGAGCGGCATGGCGGCGATGTTGTGCTTGCCGACGCTGAAGTACTTCGGTGTCGATTTCGTAACGTCGTCTTCGGTCATCGTCCCACCGTGGCGCAGATAGACCGCCTGACCCCGGTACTTGCCGATTCGTTCGTCACTGTTCACATGGTTAGCGGTGTCACTCATCGATCGCCCCCTCGATCGTCTGCTGTTGGTTGCGGTGCGCTTCCTTGCTCCAACCGCACTCGTCGCAATCCATCGGACGACCTTCAGGCCAACCGCCCTCTTTGATCGTGAGGCGATCATGAGCGATCCGGCCAACGCTGGTCGGCGTCGAGTAACCCGACACGACCGGCACGCCATCGGGGAGCGTCAACAGTTCGAGCATCAGCTCATCGGCTTCAGACTCCGTGCCGAAGTGGGGCGACATCTCGACTGGTCGGGTGGGCCATGTCTCGTCGGTGCCGTCCGGTTCGAGCACGACCGACCACCATTGTCGGGCTTCGGTTTGGTAGCCAGACCACTCCGGGCAAGGGTGCCTGGTCTTCCCCTCTGCGTCGCGGGAGGACAGCGCAACGGCGGCGGCAACAGCTTCGGTGATCGCTTTGTTGCCGGATTGAAACTGCTCCCAGACATCGGAGGGCAATTCGATTGGTCCCCACGTGTCGTCGTAGCTGGAACTCTGGCGATCCAGGGCGAGCCATGACGGCTCGCCGTCTTCGTTCTCGTAGATCCGGACTCGCACGGTTTGTGCGCTGTTTGCCTGATCGGGGGTGTTCACGGCGTCACCGCCTTGTCGTCCGGGTGGGCGGGTCCGATCACGGTGGCCCACGGTGCGGTGAGGGTGTCGTAGTGGTGCTGTTCGTAGCCGTACTGGCCGATCAGGTCACGGGTGCAGAGCGCCCGAGCAGCGTCCCGAGCAGCGGCCCGAGCAGCGGCCCGAGCAGCGGCCCGAGCAGCGGCCCAAGCAGCGCTCCCAGCAGCGTCCCGAGCAGCGTCCCGAGCAGCGGCCCGAGCAGCGGCCCGAGCAGCGGCCCCAGCAGCGGCCCGAGCAGCGCTCCCAGCAGCGTCCCAAGCAGCGTCCCGAGCAGCGGCCCGAGCAGCGGCCCGAGCAGCGGCCCCAGCAGCGGCCCGAGCAGCGGCCAGTTGCTTCGCTTCTTCCGAGGTGAGTGCCGCAGCGCGGCGCACGAGATCACAGATCGCGGACCATTGCGGCCCGAATGTCTCCTCCAGCTCGTGCGGGAAAACCTCACGATGCTCAACCATCACCTGTTTCACGTCATCGAACGTGGTTCCGGCCGTGTCGTTGAAGCTGGTTCCCCAACCTTGGCGGGCGGCGACCTGTTCGACAAGGTGCGCGTCGCCGGGTTGGGGCATGCAGATGCGGATGCCTTGGTGCAGGCACATTGAGCCGCCGTCTCCCTCCCATGAGTCTTGTATCCAGTTGTCGCCGTGTCCGAGCTTGTCGAGCACTTCATCGACGGGGATCTCGATTGCGGGTTGTTCGTTCATTGCGGGTTCCTTTCGGGCGCTACTGCGCCGTTCGGTTTCGTGACGCCTCTCGGGCGTCTGAGTTTCGAGCCGTCAGCATGAGTCAGCCACTTCCACGTCTCGCCACGCTTGATCCCAGAAATTGCTGAGAAGCTGATACCGAATCGGTCGCCTAGTTCTCGGTACGTCATGTCGTCGTTGTGGTAGATCTCAAGCGCTTGTTCGGCGGTGAGGATGTGTGTCGGTTGTTTTTCGCCGCGTAAATCGGTTCCGTCCACTAGCCGGTCTTCGGCGTTTTGTTTGCGTGTCGCCCAGTACAGGTGGCGTGGGTTCACGCATGGCGGGTTGTGGCAAACGAGAGGTCGGTGAGCGGCTTCATGCTCTGGTGTCGGTGGTTCTCCTTCGACACGAATCAGTACGAGCCTGTGGGCGTGGGTGTGCCCGCTTCCTGTGTTCACGAATCCGTGGCCGCGGTGATGAGTGCCGTACGGCCAGATCAGGCATTCATCGGTTTGGCTCGCAATGGCCTTCTCGATGAACGCCATTGGGGCGCCGACCGGCGCTTGAGATTTGAGTGGCTTGTGTGCCTGTGGGCCACCATGCCGTTTGAATCGCTTCAGGTGCGCTTTGCAGTAGCCGTGCCCTGAGTGTTTGCGTTCGCACCCTTCTACCGAGCAGCGTCGGGTCATCCGGTTTCCTTTCGTACGCGACCAACCGTGCGGTTGCTGGTGCTCATCGGGTGACCCAGCTCTCAAACCGAGCGGCAACCTCAAGCACTCGGGTCACGTAGGCGTCCTCTTCGGCTCGCACCTCATCCGGGTCGTAACCGTCACCGTCTGGACGCTTCGGCAGAAGTAGGGGCCGTGGGGTGGCGTGCTCGGCGCGTCGGATGCACTCGCACCGGAGCGACTCGGTTTCGGCTTGGCAGACCTTGGCGACGCGGAACCGGTAGTGCTCAGCGATGGTTCTGGCGGCTTCTTGGATGCTGTGGGGGACGGTCATTGCGTGCCTTTCGGTTGTGCCTCAATGGGTGGTTCTGGGGTCATGGGCTCACTTAGCAAGTCCACGACATCATCCCCGTCTGTCGTGGACACAAGCCTTGCGGGCACCGACACGACAGACGGGGAGTTCTCGGCAGCTTCACGAGCCGCCTTCGCAGCCCAATACGGGCCGTCGAAACCTGAACGAGTGACTGGTACGCCATCGCTATGAGTGCCCATCACGCACCATCACCCGCCGACATGGACCACTCCGCAACACGCACCTCAAACAACGCAACCACCGCCGCATACTCCGCCACATGATCAGGCGCACGACGCGCAGCCTCACCCGCCAAATCAGACAGCGGACCAGTCCAGCACCCGACATTCACCCACGGCACACCATCGCCATTCGGGTAGAGAGTTGCACGCTGATTCTCCGAACCAACAGGACCGAGCGACAACACATGACGCGTCCCAGCGATCAAACCGCCGTAGACATGGGAGCCGCCAGAGACGCGGGAGCCGCCAGAGACGCGGGAGCCGCGGTAGACATGGGAGCCGCCAGAGACGCGGGAGCCGTCGTAGACGCGGGAGCCGTCGTAGACGCGGGAGCCGTCGTAGACGATGGAGCCGCCAGAGACGCGGGAGCCGTCGTAGACGCGGGAGCCGTCGTAGACGCGGGAGCCGCGGTAGACATGGGAGCTGCCGGAGACGCTGGAGCCGCCGTAGACGTGGGAGCCGTCGGAGACGCTGGAGTCTGAACTCACCCAAGTGTCGGCCGACACTGTCGAACAAGTCGAAACCCAGCCGCCTTCCCTCCCGTCAGGGTTGACATGCCGTGCAGCAGATACAGCCCCTTTCCCGTCGCCGAAATCGTGCGTGGAATCGTTCTCAATGCTCGTCATAAGACAATCTTAGGCCCAATAGCGCATAGTTGCAACTAATTCAGACCAGGCGGCGTTGGAACAGCATGAACAAACACCACATAGCCTCAACCACCATGAAAACAACAGCCGCCATCACCGCCGCACTCGCCCTCACAGCCTGCGGAACCACCCCACAACCCCAACCACAAACACAACCCATCCAAATCACCGGCACCCTCAACCTCACCGGCAGCTACGCAACACTCGGCGAAAACGTCATCGACGACACAACCTGGACCTGCGCCGGACACGACGGCTACCAAGACCTCAAACCAGGCGGCAACGTCATCATCACCGGCATCAACGGAGAACTCGGCAGAGCAACCCTCACCGGCGGCACCATGCAAATCAACCCACAAGCCGACATCCACGACCCCGCCGTCTGCGAAATGACGTTCACCGTCCCCAACATCGACCCCGACCAGGACTACTACGTCCTCACCATCGGCACTCGAGAAGAACTCACCTACACCCCCGAACAAATCACCCAACCACTACAACTCACCATTGGTAAGTGACGGCCAGTCGTACACCAGCACCCCAATCGTAAAAACCGGGAAAGCCTCAGGAGAAGAAACGAACTGGCCCGTCAAAACGTCATGCACCTTGCCCGTCGACTCATCAAACGAAAGCCCATCAGCACGCAACGCCTCACGCAACGTCGGCGGCCTAATGAAATCCCACTGCCAGTTCTCGCCATAAGCGTAGATGTCGTCGTTCAGATCACCCTCACGCCACACCGCCAACAGCACATGCAGATGCTCAAAGTCGCGGCGCTCCAACAACAACTCAGGATTACGAGCCAACTCAGCCAACGCCGCCTCATGACGGTCATATGGCTTCACATGATAAGCAGTAATCTGATTCGGCGACCGCTTCAAAGCCTCCACACGAGAACGCCAAACCCTAGGACCGGTCCAACCCGGCCCTCCAAACGAAATCGGCGTGTCATCCAGCCCACTCACGCCGGCCACGCAAACACAGAACCAGCAGCAGAGACCGTCAAGTCATCCTGCTGACTGAAAACAATCCGCCCATTATCAACCCTACGCACAACCCACTCTCGAGACAACACATAATGCTCGTTACGGAGCGCCACGCCGAGCGCCAGCGGTTCAAACATGGGCAGGTGTTCAGGTTCCTCGGACGCGGCGGACGGGGCAGCAGGTAACGGCAAATCAGACGTGTGGTCATTCCATCGAAGGAATATGAAGCGTTGCCCGTTCTTGGTGCGCCTCACGGCCTCAAGGTTGTGAGGGTGGGCGTTCGCCAGCCTGTAGGCCGAGTTCCAGGTCTTGTCGTCGACTTCGTAAATCAGCCACTGGTTCGGATTCGCCTTCGCTGCGGCAAGGCGACGTTCCCACGTGTTCCGCGCCGTGCGACCGCGGCGCTGTTTCATGATTCGCTGTGCAGATAGGTGGCTGTTCTGATCCATCCCCCGATGGTAGTGATATGGCATACATAACACAACATGTGCCTACGATGTGCTCACACTGCGTGACACCCCACTCCATTATGGAACCCATAGTGCCAAAATAAGACTTGCAACACCCGCAATTACCTGCACGTTGCAGGTGTTGCAAGTCTTCCTGGGAGGCAAAACCGCTAAATGAGTGGGTTTTCCTTCAAAAAAGGCGGTCTCGTATGGGATTTATAAGTTAACAAACAACGCGAACACACCCCTTAAGAAGGCGGTTATTTCATGATATATTTTTCCTATTTAGGCATACCCCCACTGAGAGAGTCAAGACAACCACTCCACGTCCACCGAATTAGCCGTTCCAGCAGAGTGACTACCAAGCGTTGCCGTTGCGAGTGCAAAAGTACTCAATAAAGAACAACTAATACCACACCACGCAAAGTGACGAACGAATCAGACCAGTCACACACAATCCATACCGTCCCCAACATGCAGACCACCCCTACTACCGAATCTCTGATAGGCCTTGAACAACCCAACCGATGTCACGGCATCACCAAACAACGCACCAGATGTCAACGACGCAGATGCTGGCAAAACAACTTCTGCCAAAAGCACGGTGCCCCCATCCTCGACACTTGCACCGTCTGCACCGAACCGGCCTACATCAACAACCTCTGCTTGCCACACAGCTCCCGATACCAAACCCACGGCCACCCACTCGCCGGAGGTACGGCCAAGGGAGAATCCGCGCAATGGCTAAAACATCAACTCACGCACGCCGACCGGACCCGATGCTGGAACTGGCCCTACGCCAAAGGCAGTAGTGGTCATGGTCAAATCAAAATCAACAAACGCACCAGGCCAGCGCACCAAATTGCCATGATCTGGGACAACCGACCATGCCCTCCCGACAAATACCAGGGCAACCACAAATGCGACAACCCGCGATGCGTCAACCCCGATCACATCTACTGGGGCACAAAAAGAGACAACGAACGCGACATGGTCCATGCGGGCACCCACACGCGTGGATCGCGTAACGCACTGGCCAAACTCACCCCGCAGCAGGCTGACGAAGCTCGAGCGTCCACGGAACCCCATAGTGTCATTGCTAGACGCTTCAACGTGTCCGCAGCCGCAATCAGCCGCATCCGTAACGGAGACGCATATGTATTCTGAATCTGAAAGCGAACGAGCAGCACGCCGTCAAGTGAACCGCGAGCGACGAGCGCAACGAGAAACGGAAAGCAACGAAGCACTCCGACTCTGGATGAGTGGACGCACCTTCGAGTCTATTGCTGAAGCTCTCGGCTGCTCCAAAGGCACTGCTTACAACCGTGTGCAGATGGCAATCGAGTCTCAGAAACCACACGCCGATTTTGACGCTTACAGATCTGTGCAAATGGCTGAACTCAAGATGTCGCGGACTCCTCTGCGTGCAACTGTGGTCGGGTGGCAAGTTGGTGATGATTTAGCGCCAGTCGTTTCAGCAATCGCGACGCTGTTGAAACTTCAGGAGCGGGAGTCGAAACTGCTGGGGCTTGACCGGGTGCCTACACCGTTTGATGAGATTTCGACGTGGTCTGACGAGTATCTTGAAGAGATGGTTGGCGAGATGGCTCAAGAGTTCGAGCTCGACAGTTAGTCCACCGACACGTGACACACTCGCTGGTGTGACCTGCTACGACGACGCATACCTCCAACAGATCCACACCAGACGCGAACGACTCGGCGTCGCCGAATGCGACCAACTCGACAAACACTTCCAAGACGTCGTCCACGTCGCCGACCCCTGCATCAACATCACCGACCCCACCACCCTCGCCGGTATCCGAGCAGGCGTCACAGCCGCCGCACTCCTATACCACCCGTCTGAAGAGGCTGGGAAACGCACGCAACAGCTCGTAGTCGGCTCATTCGGCCCCCACGAACAACCCGCAACAACCGATGACGTGACGCTGGACGTCGAGTTCACGTTGATGTCAGCCGCCACCGCAGCGTTCTGTGCCGCAGTGTGGTACGGACTCTGGAGGGTCATCGCCCGTCCGTAACCTCCCCAGAATGACGTTCCCATGCCCCGAAACCACCGGCGAAGACCGCATGCCCATAGCGTCACTGTTCGTCACCCCCAACCCGGCATCAGAAGGCGACACATACACCATCACCCCCATATGCATCGACGGTGACGCACCCGTCACACAAACCCTGGAACAATCCCTAGACGGCGGCATCACATGGACCCCCACCGCACCCACCGGGACCGTCACGTCAACAATGGCAGCCGTCGGGAACGTTCTATTCCGGGTCACATGCACCGACGCTGACGGCGACACCAGCACCGATACCGTCACCATGGTCGTCGCCGGCTGCCTCCCGGTTACGATCGCGACGAACCCCACCAACCAATGCGGATCCCTCTCCGGCCAATGGCGAGTCGCTTCGTCACCTGCCGGGCCGTGGACGCAATCAGCCACCCGATGGAACGAAACCTGCTCACCACTCGGCGGCCCATCACCCGTCCCCGGCGCGTCATGGATCGGCCCCGCCACCCAGCCACCCGCCGCCGGCCAATACTGCTACCGCGACGAATTCGTACTCAATTCGGCGCAGGCAGCGGGCCTGCAATCCGGCACACTCACACTCCGAGGCGACTCCTCGATCACGTCCGTCGAAATCAACGGCGTCTCCATCTACTCAGGCACACCACCAAACGATTTCTCGCAGAACGCCGGGCCAATAGCGATCCCCGCACCGTCAGGACTCATCGCCGGCGTCAACACGCTCATCGTCTGCCAAAACGCAGACGGCACCGTATTCGACGGCATCGTCCTCAACCTCGAACTCTCATGCGACCCCTATGTCGCCCCGGTTTGTGACCCGACGTGGCTTGAGGACACACTCCTCCAACACCCCGCACCACCTGAAAGTCTCGCACCAAACCTCGTCCCGGTAGCGAACGAAACCCAGCTCGCCAACGCCATCAACAACGCCGGACCAGGCACCCACATTCAAGCCACCCAAAACTTCAACATCAACAGCAACCACCTCTACCAAAACATCAACGGCACCGCCGTTGCACCCATCCTCATCGACGGCAACGGCTTCACACTCACGGTCACCGGCGGCGTCAAACCATTCCAATTCGGAGCATCCAGCTGGGTGTATTTCTACGACTGGACACTCGACGCCAACGGCCAAGCCATCTGGGCGTTCATCCTCGGAGCCGTCGCAGGCAACCCCGTCACCGGCGCCAACAACAACTTCTACATCTACGGCAACGAAATCCATTCGCCACGCCAAGAAATCCTGAAGATCTCGCAATGCGACACTGTGGAGGTCGTCGGTAACAACCTGTACGACCCCGGACGTAACCCCCAGGCGGGAGGCGCGTCCAACTTCTGTGAAATCGTGTACTTCGGCGACGGGAACGGCGGGACTCTCACTAACCGAGTCATCAACGGGCTCGTCGAAAACAACTGGATTCACGACACCGCTCCCGCCCAGAACGGCATCACCCCAGCTGGTGAAGGCATTGACGTGAAACGACCGTCGCAGAACATCGTGATCCGCCGCAATCTGGTCGAGAACATTCGGGTGAACTCACAAGGCGCTGTTACTCTCGTCATCGACTGCGACACCGTGAACAACGTCGGCGACTACAACATCCTGGCGGAAGAGAACTACATCAGGAACGTCCGCACGAAAGCCGGCGGTTTCAACGGCGATGGCATCACCGCCGCTAAAGGGGCTACGACGATCCGTCGCAACATCATTCAGAACGTTGACGGTGATGGTGTCCGTACGTTGCTGAATGTGACGTCTTCAAACAAGTCGATCGAGATTCAGGACAACACGATTTTGGGTGCTGGCGGCGGCGCGATTGTCACGAACCAGGGTAACGCTGGGCAGGGATGTAATCTGCCGGCGACGATCAGCCGGTGTGGTAACGCTACGGATGATGGGACGGGGGATGTGCAGGTGACTGCTGCGGCGTTTGTCGGGCCGTTGACGACGTCGTCGGGGTTCGCACCTGCCGCTGGTTCAGTTGTGATCGATAACGGCGGTTGTACGGCTACGGATCTGTCAGGCATCCCGATACAAGGCGCGGGTCGTGATGCTGGCGCTGTGGAGTACTGCCCGTAATGGTCGCCTTATTCCCATGCCCTGACACCACCGGCACCACCACCAGTAACCTGGTGGCGGCTATCGCACCGAACGCGGCGTCATACCCGATCAACACGCAATGGTCCGTCACAGCGACATGCACAGGCGGAACAGCGCCCGTCACCGAAACTATTGAGCAGTCCACCGACGGCGGCGTCACGTGGGTTCCGTCCGCGACGTTCGGCACAGAAGGCACACCACAAACCATCCTCGTCCGTGTCACCTGCACCGACAGCACAGGCGCGACCGATACTGCCACCACGACAGTCACCATCACCGAATGCGTCGACATCGCAGGCACCATTGACCCCGCCATTGATCCCACCTGCGCCGGAATCATCACTGACGTCGTCGGCAAAATGGATCGGCTGATCTGCAACTGCTTCGACACGCCCCTCGCTATCGATTTCGACTACATGACACAAACCCAGATCGACACGTTCGGTGCGGGTGTCCTAGCAGTCGGCGGACCATCATCCACACAAGGCGGACGCGGCCTCAACGGCCAAACCCTACCCATAGTCGGCGGCGTGTCATTCAACCCCACAACCGACGCACTCTGCGCGAGTGATCCGAACCGTTACCGCGAAATCGTCATCCACGAAATCCTGCATGTCCTCGGATTCAACTCAAGCACATTCAACTCCAACAACCTGACGAACGCGGCTGGCGAATTCATCGGTGCGAACGTGCAACAAACCTACGGCCAACTCCTAGGCACCAACACGCCGACACCAGCACCGATGGACGGGTCGCACTGGGACGAATCCATCTTCGGTAACGAACTGATGTCCCCAGCGTTGGACAACCCAAGCCAATTCTCAGCGCTCACCATGGCGGCGTTGGAAGACATGGGGTACTGCGTCGACCCCACCGAATGCTTGGAGCCATACACGCTCCCCAACTCGCCCGTCCTCGACTGCGTCCTACCCAACCCATGGGGCATCGCCAACGACCAGTACACCCGCCTCGAAAACCTGACAATGGCGCAAATCAACGCAGCATCGCCGGGTGGCGACCCTGCACTCAACCCCGACATCACGTTCAACCCGTCAGACAACAAGTACACCAACGGGTCGACACCACAAATCGCCCAGTTCCGTTTCCAGGGCGCCCCGTCGCACTACTGCAAAGACGACCCCGTCGTGTTCCCCAACCAATCCGGCGCATCCCATCTCCACATGTTCTACGGCAACACCGCCGCCGACGCGTTCTCCACCGCAGGTGATGGCGGCCCGAACGACCTCCTCAACATCGGCGGATCCACCGTACAAGGTTTCGCTGGAGCGAACCGTTCAGCGTATTGGATGCCCGCGCTGCATGACGGGCCGCTCGGCGGGCCCGGCAACGAACGCAACGTGATCATCCCTGAAGGCATCCTCGTCTACTACAAGTCTGGGCGCTGGTGCGACGTGCAGGAAATCCCTGCCGGGTTGCAGCTGATCGGCGGGAACATCAACCCCGCCGGCCCCATGGTGCACAACTTGTCTTGGACGGGCTTCAACGTGAACTATCAGTGGGGGTTCTATAACCCGACGCTGGGGTTGATTGTGGAGACGCAGAACACGATCCCCACATCGAACCCGAACAACTGGGATCTGATCCGCTGCGTTATCGGTTTCCCGCAACACATTCAGGTTGATGGGAACGGCGACCCGATCCTGTCGTCAGCGAACCATCTGTCTCACAGCCTCGCGACGACGAACCCGCAGGGCGGCTTGGCGGACAACGACCCGTCGCCGGCGTCACATCCGTACCGCATCCCCCACATCCAGATTCTCGTGGACTTCAAATGGCCGTCGAATGGTGACACGTCGGGTTGGCGGTTGTCGTCCGACCTGGGCCAGATGACGATGCCGCAGGTGCCGAACCCTGGCGGTTCGCTCCACGCCGACATCCTGTTCGCGTGGAACCCTCTGATCAACCAGTTGTGGACGACGGGCTGTTTTGAATGCGCCGACCCGCACAACTGCTCGGAAGGCCAGTTGGGTGCGCAGGCGTACACCGGGCTACCCGAAGCACGCAATCTGGATCGCATCACGGGCGGTTCCGGTTCGATTCAGAACCAGCATTTCCGGCCGGCGAACGAAGCTGACTACTACGTGCAGGACCCGTTCGACATCTGATTGTTCGCTGCAACACCATCCACGAACCGTGTTGCAGCGAACAATCAGTGGGTCCCATGGTTTCCCTACTCTCCAACAAGTGCCGACCAACCCGCCAGTCAAACCACCAACACGCAACAACACACCGCCACACGTCGACTATGGCCGCGTCCACAACGAAGCACGCCTAGCCGGACAACCCACCCTCATCCACGTCGACAAACACCGCATCCGCAAAGGCGAACCCGCCGTCATCGTCCGCACACCATCCGGCTACATCCGCTGCTGCTCAGCCGACATCACCGGACCCACCAGCGTCGGACAATGGCGAGACGAAGCGTTCCCCGACGGCCCCAACAGCTGGGTAGAAACACGATCCCAAGTCACCCCACACGGCATCGTCGAATCCGGCAACAACCCGCCCACCCTTGACGTCACATGGCTCAACGTGGCGAGTAAACGGGCCGACCGATGAGCGAGAAACCAGGCACTCGAGCACTGCAAAACTGGTTGCTCGCCGCTATAGGGGAAATCCCTGGGGTTATCTCCGTCGACTCCGGGATATACGTTTACCGCCACATCGACAACGACCCAAACAAGCCGCTGTCCGTCCACTCATACGGCCGGGCGCTTGACGCCGGCGTCCGTGAAGACCTGCCCGGATATCCGAACGGCAAATGGCCGACCAGTAAGATTGAATCGCCGGAGCTCGACGCCCTCATCGAACGGCTCATTGAGCGCCACGAACAGCTCGGCATCGATTACATGATTTACGCCGGGCGGCAATGGCGTCCTGGCAGCGGGTGGCGCGCTTATCGCGGCACGTCCCCGCACAACGACCACATCCATTTGGAGCAGACCCCCGCGGCAGCGCGCACCCTCACCGCCGCTGACATCACCGCGATCCTCGGAGACTCCACAACCACCGGGAGCGACACCGACCCCATGGCGTACCTCATCTACTTCATCAACCGCACCTACGAACAATACGGACGCGACCCCCGCAAAGACCCCGAAGGCGTCGACTACTGGATCCAGAGAGCCGCAGACGAACACCAAAACCAAGTTTGGACACCGAAACTTGTGTCAGCGTCACCGTCACTCCAGTTGATGACAGAACTCCTCGACTCATGATTTCCACACTTGTCGCGATCGTCGTGGTAGGCGGAGTACCCGCAGCAGCCGCCGCAACCGGCTGGCTCATCGGATGGGCCACCGGCCTAGACGGCAGGTTCAACCGCAAATCATGAACGGCGAACAAGTGAAGAACTGGATGCTGCGTGACTTTGTTGCGCTCATCCTCGGTGTGTACGCATTCGCAGCGCTAGGAGCCGTCGTATTCCTCATCGTTAGGGGGCAGACAGCGCCGGAGTCGGTTGTTGTGACTGGTGGCGCGGCGGTTGGTGCGTTGTCGCAACGACTGAACAACGGAGAGAAGGACCAATGAGTTTGTGGGGTAGGGAACCTGTAGCAGTGATGGCGTTCGTCCGCGCTGTCCTGTATTTGGGTGTGACGTTTGGTTTGGCGTTATCTGACGCCCAAATGGCAGCACTCATCCTCGTGGTTGAGCTCGGGCTCGGCCTGTTAGCGCCCAGATCGGCGGTTGTGTCCACTGGGAAAGTGAAGGAACGGTTGGCGGCGTCTCGAGCCGCTACTGCCCCTGAGCCGTCTGGCCGGGGTTTGACGATCGCTATCCCGAAACAACCTGTCGCGGCGGATGACAAGTTCGACGCGTTCCTTGAAAGCCTGCTTGATTCCTGACATGGCCTGGTTCCTGTTGGGTTTGGCGGCAGGTCTGTCGGTCGCGTGTTGGAATCATTGGCAGTGGTTTGAAACGTGGCGTGGCCGCCACGACCGCTAGTCCATACCGCTGGTTCATGGTGTCGGCATGACTAAACGAGCGAACAAATGAGCGCGTTGGCAGCGGTCGCACTTGTCGGCATGTGCATCGGCCTAATCATCCTCAACTACTGGCAAGCCGTCGAACGGCGCCGGCTCGAAGGAATAGCGCAAGCACGCCTAGACCTGTGGTCCGAATCTGAGGAAACCCTTTCGAAGACACGCCGAGAACGAGGCGTATTGAAGACTCGTCTCAAAGCGTCCACAGACCTCATCAACATCCAAAACCGTGCCATCCGTGACGCGCATCACGAGCTGGAACGGCATTACGGAGCGAATGTCGCCCGCGGCCGAGCGAACGCCCTCAAAATCCTGGAAGGCAGCACCACCGATGATTAACGTTGAACTGCGTCAACAACCCCACACCGGCGGCACCGACACCTACCACTACTGGCAAGTCGCAGAACAGTTGACCGGCATCGTGTTCGCCCGATCACCAGGATACGACACCGCCGAAGACGCACGTAAGGCTGCTGAGTTTGTTGCCAAGCAGATGCCGGGTGCGGAAGTGGTAGAGAAACCAGCCCCGCCGCGCCGGGAACTACCCGCCGACGACG
Source organism: uncultured Acidimicrobiales bacterium (assembly GCA_937991435.1). Lineage (GTDB taxonomy): Bacteria > Actinomycetota > Acidimicrobiia > Acidimicrobiales > UBA10347 > UBA10347. The sequence goes on from CALKPY010000036.1 coordinate 63,044, forward strand.
AATAACCACGTTCGGTTAGGTCACACACGAATCCTACCGTCACAACCAAATGGGATTCTTCGACGCCTTCCGAGCAACCACAGCCGCCCCACCCCCACCAACCGGGCCACCCCTATCGTTCCCCTTCGGCGCCCCCATGCAAGAATACGGGTCACCCATCGAAGCGCTCGTCGGCACCCTCGACAGCGCACCAAAACTCACACCAGCAGCCGCCCAAACCCGCCTCGCAGCCATGATCCGAGGCTACGACAACAAAGGTGGCCTCATCTCCCACGGCGGCGTCGTCACCTTCGTCGAATCAGTCATCGGCATCATGTTCGGCCGCATGGAACTACGCAGCCGCATCAACGAAGACGGCACCTGGCGATGGACCGACACCGGCGACGCAGAACACGCAGCCATCAACGCCTGGACCAAATCATTCAACTCCGGCAACCAAAACCACCAAGGCCTACTCCGCCGCTTCATCATGTACTGGCGGGTATTCGGCGAACTCTGGGTCGTCCGCTACAACACCCCCAACGGCGGGCTGCGATACGACGTCATCCCGCCATACATGGCCACCATCAAAGACGGCCGGTTCCAATGGAACAACGGCGGACAAAAAATGTCGATCCCGCTGAACCAAGCGGAACACATCATCAACGACTGGCTCGAACCCGGCATCCCCCACTCCCAATGGTTCAGCGTGCTCGACAACCTCGAACGCATCGACACGGCGTTCCAAGCCATCGACCGCGCCACCGCCTCGTCACTACTCATGACGAAAATCGTGTCAATCCGGCGGGTCGAAGACGAATCAACCACCGTCCGGCCTAGAGCCGCAGCGGCAGCCACACACCAAACCGACGCAGACGGCAACCCGATCAAACAAGAAGGCGTCCGCTATCCCGG
>CALKPY010000037.1 GCA_937991435.1 uncultured Acidimicrobiales bacterium
GGGCAGTTAACCGTTGCCGATGTCGCTCGCACCATGGAACTAGTCGTTGGTTTGCGCTCTGACACAGGTCACTGCGGTATTAGTGGATCTGGACCGTTCACAGCGAGCGCAATGGTGGCCGATATTGACGGATCTGGTCAGCCAACAGCCGTTGATGCCTCTGTCTTGATGCAGTGTGTCGTGCTGATTCCGAACCCTCTGTGTTAAGTCGACATTGGTTAAGTCGACCTTGCCCCAACAATTCGTATTTGGCTGCTAGCACAGGGGAATCTCAACAGATGTGGGACTATCTGCGACGGTGCCGCTTTAGTCGGCTACCATCGCAGGTTGATCGTGCTCGCCAACCGGAGACGGCAATAACGATGAAGTTGAATAACTCTTTGCGAGTCAAGGTTCGAGCAGCCGCGTGGTTGGCTGTCACCCTCGGGCTGCTCATGGGCGCCTTAGCCATAACGCCAACCGATGCCGCTGCTCAGGCCGATGTACATGTGGTGACGATCGACGACTACATGATCGACGAGAATGGCATGGTTATCGTCGAGATTGCTCTCAACCCAGCTGATGGCCAAACAGTCACCGCACTTCAGCTCGACGTTGTATACGACACTTCGCTATTTCAGTTGGTCCCGAGCAACGCAATTGGCGCTAGTTGCTTGTCGCCACTATCAGTATCTGGCGCCGTTTCGATCGCATGCAATGAGATCGTGCCCGGCCGCATGCGTCTCGCTCTGACGGCCAACTTGAATCCGCCCGCTTTCAACGGACTTGATGACGCGTTTCTTGCGACCGTTGGAACCGACGTGGTTCTTACATTCAAGTTGATGGCACTGCCAGCAGCGGTTGCGGGCGACATGACGGCACTCGAGATTGCGATGTTGAATGACCCATCGCTTGTTTGTGATCCACCTGACCTTGGTTGCCCAGGCCCCGACTGGAACCCGTTCATCGTTGTCGAGGCTGATGGTGAGGTTGGCCCCCTAGAACAGGCGGCAGTCGACGGCAGTATCACAATCATTGATAACTCAACACCAACGCCGACGCCCTCGTCGACATCGACCTCAACACCGACGTCGACTGCTACAGCCACAGTTACCGCTACTCCTTCGATAACCCCGACAGCGACGATTACGACAACGCCAACGGTGACATCAACGCCGAGTATCACGCCAACGGTGCCACCAGGTTCGACTTCGACGCCTACACCGACGCCGACAGCGACTGGCACCCCAGGGCCGAGTTCGACTCCGACTTCTACCGTTCCTGCTGGGTCAACATCGACTCCGACTGCAGTAGCCAGTGCTACATCGACTCCGGCACCCGGCGCCACGTCAACACCAACCCCGATCGTGATCGCAACCTCAGCGCCTGCAGCCTACGCAGCGTCAGAGAACTACCCGGGCCCGTTCACCAATGCGCCAAGCGTCATTTCTGGTCAAGCGGCGCCCCGCACCTTCACGAACTTTGAAGCACCAGACATTTCAGCTGGCACAACGAGCTCTGCCGTCACCGGCAACACCGCCAGTTCGTCGAACACCACGACTGACGCCGCCGTGACGACCTCGAGCGATTCGATCATTGCCGTAACCGGTTCCAATTCGAACATGTTGGCAACAGTGTCATTGTCGTTGATGATGATTGGTGGATTGCTGATGGTTGTTTCACGCCGTCGCAGCGATGACCACTCGGCCGTCACCGAACAATCCTGATCAACAGCCGGTCGTTACCGGGCCCTCGCATGGCCGCCTTGGGTCTATTTGCTCAGTGCTTGCGGGCTTGACGGCTTCTACCCTTGAAGTTGTCCGCAATACATGCACATTTTGGAGATGGTCGTGAAGAAACGATCCGCAATTCGAATTACCGCCGTAGTTGGCCTGATCGCTGCCTTAGCACTTGGCTCGACGTTCCTATTTCGATCAGGGTCATCGGCTGATGCGCAGCTCGAAGATGCTGTCGCAGTTACTGTTTCGAGTCATGATCTCGCTCCAGGCGAATCGGCTGTTACCGCAACGATCGCCGTAAGCCCGGGCACGACACAGATGTCAAGCCTAAGCATGACCGTGGACTACGACCGTGCTGCTCTGCGCATGAATACGTGCACAGCGACAGCCGGTGTGGGCCTGGCAATGTGCCACGAAAGCGACGCTCTACGGGTTGCCGTAGCAGAAACACGACCGATCACCGTCGATTTCGATGCCGTTAGCATCGAGTTCTCAGTGCTCGATGCAACCGCTGACACCACCGTTTCAATTGTTGATTTGCAAGCATTCGACGGTGCAGGCGCTGACTTGAAGACTGCTCACGTAGCGGGCGTGATCACAACTCAAACTGGTGTCGCAGTAGCAACCGGAAGCATTGCCGGCCACGTCGTCGATGATCAAGGTTCCGACGCCATGGGCATTGAAGTGTGTGCATTGGCATCGAGCGACGCCACCACGTGTGTGACGACCGACGCTTGGGGCAACTACAACATTGCTGATTTGGTGACCGGCACCTACACGGTGACGTTTACCCACCCAACGAACTCCTTTGACCCGATGACGACATCAGCAGATGTCACCTCACCCGAAACAACATCGGGTATCGACGCGGTCCTTGGTCGTGGCGTAGTCGAGCCTGACGTGTCCATCGATACAGGTGCAGGCACCCAACCTGATTTGGTTGCTGGCTTCGGCGCTGTGACCGGCTTCGTAGTCGATGTCGAAACGGGCAACCCAGTGCGAGGCGCTGAAGTTTGTGCCGCCTCGGGTCTTACCGGTGTCAGCCAGGGCTGTGCTCTCACCAACGCTGATGGCTCCTATTCAATCAACAACCTGACCACAGGCAATTACGCCCTGACGGTTACCGATCCGGGCGGTCGCTACAACGACGCTCCGGCTGACGTCGTGGGTGTTAACGAAGGTCAAGTGTCTGAGATGACTGTGACACTTCGCCCGAGCGTCTGATTTGTGACGTCGGAGCTTCGTCAACTCAATACTGACGACGAGCACCGACACGATTCGTCGGACCATCCTGCATGGGATGAGTCCTGGTTGTTCGACGTGGTACACGAGCCCTTGCGGCTCGGTGCCACGTTCGAACTCGTTTTACGACCTCATGCGCGAAGGGCCGGGGTGCGTGTGGGGGTTGTCGGAGTCGAACGCAAGCTGGTCACGCTCGCGGAGGAACAAGCGGCGTTGCCTGGCGGTGCGGGTTTGGAAGTTCGATCTTCTGGCCTTTGGATCGATGTTGGAATCCAAACCCCAATGGATCATGTGACAATTGATCTGGAAGCGTTTGCCGTCGAGCTTGATGACGAAGACGACGTATTTCGGGGCGGCTACGGACATCGCATACCGTTGGGTTGTGAGCTCGAATGGGAACGTGCAGAGCGACTAGAGGTTGGATCCAACCTGGAGTCCTATGCGTTGCCATGTCACGTGCACGGTGAACTGTTGATCGGTGACGAATCAATAGAGATTGATGGTTGGGGATGGCGTTCGCATCGGTGGGGCATTCCTGATGCGCACGAGGTGTCGGCGCTGCGAGGACGCCACAAAGACGGTTCGTGGTTCATCGATCGAGATCATGTCATTGGTGAACATGACATCATTGGGTCGGCTCCCATCGAGACGTCGCTGGGCGATGATCTTGTTCGGCGTGATCAGCGTCTCGTCACCACGCCGGCTGGTGACATCGCTTGGCAGCGCTTCCGCAGGCTCTAGACAGACATGCTCTAGATAGAAATGCTCTAGATAGAAATGGTCAGACCGCGTCTACACAGCGCCGCTTCTTGCCGGTTCGTGGTTGCGGTGGTGGTGCCGATAGCAAGGCGGACATGATCCATGATCGTGAGGCTTCAGGGTCGATTACGTCATCAAACTCGAAGTGCGATGCGGCCGATACCGCCTTTCCGTGGTCATACATGCGTTGTACCATCTGATCGAACAAGGCAGCTCGTTGAGTTGGGTCTTCGATGGCGTCGAGTTCTTTTCGATAGCCGAGTGTCACCGCACCCTCGAGTCCCATTCCGCCGATCTCACCTGTCGGCCACGCAACCGTGAATATCGGCTCGCGGAAACCGCCACCGGCCATTGCCTGGGCACCAAGTCCATATCCCTTGCGGGTAATGATGGTCATAAACGGCACCGAGAGGCTGGCGCCGACGACAAACATGCGACCGGCGCGACGCACCATGCCCTGTTCTTCGCTCGCTGGGCCCACCATGAAGCCAGGCGTGTCACAAAGGAACACAATAGGAATGTCATGGGCGTCGCAAAGCTGCATAAACCGAGCTGCGGCATCGCAAGCGTCGCGATCGATGGCTCCACCAAGATGTTGAGGGTTATTGGCAACAACTCCTACAGGTCGCCCCTCGACCCGGGCTAATGATGTGATCATGCCGGGCGCCCACTCAGGTCGTAATTCGAGCACCGATCCTTCGTCAAACAAGCCAGCTATCACATCGCGCATGTCGTATATCTGTTTGCGGTTCTCAGGAACGATGGTTGCGAGTGCTTCTTGGTTCGGAGCTGACCATTGAGCCAACGTGCCCTGGAAGTAGCTCAGGTATTGTTTGGCGACTGCAACTCCTTCGGCTTCGTCGCGCACCTTGATGTCAACCACCCCGTTTGCGACCTGTGTATCGATAGGTCCGATTTCGGTTGGGTGATACGCGCCGAGGCCGCCGCCCTCGATCATGGCGGGCCCGGCCATTCCAATGTTTGAATCTTCGGTGGCGATGATCACATCGCAGCATGCAAGAATTGCGGCGTTGCCCGCGAAGCAGTATCCAGCGTTGATGCCGATGATCGGAACCAGACCCGACAGCTTGCCCCAGTACGCAAACGCCAGGCAATCAAGGCCGGCGATGCCGAGTCCATCGGTGTCACCTGGGCGCCCGCCTCCGCCTTCGGTAAAGAACACCACCGGAAGTTGTTGCCGCTCAGCGAGTGCGAAGATGCGGTCTTTCTTGCGGTGGTTCTGCTGGCCTTGGGTACCAGCGAGAACGGTGTAGTCGTAGGACACCACGACAACCTGTGAAGTTGAAGGGTCGAAAAGTTCGCCGTTGATACTTGCGACGCCGCTGATCATGCCATCTGCTGGAGTTCGCTCGATCAGGTCGTTGAGATCGCGGCGGCGACGTTGGGCAGCGATCACGAGCGGGCCGTACTCGACGAAGGAGTCTTGGTCGACGAGGTCAGCAATGTTCTCTCGGGCTGTGCGACGTGAACGATTGCGTCGTCGCTCGACTGCGTGCGGACGTCGTGCGTCGAGCCCAATTGCGTGACGTTCGAGAACTTCGGCGAGGTCCTTGCGAGGTCCGGCGGGTGCTGGTTCGCTGACCGATGCTTTTGCCGCTGGCGCAACATTCCCAGGTTCAAAGGTGATGAGTGCCGTGCCCTTTGCGATCTGGCCGCCTTTGTCGACGTGTACGTGGCGAACGGTCCCTGACTCGGGCGCCGTGATCGGATGCTCCATTTTCATCGACTCGACGATGAGCAGTTGCTGGCCTGCTTGCACCTGTTCGCCGGTCGCAACGAGCACTTGCCAGACGGTTCCCTGCAGCGGACTTGTGATCGAAACCGACGAGGTCATGGTTCCATAGTGCTCACGATGGGGAGCCCGGGTGAAAATCGTGGGTCAGCCACGTCAGTTTGCCGACGCGTCTGGAGCGAATCTGTTCAGACCCATGACTACGGCAAAGGCGACCGCCGCGAGTGCGAGGGGTACCCAGACATCGCCGAGTTCACTCGGCCATTCAATGCCAGTGCCATCAATCTTTTCATCGTCTTCGCCTATCACGCCTACGCCGTTGGGCCAAGGCCACAACACCCGAAGCGATCCAGCCATGAGCCCAATGAGAGCGGCAAGCAGCGTGTCGCGGTGGTGGTCGAGGACCCAGCTGAGTGCAGTGCTGAAAAGTGCCAACCCAAGTGTGGCGCCGAGCAAGAAGACGATAAGGCTGGTGATCTCGCGGTCATGAATGGCGCCTACAAACGCTCCGTACATGCCGAGCATCAGCAGTAGGAAGCTGCCGCTGATCCCAGGCAGGATCATCGCGCAGATGGCGACGCTCCCCGACAGGAAGAACGCCCATGCGGGGGGATCTACGACTGAACCTGACTGCAGGCCGAGGATGAAGAAGGCGGCGATGGCCACACCGACGACAATGACGAGGCGGGTGGTGTCGCGGTTGTTGAGCAGTGCCCACGCAACGAAGATTGAGGCCACTACGAGTCCGAAGAACAAGCCTGCCATTGCTTCGGGTTCGTCGACGAGTAGCCGGTCGAGCAGGCTTGACAGAGCGAGAAATGCGACTGCAATACCACCGAGTAGAGGAAGTATCAGGCTCCACTCGACGGCTTTCAGTCGACTGGTGAATCCGCCGACGTCACCACGAACGAGTCGGGCGAGCGCACCGGCACCTTCGCGGATCGACGCGATCAAACGTTCGTAAACGCCAAGGATGAGGGCGATTGTGCCGCCGCTGACCCCTGGCACGATGTCGGCTGCGCCCATTGCGAAGCCCCGTGCCAGGTTGCTGGCCATCTTTGTTGGATTGAGGTTCATGCGCTTCC
>CALKPY010000038.1 GCA_937991435.1 uncultured Acidimicrobiales bacterium
TTCGTCGCCTTGCGCTCGGCACCGTCTGACCAAGGCGTGGCGTCGGTCAGCGACGTCGAGCGCTCGCAATCCACCCCGGCAGCTCTCGTCGCCCAACCGACTGCGGTGGCTGAACCGGAGCCAACACCGACTGCTCAAACGATCCCCACTGCAGCAGCGGAACGCACGGCGCCGCGCTCTGGCCTCGCCGACGTCGAGGGTGCCATCAGGGGCGGTGGCTTCACCTCCGACGGTGACCAGATCCTTGTCGGAGTCGCATCAGGAAGTCGCATTACGATTGAGGTCGAGTCGTCGAACAGCGTCGCGGTTCATGTCATTGGACCTGGTGGCAACCTTGTGGCGTCGGGCGCAGAGGTCACATTCGTCGCCACGATTGCCGGCGACTACGTGTTGCAGTTTCCTGACCAGCCGGGCGGTTCGCGCCAGCTAATGGCCGACCCCCTCTGGTCACAGAACATCTATGTCAACGGAGCGTTAATGATGTCGTCCCGTGCGCCGAATGTGGCGGTCACCGAAGTGCCACCCGAGACGCAGCAAGACATGGTCGGTGGCTGACTCGTTAAGCAAGGCAAGTGCCAGGCGTCGTACGATCTGACGGTGACCGACTCGACAGACCTGGCCCGCAACGATCCTGGCGCCGCTGTCCAAGCGATGACTGTGGCTGAAATGGCGACGCTCACAGCCGGTAGCGACGTGTGGACGGTGCCCGGCATTGCCCGACTGGGGCTACCGCCTCTTCGCATGACCGACGGCCCCAACGGCGCACGCGGCGCGACCTTTGGCGGTAACGCCACACGAGCTGTGTGCGTGCCGTGCGGGTCCGCGCTGGGCGCCACGTTTGACCCTGACCTGTTGCATGACATCGGCCACCTTCTCGGCACCGAGGCTCGTCAGAAACGATCTCGGGTCTTGCTCGCTCCCACGATCAACATGCCGCGCTCGCCGCTGTTCGGCCGCTCATTTGAGTGTTACAGCGACGACCCGTATTTGGCCGGAAGCCTCGCTGCCGCCTTTGTCGTTGGAGCGCAAGAGGCGGGCGTGGCCACCACGCCCAAGCACTTCATCGGCAACGAAACCGAATTCGAGCGACACACGATCAACTCGCTTATCGATGAACGAACCTTGCGCGAGGTCTATCTGGTGCCCTTCGAGTGGGCGATTCGCAGAGGGGGATCGCTTGGGGTCATGACTGCCTATAACCGGCTCAACGGGTCGTGGTGTTCGATGGACGGCGGTTTGCTCGACGGCATCTTGCGCGACCAATGGGGGTTCGAAGGGTTCGTGGTGTCGGACTGGTTTGCGGCGGGCGAGACCGTGGCCAGCCTCGAAGCTGGTCTCGACGTGCAGATGCCGGGCCCTGATCGGTTCTTCGGAGCGCCGGTCGCTCAGGCGATCGACGACGGCGAAACCGAAACGGGCTCGCAGAAGCTGCAGGCGATTGCTCGACGGCGGCTGCTCCTGCATCACCGACTTGATGCCTGGACTGATGACACCGACCAACCCGAGACCGGTGACGAAACACCCGAAGCCCGTGCTCTCGCCCATCGGGCCGCCACCGAATCAATGGTGTTGCTCAAGAACACTGGGGGAGTGTTGCCGCTCAATGCCGGCATTGGCTCTGTCGCTCTCATCGGCCCCAATGCCGACGTCGCGCACATCATGGGTGGCGGTTCTGCTCAGCTTGCAGCGCATCGCCGACCAACGCTCGCAGATGCCCTTGGCCACCGGCTCGGTGACCGTCTGACTGTCGAACCGGGTTGTGTAATTGACAGGCTCGCTCCGCCGATGCGCCCTGTCGATGGTTTTGTGACTGAGTTCTTCGCCAACAACGATTGGTCGGGCGCAGCGGTCGCGACATCAACGTTGCGAACAGGCCGGGCCATCTGGGCTGGCGAACCAGCAGACGGACTTGGCGTCGATCCGTTCACCGCTCGACTCACGGGTTCGCTCAAGATCACCGAAACCGGTACCCATACGTTCACCATGATCCAGGCTGGACTTGCGCGGGTGCGAATCGACGGCGTCGTTGTGCTCGACGGCATAACCAAACCGCCGCCCAAAGGCGATGCGTTTTTCGGCATGGGAAGCGAAGAAATCGCGACGGAAATCGAGTTCGCGGCCGGAACCACCGTCACCGTTGAAGTTGAACTAGCAGCGACCGAAGGAACCATGATCCGCGGATTCGCCTTGGGTCACCGTCGGCCGGTGCCCGTCGATCTGGTGGAACGGGCCACGCACGCGGCTGGCCGAGCCGATGCGGCGATCGTCATGGTTGGCACAAGTCATGAGTGGGAAACCGAAGGCGAAGATCGAGCCACCCTCGCGTTGCCGGGAGCCCAAGCCGAGCTCATCGAGGCTGTGGCCGAAGTCAACGAACGGACCATCGTTGTCGTCAACGCTGGTGCACCTGTCGACATGAGCTGGGCCGACCGGGTGCCCGGGGTCATGCTGTGCTGGCTCGGGGGACAGGAGATGGCCCCGGCGATCGCAGACGTCTTGTTCGGCGACGCCGAGCCCGCCGGTCGTCTACCCGTGTCGATTCCGCGCGCCATCGAACACGGCCCAGCATTTGGTACCTATCCCGGCGAGGGCAACGAAAGCCGCTACGCCGAAGGGCTTCTTAGCGGCTGGCGGTGGTACGACACTCGCAACATCGACGTTGCGTGGCCGTTCGGCCATGGCGGTAGCTACACGAGTTTCGAGTGGGGCACATGCGTTCTCAACCAGGTTGCCGACAACGTTTCGATAACGGTGCCGGTCATCAACACCGGCGACCGCGCTGGCAGCGACGTGGTTCAGGTGTATGCGGTGCCGCCAGTCGACGGCCCGCTCGGCCCGCGCGCTCAGCTTGCCGGTTACGCCAAAGTGCGGCTCGACCCTGGGCAATCAAACAGTGCGAACATCACGCTGAATCCGCGAACCTTCGCCCACTGGAGCCCCGAGCAGTTTGATCACCGAGCTGCTTTTGCTGCCATGCACACCGAACAAGGTGGCACCGAAGTAGAACCGGTGGCCGAACCGGGTTGGTATACGACACCCGGTGAATGGACCCTCGAAATCAGCCGCTCGATAACCGACGTCGTCGAACACGTGGCAGTGTCGATCCCAGCCCGCCTAGGCCCACTTACAGGAGATGATCAGCTTCCATGAGTACCAATGTTCCACGCTTCGACACTGTCGCTGTCGCCGACGAAGGCCCCATAGCGCGGATCACACTGAACCAGCCTGACAACCTCAACCCACTAGGTCTGGTGCCGCTACGCGAAGTCGCCGAAGCCGCCGCATGGGTCAATACAACAACGGCGAGTGTTGTGGTTGTTACCGGAGCGGGCGAGCGGGCATTTAGCGCAGGGTTCGACCTTCGCGACTTCGGGCCGGGTCAGCCGGGACCCGGCGGCGGCACGCTTGGTGCACAAATGGCTGACGCTGTTGAAGCCATAGAAGCGGTCACCATCGCCGCTATTCACGGCCATTGCATTGGGGGCGGCCTTGTGCTGGCAGCCGCGTGCGACCTGCGTATAAGCGCGTCGAACACCAATTTCGTCATACCGGAAATCGACCTTGGCATCCCGCTCGCCTGGGGTGGCATACCTCGACTGGTTCGTGAGATCGGCCCCGCGGCGACGCGCGAACTCGTGATGACGTGTCGGCCGTTCGACGCGGCCGAGGCGCTGCAGTTGCGGTTCCTGAACAGGGTGGTCGATCGCAAAGACCTGCATTCTGCAGTGGAGGAACTCGCTGCAACACTCGCGGCCAAGGCGCCGAACCTGATCCGTACGACGAAGCGTCAGGTCAATAATGCGCTCGAAGAAGTGGCATCGACCCGCGACGGCTGGCTCGGGCAGACCCTGATCGATGCTGCTAATCAGGACCCCGAAGCCAATGCCGCCGCGGTTCGGTACCTCAAATCACTTCGCGGCTGACCGCGCCGGTTAGGCGTGAGGGTCGGTGCCTGCCAGCGCAGCGACGACCGAGGGCATCTCGATTCCTGGAGCGAGATTTGCTGCCGCGTATGGTGTTCCCCACGTTGTCGTTAGGGGCACGACGCCAGCCCAATGGGGGCCGGCCACGTCGGCTTCGTCATCAATCGGGTCACCGGGTCGGATCTTGGCTGACGCCTCGGCGAGCGGCACAGACAACACCAGGGTCTGTTTGTAGTCCATGTCCGATGGCGGGCGAGCCGTGTCCCAGATGGGTGCGATGTGGTCATTGATGATCTTAAGAGCTTCGCCCTGAGCGTCGCCGTCGACAACGGTTGCCTCGCCTCGAATGACAACCGATCGATAGTTCATCGAGTTGTGCAGGGGCGTACGGGCCACGACGAGACCATCGACGATTGTGACGGTGACACATACCTGCGTCGTGCGACCGCCGCGCAGCATGGCATTGGCCACCCCGCCGTGAATCAAAATGTTGTCTTCCTGCAAGCCATAGGCCATAGGAAGCACGATTGGACCACTGTCGGTGACTACGCCGACATGGGCGACGATGCCCTGTTCGAGCACAGCGCGAATCTCTTCGGGGGAGTACACGGCACGGTTGGTTCCCCGCTTGAGCGTGGTGCGTTGCGAAGCCGGTTGGTGATCGGTCATCTCAGGTTCCATTTCTAATGTGCTAGTACGTTGAGCCCTTTTGGGCGGTACATTATTTACCATGGCCGGAACATCCGCAAGGACAATTCGAACAAACATCGAATCGCGTATCGCGACCGGTGAACTTGACACCGGCGACCGGCTTCCGTCGGTGCGGGCACTCGCCAAGGAACTCGGCGTCTCACCAGCAACTGTCTCGTCGGCGTATCGCGACCTGCGCCTGCGGGGCATGGTCACCGGGCGCGGCCGTCAAGGCACAGTGGTTGCGCCAGCGAGGAGGAACGAACCGGCGATCGTCGACGTGTTGCCGGCTGGTCTCATCGATGCCGCGACTGGGTCACCCGACCGCAATGGAATCCCCTCGCTTGCCGCAGGACTGGCCTATGCCGCTTCCTTGCCGCAACCGGCGTACGGAACCGAGCTGATAGCCCCTGAGCTGCGGCAACCGGCGATCGCTCACCTCGAAGCCGACTGCATCGACGGCACCTACCTAGCGGTGACGTCGGGTGCGATGGATGCTGTCCAACGTGTCATCGCCGCTCTGGATCTGCGTATCGGCGACCGCATCGGTGTCGAAGACCCCGGCCACACCCCTGTGCACGAACTGGCTCGACGTTGGGGGCTCAAGCTCGAACCGCTCGCTGTCGATGAGCACGGAATCAAACCGGCGGGCTTCCGTGACGCCCTCGAAAAGGGTCTGTCGGCGGTCGTGATAACCCCCCGTGCACACAACCCAACCGGCGCTGCCATCAATGCTTCGAGGGCAACTGCTCTTAGTAAAGCCCTTAGGAAGTACCCGGCTACGGCGTTGATCCTCGACGACCACGCCGGGCTCGTCGCCGGCGTGCCGTTTCATACGGTCGAAGCGCCGGGGCCCCGCTGGGCAACGATTCGATCACTCGGCAAATCGTTCGGTCCTGACGTCCGGGTCGCACTCGTCGCGGCCGATCAACAAACCGCCCACATGGTCTCCACAGGTATCTCGAATGGCCCCGGCTGGGTGAGCTTTGTAATGCAACGTCTCGCAGCGTTTCTTCTGGCAGACGACGCCACGCAAATACTTGTGGCTCGAACCGCTGCCAGCTACGAAGAGCGACGTGCGAGACTCGTCACCGCCCTCGCTGCTCGCGGTGTCGAAGCGTCGGCTGCGTCTGGAATCAATGTCTGGATTCCGACGCTGCACGAACCGACCGCCATCGAGCAGGCTCGCAGAGCGGGCTTTGCGATACGAGGCGCGGCGTCTTATCGCATCGCATCGCCACCAGCGGTCCGCGCCACGATTAGCAATCTCACGCTGAGCCAGATCGACGAATTGGCCATAGCCCTCTCGATGAGTGCCGACTCAGCAGTCGTGGCCCCGTCAATTTGAGATCGTCAATCTGAACACCGAGCAACCGAGTCGCGCTCAGGCGGGGCCTGGGGGTTGTCGGCTAGTCGAGAAATTCAGGTTCGCGGGCAACGAGTTCGTCCCAGAACGGTTGGAACTGAAACCAGCCGGCAAGGTCATTGCCCTGCGCTTTGAAGCCGTCTTCGCACAAGTGCTCAGGAATCTCGATCGGTGTGCCTGCAGATTCGGCAAGCAGTTGGCTCTGGCAACAACGTTCGAGAGCGATGAACCACCAAACGGCTGCATCAACCGAGCCGCCGGTCGTGATCAAACCGTGATTCTGGTGAATGAGAGCCTTTTTGGCTCCAAGGGCCTCGCCCATAGCCCGTCCGACGCTGGCGTCGAGCACGACAGCTCCGCTGCCTTCGGAACACATGGCGACGTCGTTGAAGAACATGGTGTGGTCTTGGGTGATCATCTTCAGCGGTTTGCCCAGAGACGAAAAAGTGCGGCCGTACATCGAATGGCTGTGTGCAGCCGCGATCACGTCGGGTCGTGCTTTGTGAAGCTCACTGTGAATGGCGAACGCTGCCGCGTTGACTGGTCGGTCGCCGACGACTACTTCGCCGGTGTGATCGACACAGATAAGGTCGCTGACAGTCATCAGCTTGAAATTGTGGCCAAACGGGTTGACCCAAAACTGGTCGGGAAACTCAGGGTCACGGACAGTGACGTGTCCGGCCACACCTTCGGCGAGGTGTAAGCGCCCAAGGGTGCGCAATCCCGCGGCCAAACGTTGCTTGCGATCCAAGCGCACAGCCTCGAAGTCAGTGTTCTCGTGTTGGTTCGCTTCGTCACGCTCTGACTGAAGCTCTTCCATTGATTCGTCGAATGTCTTGACCATGACCAACCTCGCCGGTGTCCTTGAGGCCCAACAATAGCGCGACGACTCAACGCAAACGGTAGGTGCCCGGGTTGGCGAACAACTGCCACCTACGATGACGCCGCATGCGCTTCCAAATTGACGCCCAAGATCTTGAACAGATTCCGCAAGAGCTACGTGACCGTTTTCCTGATGTCATGGACGACCTACGTACCGGAGTGATCGACGAGGTACCCGAGCAGGTCCTCGATCAGCTTCCGTCTTCGGTGGTCGATCGAATTCCTGAGTCGCTGCTCGCTAGCGATCTGAACACAACCTTCGTCATTGTGCTCGTCGCCATCGCTGTGCTGGCTCTCGCGGGGTTCGCTTACGGAATCATGAAGGCAGCGATTAAGGCTTCGGTGTTCTTCTTGATCGTTGCTGCTATCGCTGGCGCTGTTCTGTACTGGCAGTTCTAAACGCGCACGCATCGATCGCCGATCGTCGTGGCGTACACCGACGCTTGGTTGGCCGACATGGTCGCGTGATTCGCTTGTGTCCCATGTCACGTAGACAACAACCATGTAATTCATTAGATTCTCAAACAAGTCCAAGGCGCTCGAACTCACCCCCCCCGAGATCAGTTGCTTACACGCCCCGCCATTCCCCCCGGCGGGGCGTTCGGACGTTTTAGGCCCTGATTCGCGGAGTGCGCACCCGGTACCGGACGTGAAGCACATTCGGCTGTAGTACGCGTAGAGGTGCCGAATCCTCGGGGGTCTACCGGGCTACCGTGTCCCCCGTGGTCACGCTTTCTCGCATAGTGCGTCTCTTTCTTGTCGTGGCGATGCTGGGCCTCACTGTCGTCGCTGCGGGCGCAGCACTCGGCCCGCAGGTCGCCAGCCTGTCCGGAGCCGTGAATGGAACCCCGTTCGGCGAGATCAACCTTGCCGCACTCGAGATCCGAAGCGAAATTTTCGACCGCGACGCCGATCTGCTCTATCGGTTCAGCACTGACGGCTCGAACCGCGAAATTCTCGAGATCGAAGATATGCCCGAGCCGATTGTCAAGACTGTCGTCGCTATCGAAGACGCTGACTTCTATTTGCATAACGGCTTGAACCTGCGGGCGACCTTGCGAGCGCTCGTAGAGAACGTCGGCGCCGGTGGTATCTCCCAGGGTGGTTCGACCATCACTCAACAGCTAGTCAAGAACCGAGTGCTTCTTACCGATGAACAGACCGTCGAGCGCAAGATTCGCGAAGCGGTAGTTTCATGGCGTCTCGAAGACGATCTCGAAAAAGAAGAGATACTTGAGTGGTATCTCAACACGGTGTACTTCGGTTCTGGCGCATATGGCATTCAGGCGGCAGCCGAGGTGTATTTCGGCAAAGACGCGTCGGAACTCGACTGGCCTGACGCGGCTCTGCTCGTGGCACTGATCCCTAACCCGTCGCGCTATGACCCCTACCTGTTCCCCGAGTCGGCCCGCCGCCAGCGTCAAATTGTGCTCAACCGTCTGGTAGCGGTCGGCGAGATCGATCAGGAACAGGCTCGTTTCTATAACCGCATACCGTTGCCGAGCGACAAGAATGTGATTGTCGATGCGCCGCCCGAAGACTATTTCGTGGCCGAAGTTCGTCGCGGGTTCCTTGATGGTGACATGCCGCCGAACCCGTCAGCTGACTTGTTGGCAGTCATTGGTGACACGCGCGAGTCACGGGTTGACGCCTTGTTCCGTGGCGGTCTGCGTATCTACACCACCTACGACAGCG